>CALBPG010000001.1 GCA_937899065.1 uncultured Allomuricauda sp.
AAGTGGATTTACCACTTCCTGAAACACACGTAACGCCAATAAGTTTTCCTAAAGGAAATCCTACGGTGACGTTTTTTAGGTTGTTTCCGGTACAACCGGAAAGCACAATCTTTTTACCCGTACCCTTTCTGCGTGTTTTGGGAACGGGAATCTCCAACGCCCCTGACAAGTATTGCGCCGTCAAGGTTTGGAAGTTGGAAAGTTCGATGGGTTTGCCTTGGGAAATAATTTGCCCACCATGTTTACCAGCTTTAGGTCCGATGTCGATTACATGGTCTGCATGTTCAATCATGTCCTTGTCATGTTCTACAACAATTACCGAGTTGCCCAGGTCACGGAGGGATAAAAGGGAATTGATAAGTCGTTCATTATCCCGTTGATGTAAACCAATGCTTGGTTCATCCAGAATGTAAAGGACTCCTACTAATTGAGAACCAATCTGTGTAGCGAGGCGTATGCGTTGTGCTTCTCCTCCCGAAAGGGATTTAGAACTTCGATTTAAGGAAAGATAATCCAAGCCAACATCCAACAAGAATTGAAGCCTTGTTCTGATTTCTTTTATGATTTCTTCGGCAATTTTTCTTTGGTTTCCATCCAACTCGCTGTCTAGGTTCTCAAAAAAGGTTGCCAATTCAGCGATATCCATTTGGGATAATTCCGCTATGTTTTTTCCGCCAACCTTGAAGTACAAGCTTTCTTTCCGTAGTCTGGAACCATTGCATTCCGAACAAACCACCTTGTCCATATAGTCCTTTGCCCATCTTTTGATAGAGGTGGAATTGGATTCTTCAAATTGGTTTTTGATGAAGTTTGAAATTCCCTCGTAGTCTATCTTATATTGCCTTTTTACACCGAGGGTCTTGGAATCCACTTCAAAACTTTCTTTACCACCAGTAAGGATGATTTCCATGGCCTCTTGAGGAATCTTGTTCAAGGGGTCTGCTAAATCAAAACCGTAGCGTTGGCCTATGGTTTCCAGTTGCTTGAATGCCCAAGATTTTTTGTATTCACCCAGCGGGGCAATCCCCCCTGCTTTAATAGATAGCTTTTTGTCTGGGAAGATTTTGTCAATATTCACTTCATAGGTGTGTCCCAAACCGTTACACTTGGGACACATTCCTTTGGGGGAGTTAAAGGAAAACGTATTCGGTTCTGGAGTAGGGTAGGATATACCCGTTGTGGGGCACATCAAATCTCGACTGAAGTATCTGGGCACAGATTCGCCTTCTTCAATCACCATGAGCACATTATTTCCACTATACATGGCGGTGTTAATGGTTTCGCTAAGCCGCTTGTTGAAATCTTCGGTATTGGAAACCTTTAGCCGGTCGATTACAATTTCAATATCATGCGTTTTGTACCGGTCCACTTTCATGCCTTTGACGATATCCAGTATTTCGCCATCCACACGAACCTTTACAAAACCTTGTTTGGCAATCTGTTCGAACAACTCTCGATAATGTCCTTTTCTGGATTTGATGACCGGTGCCAAGACACTGATTTTTTTGTCTGGATAGGACTCAACAATCAAATCTTTGATTTGGGCATCGCTGTAGCTGACCATCTTTTCGCCCGTATTATAGCTATACGCATCGCCCGCTCTAGCAAATAACAATCGCAAAAAATCATACACCTCGGTAATAGTGCCAACAGTTGACCTTGGAGATTTTGAGGTAGTTTTTTGTTCAATGGCGATTACCGGGGAAAGGCCATCGATTTTATCAACATCAGGACGTTCCAACCCGCCTAAAAACTGACGGGCATAGGCCGAAAACGTTTCGATGTAACGACGTTGTCCTTCCGCGTAGATGGTGTCAAAAGCCAAGGAGGATTTTCCACTTCCTGAAAGTCCGGTGATTACCACCAGCTTCTCTCTCGGAATGGTAACATCTATATTTTTGAGGTTATGGACCCTTGCCCCTTTTACCTCAATATGTTCTTCGTAGTCAATCATAGCAAAGCTTCAAAAATAACGATTTGGACTGTAACTAAGAAGCCGGTTTATGTTTCGTTTTTGTGAGGCTAAGGCTTATTTTTGAGTATCAAAGTGTAAAAAACAAAACATGAAATTACTAGGAATTGGTTCTCGAATTCATCATTCTGAATATGGCAAGGGAGTAGTCACAAATGTGTCTTCAAGGCATTATTGGGTAACTTTTTTGGACAATGGGCTAGAAACCATTGATTTGGATTCGGATTTTGAGGTGATTGAGGCGGTAGAAGATGAGGTGGATACCGTAAGTTACTTTGATGTAGAAAGGTCATTGGTCAAAATTTTGCAAAAGTGGAGTGACACTCATGAAAAAGTGGCATTTGCTGATAAATGGAAAGGAGGTAAATTGATACTTGAACCAGTAGGTGACCAATCCAGCAAGGAGATGCCCATTGAAACTTTTTTTCATAAAATCGTGATGGTACGAGACCGAATCCGGGTAATGGAACAAAAGATTAACAGTAGCAAACAACTCGATGATCAAGAGAAAATAGACCTACAGCAATACATTACCCGAATCTATGGTAGTTTAACAACTTTTAATGTGCTTTTCAAGAACAAGAGCGACCAATTTATTGGGGAGCGTTCAAAGTAGGCTTGAATCACAAATAGTTGATGAACAGTTCGATAGCTGTTCCCAAGACAAAACTCTTGAGTACTTCAAGGAGCTTGATTCGACCGGTGTCGAAGGTGTTAGTAAAAGAAATCCAAAGCGCGAGAATCGCACAAACCACAAATAGCAAAGTGGCGTAAGTCGGAACAAGACTGGTGAAGATTCCCGTCAGATTGAAAAAAGGATCCAATAGTGCGGTAAACGCAAAAATGGCCAAAGCAAAATTTGCTTTTGTGCGCGAAAAGAGAAGCGCAGTACCCGCAGCTACCATTTCAACGCTGATTACGAAAGGACCGAAATGGTCATAGGTGCTCGCTCGCAAATACATCCGCCATTCGATGGGCAGTTCAATTTGGGAGAAGAAAATAATGGACAACGCAAGACCAATTAAAACAAAACCCAAAGCAATGCAGATGCGTGCTTTCATAAGGCACCAAAATAAGGGAAATACCCTAATTTAAGAAAGCAATTGGATTTTCTAAAGTTTACTCTAATTGAAAAATCCAGTAACTTATATCGGCTTTACAAACAGAAATCAGTTGCCAATGAAATGGATAGTAATCACACTTTTTGCCGTCGGAATGGTTAGTTGCAAGCAATCCCAGAGAACACCTGCGCCAACTCCAGAGCAAGACAAAACCAATACTGAACCAAAGGATACTTTGGTTGTTACTAAGGATGCCAACCTGTTTCAGGAAAACACCTTCGAAGCTGTTGTTGGGCAGATGACAGAGATATCATATGACCTTAACAAATTTGAGAAGTTAACCCCTGAGGATAATTTTCTTAATAAAAGAATTCCAGTAGTCAATCGCTATTTGAAGCATCGAAATGAAGCTTTGGAGGCCCCCTTGGATGTTTCCAAAATCAAAAAGGTAGAAAGGGCAAAAGTGAAAAGTACGGTCTCTTTGCAGTCCAACCTATATCCTCGTGCTACCTTAGAGTATTGGAAATGTCATAACGAAAAAGACGCTCTAGACTTGCTGGCTCGTATTGAAGTCATTAAGGAAAGAGGTCCATGGGATGTCGTCAGCAAATCACCAATAACCTATTTTCAAAAAGATGATTTTTTGGTCTTTATCACCCCTGGAGGTTTTTACATGTTGGATTTAGTTCCTGAAATAGAAATCTTTTTAAAAGAAAGGCTTTAACCTAACAATTTTTCTAAATCGCTTCCTTCTTTTCGCTAAGGTATTTCCAATAGCGCTTGGGTACATGTTGTCTATGCAACTTCTTATTTATTCTTGATGCAATATTGGTGCTCTTGAAGTAATCGTTCCAAAGTAGTTGATAGTCATGTTCCTCATTGGTTAGCGCATCACTTCGTCGTGTTGAGTTGTGCAGCACTTCATCCAATTGTAGGGAAACCAATTCAACTTGATTTAAGTTATAATGAATGCCATACTTTCGTTTCACATCGTAAATCAACCACTCTTGGTCAGCATATCGGTTTCTAAAGTGTTTTGAGATGAGTGGAAGAACATTGAAATCAGGTTCAATGTTGGCAAAATAGACTTTATCCTTGGTCAACTGAAAACGTACGAAGGCTTCCATCCGATGTTTTTCACGTCCTACTGAACGGGACAGTTGCTGTATGCGGAGCATGGTTTCGTCCGAGAAATCAGAATGTTTTCCTCGTTTTGCGCCCATCAATTTTTGAATATATCGGTATAGCATAAGTTCAATGCCCTCAGACTCGCTCAAGAAAGCAAAATAGACATTGGTAATGGCATTATTACTTCGGTTTTTCACACCATTCCAAACTCTTTTGGCCTTTGGTAGATTGGTAAAAATGATTTCAGTATCGGAAAACAAACCGCTTTGTTCTTTTCCATTGGCTTGGATGTCCACAACATCCAGTTTTTCCTCAAAGGCAACAAAAACAGCGGTTAAAAATCCATTGAAGCTTCCATCGTATACCAAAATTTTAGCGGTTTCCATGCGAATAGATATTTAGTTGAACAATGCGAGTTGATTTGGGTTTTGTCTAAATTTTCCTTGGGAATTCTGTAAAATCAACCCCCTTATTTTATTTGCGGATAGGTCTTTTCGAATCCAATGTCTTGAATCACAAGTGACAAAGTATTGTGCCCGGTTCAGGGAAACACCAATTTTTTTTAAGTGTTCCCAATTCAATCTTCTAAATTTCCTGGCGCTCAAAATTTTAGAAACCGACAAGGTTCCTAATCCAGGCACTCGCAAAAGGGAGCGTTTGTCAGCGGTGTTTACATCCATTGGAAAATGATGAAGGTTCCGAAGTGCCCAAGATAGTTTGGGGTCTATCTCCATGTCTAGATTGGGGTGAGTATCATTCAAGATTTCATTTACAGCGAATCCATAAAATCGAAGTAACCAATCTGTTTGATACAGTCGATTTTCACGAAGCATTGGAACCTGGGTGCCTAAAGAAGGTAAACTATAGACGTGGGTCACAGGTACGTAGCCCGAAAAATACACCCGAATCATTTT
>CALBPG010000002.1 GCA_937899065.1 uncultured Allomuricauda sp.
AGTTAACGAAAGATATGTGGTATGTGCTTTGGTGTGATTCGACAAATATGCAATCAGGCGCGTGTTTTCATCGTCAGGATGTGCCGCTACATACAGGGCGGTCCCCAAGAAATTAAGCTTTTGAAGCTTGTGGTGCAATTCTGCGGAAGTAGGGGATTTGAGGGATTGTGCGTAGAAAGAAACGTGAAAACAGATGGTCAACCCAAGGACCAGAAAAATGCGCATGGGTACGTTTTTAGCGGTTTTGCCAAATATAGAAAGATTAGCAAGAGGCCATTGTCGTTTTACGACATCTTTAACATGGACTTTTACAGGGTTAAATGCCCAAACTATCTCGCAACGCCAGATACTTATTTGAGTTCTGGGACCAATAGGCGGTCTTTAATTGCTTCAATTTTTTTCCAGTTGTGGTTAAGGTCTTGGCACTAGGGCCGTAACCACTCACAAAAGTCTCCGACCAGCTTTCTATGCCGTGGGGAAACGTTTTGGAAAATGTGATGTTCAAATCGCGCTTTAAGTCTGGATATGAAATAGAATACTCATACATGTCTCCTTTTACTGTCAAAGTGGTTTCTGCATCGTACGCTTGCACCTTACCATGTTTGAGTCGAAGGAATTCCAAAGAAGGAATCATTTTGACTTTACCCTGTGGTAGGCTTTCAGGAGCGATACGTATTTTGTTCCAAATCTCATTTTCCATCCAGTTTTTGGGCAATCCAAAGGTTTCATCAGCTTCGCGCTCAAAGTAAGAGTGGGAGGTGATTTCAAATTGTTCACGATTATTGATTTGGGCGTAAACTTGTCCACACCACTCCTGGGAAGAAAAACTTGTTTTTATAGCATGTTGGTCGTCCTTCAGCGGGTAAAAAGTGCTTGACATGATGGAGTAGGGATAAATCCCAGTCAAAAAATTCTTTGTGGCATTCAGCTTTAGGACCTGAACATTTTCTGGATTATTGTAATCTGCCTTTACCTGTTTTTCCGGTAAAAAGGGTTCGGTCACATAAATCAACACGGACGTTCCTTTTCTAATTTCCCCATAGCGAGCTTGTTCCAAAGTGTAAGAGGTAATTTCAGCTTCGCCCGCAAACCAGTATTTTTTGAATGCTTCGGTTATGCCACCATCATCAGGGGTTGCTTCCTTGGTTTCAGGGGCTTCATAACTATCTTCTGCAGCTGTTTTGGTTTTCGCTTTGGTCTCATCGATACAACTCGATGTGGTTAGCACCAATAGTACTGCACTTACAAAAGATAACGGGTATAGGATTTTCTTGAGCATCATAGAAGTTTTTATAAAGGTACGTAAGCGGATTTAGCCCACCATATCCATTAACGTTTTGTAAACGAGGTGAGTAGGTAAACCCACTACATTGGTATAAGAGCCCTGTATTTCCGAGATGCCTATCAAGCCCAGCCATTCTTGAATACCGTAAGCTCCTGCCTTATCAAAAGGTTGGCAAGACGCAATGTAAAACCGGATTTCCGCCAATGATAAATTTGCAACTTTCACTTTGGTTGTTTCCGATACTACACGTTGCGTCTTCCTTGAGGTAAGGCATACCGAAGTAATCACTTCGTGCCATTTTCCGGAAAGCTTCTGTAACATGATTACAGCCTCTTCATCGGTTTCCGCTTTGGCTAAAGATTCGCCTTCGTTCCAAACTACCGTATCTGAAGTTAAAACGATATCCCCTACATTCAAGCTATCTTGAAAAGGTTCCGCTTTTAGCTTTGCCAAGTACTCAGAGATTTCCTTTCCTTGTAAATGTTCAGGGTAAATCTCTTCCACTTCCTTTTTGTTGATTTCAAAAGGAAGGCCCATATCCGTCAAAAACTGTTTTCGTCTAGGAGAACCTGAGGCGAGTATGAGCTTGTGACCTCGTAACTTTTCCGCTAGCGGATTTTCAATCATTTTTGGCACTTAGATTGTCGTTCCAGTCTCCTCGTACTTTAAGTACTTGTTCAATGATATCTCGAACGCAGCCATCACCCCCGTTCTTGTGCGAAACATAATCACTTATGGCTTTGACTTCTGCTACAGCGTTTTGGGGAGCGGTGGCCAAGGCAACCATTTTCATAGGCGGAATATCAGGTATATCATCCCCCATGTACAGTACATTTTTTGGTTCGATTTCATAAATATCCAGGAATTCCTCCAAAGGCTCTTGCTTGTAGTGAGCACCCAAATAAATATCGGTGACCCCTAAACCTTTTAAACGTTCCTTGACCCCCGGATTCGTCCCGCCAGAAATGATACAAACCCGATAGCCCTTTTGCAATGCAGTTTTTAGCGCATAACCATCCTTTACGTTCATTTTTCGGAGCATCTCTCCAGAAGTTGTAACCAAAATGGAGCCGTCGGTAAAAACCCCATCCACATCAAAAACAAAGGTGGTGATGTCGTTTAATAATTCTTTATAGTTCTTTTTCATGATAATTTTGAATGGCTTGACTCATTAGGGTATACAAATCTTTGGTTTGGTTATCGTTCAATTGTGACAGGTGTTTTTTCATGGTTTCCATATCACCCCGTTTGGCTGGACCTGTCTGCGCTTGTTTGGGGGTTAAGGTCTCCAATTTATGTGCGGTTTCGTAAATCAACGGTTTTAGCAAATCAAAAGACACCTTCTCCATGATACAAATGGTTTCGCTAATGGCGAATAGATGATTCACAAAGTTATTGGCAAAAACCGCTGCGAGATGCAGTTTTTCTCTTTTTTTAGAAGATACGACCTGCACGGTCTGGGAAATATTTTTGCCCAATTCCAAAAGCAGTGTTTGTAATTCTGATGAATTTGCTTCTACTAATATGGGTATGTCTTTGAAATCAAGGGTTTTACCTTTGGTAAAAGTTTGTAGGGGATAGAAGACCCCTTTTCTTTCACCAGCAATACGCTCCATTGGAGTTGCCCCAGACACATGCACCAAAAATCTTTGGTCGCTACTCAATCGTTCAGAAACTTCTGCTATGGCACTATCCGAAACAGCGAGAAGATAGATATCGGCTTGGGGCAGATTTTCGTAGTTAGTGTGGCGCAAAAACTTTTCCCCAAAAGGATGCTGCTGCAAAGCATTTCGTCCCATCACCGCAAGAACGTTAACGGCCTCGTTGTCTTCAAAGGCATGAAAAAGATGTTCTGCCACGTTACCCGTGCCAACAAGTACTACTGAGAGCATGTTCAAAAGTACACAATTCGGGTTTTTACATTTTTTAAAATAATTAACAATTCTGTTTAACCTTTTGAAAGGTCACTTTAAATGGAAACTGCCTAAAAGGTGGTAATTTTGCATGCCAAACAGAGCATCATATCCATGATTGACATCCTGAAAAAGACACTTTTTTCTACAAAATTGATGGCAGTGCTGTTCTTGGTCTTTGCAGCTGCAATGGGACTGGGAACTTTTTTGGAAAGTTGGTATAGCACGGAAACCGCTAGAATTTATATCTACAATGCGACCTGGTTTGAAGCCATCATGGTGTTTTTTGCTATTAATTTCACCGGGAATATCTTCAGGTATCGATTGTTAACTTGGAAAAAATGGCCGGTGTTGGTACTTCATCTATCGTGGATTCTTATCATTATCGGTGCTTTTATTACGCGTTACATTAGCTACGAGGGGATGATGCCCATTCGCGAAGGAAAAACGGAAAATCGATTTTATTCCGATAAGACCTACCTCACTGTTAACATTGACGGAGAAGTTAACGGGGAACCCAAGCGAAAAATTCTTCAAGATGAAGTTTTGATTACCGCAGAAGGGATGCGTGCTTCACTTCCTTGGAAAGCCGACTTTAACGGCAAGGAGGTTGCCGTCGATTATGTAGATTTTATTGCAGGGGCAAAAGAAGGACTAATACCGGATGAAAATGGAAAGCGGTACCTTAAAATTGTGGAAGCAGGTGACGGACAGCGTCACGAACACTATTTGGAAGACGGTCAAATTGCAAACATTCACAACGTATTATTTTCTTTAAATAATCGTACAGATGGCGCCATTAATATTCTTGGTGACGCATCCGGTTTGCAAATCGAGACCCCATTTGAAGGCTCATTTATGCGCATGGCAGACCAATTTCAAGGGTCTGTTTTTAAAGATTCCTTGCAAATTCTTCAGATGAGATCGTTGTATAATGTTGCTAACATGCAGTTCGTGATTCCTGAACCATTGGTGCGTGGAAGCTATGGAATCGTCAAAATTCCTGAGGATGAGGTGACCAAAAATAGTTTGGATGCGCTGGTAGTCAATGTGCAGGCCAATGGCGTCGCTCAAGAATTCAAGCTTCTGGGAGGAAAGGGTAGTGCACAGTTCTCGGATAGAATTCAACTGGGTGATTTGAATTTGTCCTTGGCTTATGGTTCCAAGGTACATGAACTTCCGTTTTCCATTCAATTGAAAGACTTTATTGCTGAAAGATATCCTGGTACGGAAACAGGGTATTCCTCTTTTATGAGTAAAGTTACGGTGCAAGACGAGCGCCCATTCGATTATGACATCTTTATGAACAATGTTTTGGACCATAAAGGATATCGCTTCTTTCAAGCCAGTTTTGACCCCGATGAAAAGGGAACGGTCCTTTCAGTAAACCATGATTTTTGGGGTACTTGGATTACCTATATCGGTTACTTTCTGCTTTATTTGGGTCTTATGGGTATTATGTTTTTTGGTAAAACCCGCTTTTCCGAATTGGCCAAGAGCTTGGAGAAAATCCGGAAGAAAAAAGCTGCATTGGCCACTATTTTACTATTGCTCATAACAGGAAGCGTCTCGTGTCAGGACACCGATGATAGTCATTCGCACAATGTATTGCCCACGCAAGCGCAAGTAGATTCCATCATTCAAAGCACTTTGGTAGACCCTGTTCATGCCGAAAAGTTTGGGGAATTGGTCATTCAGGATTCAGGAGGGCGTATGAAACCCATTCATACTTTCGCTTCTGAGGTTTTACGAAAGATTAGCGGAAAAAATACATATCAAGACTTAGATGCCAACCAGGTTTTTTTATCCATGATGTTGAATCCAGGTGCTTGGTACAATACAGAATTCGTTGCATTGGCGAAGCGGGAGAATGATAGCATTCGCAAAATCATTGGGGTGCCAAGCGGCACGAAGTACGTAAAAGCTACGGACTTTTTTGATGCCCAAGGGCGCTATAAATTGGAACCTTATCTTCAAAAAGCGACCTCTACTACCAATCCATCCAACTTCGAAAAAGACTTTAAAAAGGTTGGGGAACGCTTAAGCTTACTAAACATCGCTTTGAGTGGACAGATTTTGAAAATCTTTCCATTGCTAAATGATGAGAACAACAAATGGATATCGGCGGTGGAATATCGTTCTGGGCAATACCAAGTGTCCGATTCGTTGTATTCCAATTTCATCCAGAATGTTATGCCCTATTACCTAAGGGAACTTCAAGGTGCCATTGCTACAGGAGATTATTCCAGTCCCGATAAGCTGTTGGAAGCCTTCAAGCAAAACCAAATCAATCACGGTTTGGAAGTGTTGCCCTCGCCAAAGAAGGTAAAAACGGAAATCCTCTACAACAAACTGGATATTTTCAATCGATTGTACAAGTACTATGCTGTAGTTGGGTTCCTTCTTTTTGTCGTTTTGGTACTCAAAATTTTTAAGGAACGTGAAATTTGGAAAGCCACTGCTTTCTTTTTAAAAGGCACTTTGATTGTTTTGTTTATCTGGCATACGGTCGGCTTAGTACTTCGTTGGTACATTTCAGGTCACGCCCCTTGGAGTGACGCTTATGAAAGTATTTTATACGTGTCATGGGCAACCATGGCCATGGGATTGGCATTTGGGCGTAAAAGTGAACTAACTATCGCCGCTAGTGGCTTTGTTACTTTTATGTTGTTGTGGATTGCACACCAAAGTTGGGTAGACCCATCTATTGCCAATCTTCAACATGTTTTGGATAGTTATTGGCTGATGATTCATGTTGCGGTTATTGTGGGCAGCTACGGGCCATTAACGATTGGGATGATTCTCGGGGTAGTGAGTCTTCTATTGATGCTTCTGACTACAAAAAAGAACAAAGCACGAATGGACCTCAATTTAAAAGAATTGGTCATTATCAACGAGCTTGCCCTTACGGTGGGTCTGGTGATGTTGACCATTGGTAACTTTTTGGGAGGCCAATGGGCCAATGAAAGTTGGGGGCGCTATTGGGGTTGGGACCCTAAAGAAACTTGGGCGTTGATTTCCATAATGATTTATGCCTTCGTTATCCACATGCGTTTGGTACCTGGCCTTAGGGGAAGATGGTTATTCAGTTTTATGAGCGTTTTGGCCTTCGCCAGCATTATGATGACGTATTTTGGAGTTAATTTCTATCTCGTAGGCCTGCACAGTTATGCGAGTGGAGTCCAAGTTATCACGCCAACTTTTGTCTGGTACACCGTGGCGGGCGTACTGCTTTTAGGGGGCCTCAGCCTTTGGCGTTATCGCTTGCATTATGCTAAATCTTAAAACAGAATTTTTTCGTTTCGAATAAAAATTCATCTTTGTACCATTATGAAGTTATAAGAATTATGTCCGTGTTCGCGGTTTAGTGGTTTGGCTTTAACATAGGTCAACAGTTCTCCTTTCACTAGGCCCTCTTCCCTTTGTGCAACACATAATTCAATCATAATGACGACTAAAACCATATCCATAAAAAAATTCATTACGTATTTCTGGGCTGCCATAATGGGCAAAGAGTCCAATTTTACTTCGGGT
>CALBPG010000003.1 GCA_937899065.1 uncultured Allomuricauda sp.
TCTACTCCCTCGCTTTTTTTTTTTTTTTTTGGGTTTTTCCTTGTTTTTTTTGGGTTACGGCTCTTCGTAATAATGGCCATCTTTAAGAACCAATTGAATGATATCTGAGGTTTCACTGCTGATAAGCTCGCCCTCTTTCGCTTTAATTACGGTATTATTGACTCCTTGTTTCGTTTTTTTATGGATGATGACGTTGTCCAAAAACCGGTCTTGTTCCCCGAATTTTTTGTCCACTTTGATGTTCATTCCTTCACCGGTCCCTTCGAAGTCGCTAAAAACCCCTTCAGTAATCGCTGCCGCAGGTTTTACTTTAGCGATATTCCGGCGCAAGTTGAACATTTTTTGTTCTGATTTCGGAATGACATTATTGGCAAAAAAGAAGGTGACAAGGCCCAAGAAGCTTACATAAACGATAAGGCTTCGCATCCCGCGTTGCAATGAAATCCCAGAGGCTTTCATGGCTGCGAACTCGTAGTTTTCGGCAAATGTTCCAAAAGTCAGAATGGACGACAAGAGCACAGTGAGCGGCAAAACCTTGTCTATAAGAGTAGGAATGAAATAAAAGATGAACTTTCCAATAATTACAATGCCAAGGCCTTTTCCAGCTAGGTCATCAATGAAAAGCCAAATACCCTGAAAGATGAAAATCACAATCAGGATAAAAAAGGAGCTAAAAAAGTTATAAAGAAACCTCGATAAAATGTATCGGTCTAATATCGTCAACGTCTAATTCCTTATGATGTAATACCCTTCGTCTTCGTATTTTTTCGCGTTAAAGGTAAACAAGGTATTCGATAGCGCCTGATTTGTTTTAAAAGAATTAACGGAGATGGTGGTCTTTGTGCCGTTCTTTCCGGTTTCGATAAGCTTGTAAATATGCTTCGTTTCGGCATCTACGCCCAACAAAATAGATTTTATTTGCGAATTGGTATCAATAGGAATCAACTTTACATATTGGATTTTTCGACCCTTCACGTTTTGAAGAATATCCCACTGATAGGTATGGCCTTCGCGGTAAAACGTCAACATTTTTGAAGGCGTAATGGTATTTTCATCTTCACTTTTATCCTCTATGATAACCTCTTCATTGTCTGGTACAACCGTGTAGACCTTTTTCCCATCAAACATTTGTTTGGAGCCAAACAAATCCACTAAATATTTGTTCCCTTGAAGGGTGGCATTACCTCGGGTTTCACTTTTGGTATTTGCTTCGGTGTTCTCCAGACTGTATTTGAAATCTACGTAAATGTTATCGTAGCCCTTTACCTTATTGTAGACCTCTTCCAAAAGCGCTTTCGCTTTCGTAGCGTTTTGGGCGGTTGCCAAAACGGGAACCATAAGAACCAAAGTGAGTAAAAGTATTTTTCTAAGCATCGTTGTTATTTTGTTTCGTTTTCTAATAATTGTTCTAGGGCAAAAATGTCAGGAACCAATACCTGACGTGCTTTACTACCCTCAAAAGGACCTACAATTCCGGCAGCTTCCAATTGATCTATGATTCTCCCGGCTCGGTTGTATCCCAATTTTAGTTTTCGTTGAATCAAAGACGCAGAACCTTGTTGTGCGTTGACGATAACTTCGGCGGCTTCTTTGAACATGGCATCGCGGTCCGCAATATCATAATCAAGACTTGTGCCAGAATCTTCCCCGACGTATTCGGGTAGCAAATGTGCATCGGGATAAGCCCTTTGGGCGCCTATGTATTCGGTGATTTTGGCTACCTCGGGAGTGTCAACAAAAGCACATTGCAGGCGGGTCACATCATTTCCTTGTGTGTAAAGCATGTCACCACGACCAATCAATTGTTCTGCGCCCTGTGTATCCAGAATGGTCCTAGAATCAATTTTTGAAGTAACCCGGAATGCTAATCTGGCAGGGAAATTCGCTTTTATGATTCCGGTGATTACGTTTACCGATGGTCTTTGGGTTGCGATAATAAGATGGATTCCAACCGCTCTAGCCTATTGGGCCAGACGCGCGATGGGTGTCTCAACCTCTTTTCCAGCAGTCATGATTAAATCGGCAAACTCGTCAATTACCAAAACGATGTAGGGCAAAAACTTATGACCATCGTTCGGGTTGAGCTTACGCGCCTTGAATTTGACATTGTATTCCTTAATGTTTCGTACCAGCGCCAATTTAAGCAGCTCATACCGATTGTCCATTTCAATGCATAAGGAATTCAACGTATGGATGACCTTCGTGTTGTCCGTTATGATGGCATCTTCAGAATCGGGTAGTTTTGCTAGGAAATGGCGTTCAATTTTGTTGTAAAGGGTCAATTCCACCTTTTTCGGGTCAATCAAGACCAGCTTGATCTGTGAGGGGTGTTTCTTATAGAGCAAGGAGGTGATGACCGCATTCAATCCAACAGATTTTCCTTGACCGGTCGCCCCAGCCATCAACATATGTGGCATTTTGGCCAAATCCACTACAAAAGTTTCGTTGCTAATGGTTTTCCCAAAGGCGATAGGCAATTCCATTTCTGCCTTCTGGAATTTACTGGCAGCAATCACTGAACGCATCGAAACAATGCTTGCATTTTTATTGGGCACTTCAATGCCTATGGTTCCCTTACCGGGAATTGGCGCTATAATGCGAATGCCCAACGCTGCTAGCGAAAGCGCGATGTCATCCTCAAGGTTTTTGATTTTGGAGATTCGGATACCGGCTTCGGGAACAATCTCATATAAGGTTACAGTTGGACCAATCGTGGCTTTAATTTGGGCAATTCCAATTTTGTAATTCTTGAGGGTGTTGACAATTCGGTTTTTGTTTTCCTCCAACTCTTCTTGGTTGATGGTAATGCCGCCACCAGTTCCATGAGCCTCTAACAAATCCAAAGTAGGAAACTAGTACTGGCTTAATTCC
>CALBPG010000004.1 GCA_937899065.1 uncultured Allomuricauda sp.
TTTTGAAGAAAGCCCAGAAAAAAGCCGGATACGAGATGGTCGTTACCCCTCATATTGGTCAGAAGGAGTTATATGTAACATCCGGGCATTATGCGAAATACGGAGAAGACAGTTTTCAACCCATTCATACACCGAAAGATGAGGAGGAATTCCTGCTGAAACCTATGAACTGTCCGCATCACTGTGAAATATATAAGGTGTCTCCTTTGAGTTATAAAGATTTACCCAAACGCTATGCTGAATTTGGTACAGTTTACCGTTATGAACAAAGTGGGGAACTTCATGGTTTGACCCGTGTAAGAGGATTTACTCAAGATGATGCCCATATTTTTTGTACGCCCGATCAACTCCTTTCAGAGTTTAAAAATGTAATCGATTTATCCCTTTATGTTTTAAGTTCTTTAGGTTTTGACAATTTCACCGCACAAGTATCTGTTCGGGATTTGCAGAAACCAGAAAAGTACATTGGGAACACAGAAAATTGGGAAAAAGCGGAGAAAGCTATTATCGAGGCTGCAGAAGACAAAGGACTTAAGTATACTATAGAAGAAGGTGAAGCAGCCTTTTATGGCCCGAAGTTGGATTTTATGGTAAAGGATGCCTTGGGTAGAAGCTGGCAATTGGGAACCATTCAAGTGGATTATAACCTTCCCGAACGTTTTGACCTAACCTATAAAGGAAGTGACAACGAGTTGCATCGTCCCATCATGATTCACCGCGCACCCTTCGGTAGCCTGGAACGTTTTGTGGCTTTACTGTTGGAACATACCGGCGGAAACTTCCCGTTATGGTTGATTCCGAATCAAGCTATGGTACTGCCTGTCAGCGAGAAACATGAAAAATATGCACAAAAAGTTTTAAATTCTTTAGAAAATCACGAAATTCGCGCGCTCATTGACGACCGTAACGAAACGGTTGGCAAGAAAATAAGGGAGGCGGAGATGCAAAAAATTCCTTTTATGCTCATCGTTGGGGAGCAAGAGGAAAGTAGTGAAAAAGTATCCGTGAGAAAGCATGGTGGTGAGGATTTAGGCGCATTGGATATCGACTCCTTTTCTGACTTGGTCTCTTCTGAAATAAGTAGTACCTTAAAGTCGTTCTAGTAAAGTTTTGTTGAATTAAAAAGAAAAGTCATAGCAATAAGAAGAAGATTTAGGCCCCAACCTAGGAGGGAAAACAAAAACCCTCACAAAATTAACAAAGACATTTCCGTACCAGAGGTAAGACTCGTAGGCGATAATGTTGAAATGGGAGTGTATCCAACTTCCAAAGCCTTAGCAAAAGCGCAGGAATTGGAATTGGATTTGGTGGAGATTTCTCCGAGCGCCAGTCCTCCTGTTTGTAAAATTATGGATTACAAAAAGTTCCTTTACGAACAAAAGAAAAGGGACAAGGCACTGAAAGCGAAAGCTTCAAAGGTGGTTGTAAAAGAAATTCGATTTGGTCCACAAACTGATGACCATGATTACGAATTCAAGAAACGTCACGCTGAGAAGTTTTTGAAGGATGGTGCAAAATTAAAGGCATACGTCTTTTTCAAAGGACGTTCCATCGTATATAAGGATCAAGGTGAGATTCTTTTATTGAAACTAGCACAAGAATTAGAAGAACTTGGAAAGGTGGAACAAATGCCAAAATTAGAAGGAAAGCGAATGACCATGTTCATTGCTCCCAAAACAAAGAAATAAAGCCGAAAGGTTTTAGACATAAGCGGGATATCGGAATTTCCGATACATAATTGAGAAAAAGCAGACAATGCCTAAGATGAAAACAAAATCCAGTGCTAAAAAGCGTTTTAAGCTTACCGGTACTGGTAAAATCAAAAGAAAGCACGCTTTTAAGAGTCATATTTTGACCAAAAAATCTAAAAAGCGTAAGCTAAAGTTGACCCATTCTACTTTGGTACACGAATCGGATGTCAACAGTATTAAAGAGCAATTACGTTTAAAGTAATCGCTCATTCGGTAAATTATTAACCCTGGAGTCGGGCTCAAACAAAGTGTCAATTTATGTTGACCGCCTGCTACAAAAAAAGTAAAAGAAATGCCACGATCAGTAAACTCAGTTGCTTCAAGAGCTAGAAGAAAAAAAGTGATGAAGCAAGCCAAAGGTTACTTTGGAAGACGTAAAAACGTTTGGACAGTAGCCAAAAATGCGGTAGAAAAAGCAATGCTTTATGCTTACCGTGATAGAAGAAATAAGAAAAGAACTTTCCGCGCCCTTTGGATTACCCGTATCAATGCTGGAGCAAGACTACATGGAATGTCTTACTCACGGTTCATGGGTAAAGTAAAAGCCAATGGAATCGAATTGAACCGTAAGGTTCTTGCAGATTTGGCCATGAACCATCCTGATGCGTTCAAAGCTATCGTAGAGAAAGTAAAATAAACAAACTACTCCCGCTGTTTAAAAGTCCTGCTCCATGAGCGGGACTTTTTGTATTTTAAACTCTTCCTAGTTCATTTTAACGTGCGGTACCTTCTCTTTTTTTTACTAAGCATGTGCATCCCGATAGCAGGGATTTCGCAAGAAAAACAATACAAGTTTTTGGCGTTAGGCGATAGTTATACGGCGGGAACGGGAGAAACATTGCAAAACAGTTGGCCCGTACAGTTCGTGGCTTCGCTAAAGAAGAAGGGAATAGTGGTCACGCAATCCAAAACGATTGCTAAAGCTGGATGGACCACTACCGACCTTTTGAAGGAAGTAGCGAACGAAGAAGAAACGGATTACGATTTGGTCACGCTGCTCATTGGCGTAAATAATCAATACCAAGGTATTGACCCTGCTCTTTTTGAAAAGGAGTTTCTCTTATTATTGGAGCAAAGCGTTTTATTCGCCAACAATGACCCATCAAGAGTATTCGTTCTTTCCATTCCAGATTGGAGTGTTACGCCATTCGCAAAATACAAAGCAAAAGATAAGATTGTTAAGGAACTAGATACGTATAACTCCTTCATTGAAGCAACGGCCAAAAAAAGAGGCGTTACGTTTATCGACATCACCAAAATATCTAGAAATGCTGAAGTCAATTCAGCGCTGATTGCTTCAGACAGTCTTCACCCATCAAAACGTATGTACAAGCTTTGGGTAAAAAAGATTCAAAAGAAGGTGTTGAAATAGCTTTCGAATGAAATAAGCTTACATCCCAAAAGCGGTCAACACCAAGTTTCGACCTGACGCATAATCCCGATGCTCACACAAATAAATACCCTGCCATGTCCCCAGATTCAGACGTCCGCCAGTAATAGGAAGTTGTACTGAGCTACCCAACAAGGAGGCTTTAATGTGGGCAGGCATATCATCTGGCCCCTCATACGTAAGTTTATAATAACTCGCCCCTTCTGGAACCATAACATTAAAATGACTTTCGAAATCAACACGTACCGTTGTGTCAGCATTCTCGTTGATTGTCAGTCCTGCCGAGGTATGTTTTATGAATACGTGAAGAAATCCAGTATCAATATCCTTTAGCTGCGGTAGTGCATCCATGACCTCATGGGTAATCAGATGAAATCCTCGGTTTCGAGCGTTCAGACGTATTTCCTTTTGATAAAACTTCATGGGTTGAAAATAATACAAACTTTACTTCAATTTCCTTTCAAGTTCTACCTTTGCGGCTTGAACTTGAACTATGGATTTATCCAAAATCAAAATGGTGGTTTCCGATATGGACGGAACGCTGTTGAATTCCAATCATGAAGTTAGCCCAAGATTCTTCGAGCAATTCGGACTACTGAAGGAAAAAGGCATTCAGTTTGTTGCTGCGAGCGGGAGACAATACCATAGTATGGCCGAAAAGCTTTCCCCCATTAAAGAAGATATCATCTTCATCTCCGAAAATGGGGCTTTGGTCAAAAAAGGAGAAGATGAAATATCCGTTACACCAATTCCTAAAGGTTTACAAGGTGATTTGCTCTCCATCGTAGAAAATATCGACGGTGCCCATGCCATGCTTTGTGGCAAGTACACGTCTTACTTTGACGGTAAATCCATTCCTTTTTTGGAACAATTGAAAGAATATTACGCCTCCTATGAAATCGTTGATGACTTTGAAGCGGTTAAAGACGAAATCGTGAAAATTGCCGTGTACCACGGCCAAAGTGCTGAAGCCTTTATCTACCCTAAAATGAAACACCTAGAAGACCAAGTAAAGGTTAAAGTTTCCGGGCAAAACTGGGTAGCCCTCAACCATAAAAAAGCACATAAGGGCAATGCGTTGATGAAAGTTTTGGAAACCTTTGCAATACAAACTTCAGAAGTTTTGGTTTTTGGTGATTATAACAATGACTTGGAAATGTTGGCGCTTGCCGAGTACAGTTTTGCGATGGCCAATGCCCATCCAAATGTAAAAGAAGTGGCCAATTTTGAAACGACCAGTAACGATGATTTTGGGGTAGAACGTATTTTGGAACAACTTTTATGACTGATATCGACTTTCTTATCAAAAAATTTGACCTAAAACCCCATCCGGAAGGCGGGTATTTCAAGGAAACGTATAGAAGTCCAGGAGTGATAACGCAGACTGGCCTTCCTGAAAATTACAAAGGAAGTAGAAACCACTCCACATGCATTTATTTTTTGCTTACGTCAGATATGTTTTCGGCCTTTCATAGAATAAAACAGGATGAAATTTGGCATTTTTACGCGGGTTCAACCCTGAAACTGCATATTATTTCTGAAGAAGGCGAATATTCCAGGCATACCATAGGTGGCAATTTCTCTGATGGACAAGTACCACAGTTTGTTGTGCCGGGCGGTGATTGGTTTGCGGCAAGCACTCTTGCTTCCGACGGTTATTCTTTTGTCGGATGTACTGTCGCTCCAGGATTTGACTTTGCAGACTTTGAATTACCCGAGAGAAAGGAGCTTATCTCAAAGTTTCCCAAGCATGCGGAAATCATCTCTAAGCTTACGCGTGCCTAGGTTTTAGTTCCTTTTTAATTCAAAAAGCGCTTTTGCGCTTAAGAAAGTGTACGTTACGAGCACTTTCAGAAGGGTGTTTTCTGTGTTAAAGTTTTGGGATTAGTAATCCCTTAACGGCGCTGGGTTTCATGTTTGCGTAACTTCTACTACAAATTCTTCAATCATGAATCGGTTTTCTTTTCTTTTGCTCGTGCTTTTGTCTTTTGGTATTTCTGCTCAACAGAGCCCTGCTGAAACCCCTCCGCCCGAGCGACTTACGCTTGATACGTTTTCCTATCCAGATTTTTTTGCTGGAGAACGACATGCGATGTTTGCGCTCAATTACAAAATTTCCGATACTTTCCATGCCGAATTACAAACCTTCTATGACACCTATCTTACCAGTAATAGGACTAGGACAGGTTTACGTTTCAAAAAGTATCTAAGTCCAAAATTTTATGTCTATTCTGGTGGTGAAATTGAAATTGCTCAAGATAAATTGGGGTCTCCTGGCTGCGCAACGCCTCGTACAGGGGTTCTAGGAGGTGCAGGATACCATGTGAAAGAAAACTTTGTTATTGAAGCAGGAATCAATGCCGCGGTAAACGTAAGCAGTACCGGAGCTTTTGGAGAACCCGCTTATGTTATGCCCGTGATTAGTTCAGTAACTAGTAGAATTCGGTTTTAACAAAAGCTAACTTTAGGTTTTTTGCTTCTTCTTTCGGGCTGCTGGGAACAGTACATTGTTCAAAATCAGGCGATAGCCAGGGGAAGTTGGGTGTAGTTCCAATTCGGTTTTGGGGTCTCCTACCCTATGTTGATAATCTTCGGGGTCATGTCCGCCATAATAGGTAAAAAAACCTTTCCCTTTTATGCCATGCACATAACGTGCTTCACTATTCAGATTATTTTCGCCCAACACCAAAACGGTAGATTTGACTTGTTTTCTAGAAAATGCTGTGGTTTGCCCCATGAAACCTTTTACCAAAGAGGTGTGGTTTTGGGTAAGCATCGTGGGCACAGGGTCCCATTTGGCTGAAAACTCCATTAAGGAAAAATAATCGGATTCCTTAGGTATGTTTTGTCTTTTGTTGGTCATGTCAATAGAAGAAAACTCATATCGCAAGGGATTTCTTTCCAAGGTAAAGTTGGTGAAGGCAAAAGTATTCTTGAAGTCCAGTTTCGCCTGATAGTTGGCATCGGAGGGGTCACCATCGAACATCGGTTCACAGATGTCGGTATTCATCGCTGCCAAAGCAATATCGAAACTATCGGTTGCGGAACACATAGCAAACATAAAACCACCACCAATAACATAATCTCGAATGGTAATGGCAACTGCCCTTTTCTGTTCGGAAACTTTATCATATCCCAATTTTGCCGCCAAAGCTTCTGCCTCCTCCTTGTTTTTGATGTACCAAGGAGCTGCTCTATAAGCGCCATAAAATTTTCCATATTGCCCCGTAAAATCTTCATGATGCAGATGCAACCAATCGTATAGGAGCAACTTGTTATCCAAAACCTCCTCATCATACACCGTTTCATAAGGTATTTCTGCGTACGTAAGGACCATGGTTACCGCATCATCCCAAGGTTGATTCCCCTTCGGAGAATAAACTGCTATCTTTGGAGCTTTCTCGAGGACAACTGCTTCTTGGTTTTGGGAAGGGCTACTGATATCATCTAGAATTTGTTGCGCCTTAGCATCTGTAAGGACTTCAAAGGAGACCCCTCGAATCTGGCA
Source organism: uncultured Allomuricauda sp. (assembly GCA_937899065.1). GTDB lineage: Bacteria > Bacteroidota > Bacteroidia > Flavobacteriales > Flavobacteriaceae > Flagellimonas. The sequence goes on from CALBPG010000004.1 coordinate 6,650, forward strand.
TTCTTTACGGATAACCTCTCCATCTGGCAACAAAAAAGAACCGCCGCGGTAATTCAATAACCATTGCACTTTCTGTTGTTTGGTCAATACCCAATAGGTTATACCATAAGCTTTCAAGTGGTTTGCTTGACTTTCGGCATCCATGGGCACAAGAATCATGGAAGCATTCCCTTTTGAAAAGGAGAAGAAAATAAACAGAAGTAAGAAAAAGGTAATGTTTCGTCTGGAAAAACGGAGAATTTCTTTAGAACGGCACGTCATTATCATCCGGGTCATCTTGGTTCATAGCACTTCCAAAAGCTTCGTCCGCACTAGGCAGGTTAGGCGTGATGAAAGGATTCTGCTCATCCGAATTCATTTTGGATTGGAACTCGAAAGGTGAATCAAAGTCCTCTAAGTTATCAAATTTACCGAGTGACCCAATGAACTTTAACCTAATGTTGTCTAATCCACCATTACGGTGTTTCGCCACAATAAACTCTGCTTGACCCTGTGTAGGGGTTCTTTCTTCATCGTCCCATTCATCAATTTTGTAGTATTCGGGACGATAAATAAACGAAACGATATCTGCATCTTGCTCAATCGCTCCAGATTCCCTGAGGTCGGAAAGAATCGGGCGTTTACTCCCACCCCGAGTTTCCACGGCCCGAGATAACTGTGAAAGCGCAATTACCGGAACATTCAATTCTTTGGCCAAGGCCTTCAAGTTTCTGGAGATAGTTGAAATCTCTTGTTCACGATTACCGCCTTTTTGGCTACCTCCTGCAGTCATCAACTGTAAATAATCAATGATAATCAACTTGATTTTATGCTGTGAAGCCAAACGACGAGCTTTCGCTCTTAGGTCGAAGATGGAAAGCGAAGGCGTATCGTCAATAAATAGTGGTGCTTTTTCAAGTGTTTTGACCTTTACGTTTAATTGCTCCCATTCATGTTTTTCCAATCTTCCTGTACGCAATTTCTCTGAAGAGAGCCCGGTTTCTGAGGATATCAAACGGGTTATTAGCTGCACAGACGACATTTCCAAAGAAAAGAACGCCACAGGAGTATCGGAATTCACTGCAATATTTCGTGCCATGGATAAGGTTAAGGCCGTTTTACCCATACCAGGACGCGCAGCCACAATAACCAAATCACTGGGTTGCCAACCTGAGGTAAGCTTGTCCAACTTATCAAAACCGGAAGGAATACCACTCAACCCTTCTTTATTGGAAATCTCTTCAATTTTCTTCTTGGCTTGAATCACCAAATTTTGAGCGGTTTCAGCAGAGCGTTTCAAGTTCCCTTGCGTTACTTCATATAACTTCGCTTCCGCATTGTCCAACAAGTCAAAAACATCCGTTCCTTCATTGTATGCCTGCTCAATAATTTCATTTGAAATCTTGATAAGACTCCTTTGGATATATTTTTGAAGAATAATCCGCGCATGGAACTCAATGTGCGCTGAAGAAGCTACTTTTTGGGTCAATTTTATCAAATAAAAATCCCCTCCCACGGCTTCGAGGTGCCCATCCTTCTTCAATTGGGCTGAAACCGTTAATAAATCCACTGGCTCAGACGATTCGAACAATTTAAAAATTGCTTCGTACACATGGCGATGTGAATCCTTGTAAAAGACTTCTGGATGCAGAATATCGATAACTTCATCCACCCCTTTTTTGTCAATCATCATGGCTCCCAACACAACTTCCTCTAAATCAACTGCTTGCGGCGGAATCTTACCGCGTTCAAGGTTGATAAGGGTAGATTTGTCTACACGTTGTCCGATAACTGGATTGGGTTTCTCCATAAGCGCGAAAGTAGCCAATTAACCTTAAGTTAACGTGAAAACCACAAGCTTCGGTTTTCACAACTCATCAACAAAAGTACTGTTGATAACTGTAGTTGCGTTGTTAATAACCGTTAAACTGTTTAAACAATTCAAAGGCAAGCCTAAACGCGCTACTGAATCAAGGATTTAATCATGAAACACCCCCATAGAGGTATACTTCTCCATTCGTGTTTTGACCAATTCTTTTGGTGATAACTTTTTCAGCTCCTCATAATGACCTGAAATTTTATTCTTAACTGCTTCGAAAGTTTTTTCTCTATTGGTATGTGCACCCCCCAGTGGTTCCTTAACGATTTCGTCGACTAACTTCAAACGCTTCATATCAGGCGCAGTTAATTTTAGCGCTTCAGCAGCAACTTCCTTGTATTCCCAGCTTCTCCATAAAATGGAAGAGCAGGACTCTGGTGAAATCACAGAATACCAAGTATTTTCCAGCATCAAAACCTTATCACCCACACCGATACCCAATGCACCGCCAGAGGCACCCTCTCCAATAATGATTACGATAATGGGCACTTTGAGGCGGGTCATTTCCAAAATATTACGGGCAATGGCCTCACCTTGTCCCCGTTCTTCCGCTTCAATACCTGGAAAGGCTCCTGGGGTATCTACAAAGCACACCACGGGCACTCCAAATTTTTCGGCAGACTTCATCAAACGCAATGCCTTACGATAGCCTTCCGGGTTGGCCATCCCAAAGTTTCGATATTGGCGGGGTTTGGTATTGTATCCTTTTTGCTGGCCTACGAACATAAAGCTCTGGTCCCCTATTTTACCCAAACCGCCTATCATTGCTTTATCGTCTCGTACATTGCGGTCTCCATGCAGTTCCAGAAAGGTATCCCCACAGATGGCATTTATATAATCCATGGTATAGGGACGGTTGGGATGCCTTGAGAGTTGCACTCTTTGCCAAGCCGTTAGGTTTTTATAGATACTTTTTCGAGTTTCTTCTAGCTTTTTCTCAATTTGTTGACAGGTTTCGGTGACATCAACATCACTTTCTTCACCAATGACCATGCACTTTTGCAGTTGGTCTTCAAGTTCCTTTATAGGGAGTTCAAAATCCAAATATTCCATGAAGGGAGTGTTCTTACATTCTCGTGGCGCAAATATAAAACATTACAGGTGATTGCCTTCCTATTGAAAGTCCGTGGGTTAGCGTTTTGCCTTTATCAATAAATAGATGGCGAAGATGCCAAAAATCATGTTTGGAATAACCACCGCAAGCAAAGGCGAAAAGCCCGATTGTTCAGCCAAGGTACCAAACACCTTATCAAAAAAGATGTAGACAAAAGCGACACCAATACCAAAGGCCAAATTGAGGCCCATGCCTCCTCTTCTTTTGACAGAGGATACTGCCACAGCGATGATGGTAAGGATAAAAGCCGCAATAGGCAAAGCCCAGCGTTTGTACTTCACTAGAACATAGGCATTGACATTGGAAGCGCCCTTTTTCTTTTGGTCTTCAATGAATTCGTTGAGCTCGAAAAGATTCTTAGTCTCCGCCACATAGGACACCGGGGTTAAATCATCCAACTTGAAAGCAAAAAGGGTATCCAGCCGTCTTTTGGTTTCCATAATCTCTACACTATCCCGAAGTTTCCGTTTCACATAATTGGTAAGTCTGTAGGTACTATCCTTTTCCAAATAGCGGATGTTACTAGCCGAAATTTTATAGTCCAATTTTTGAATGGAATCGAAATATTCATAGGTAAAGTTGTATCCAATTTTACGGTTCGGGTCAAAACTGCTGACGTACAAATAATTGCTGCCGTCAAGTTGATTGAAAATGTTGTTGGTTACCCTATCCTGTCGACCCCTTTTGAAGTATTTGTATTCAAATTCATTGAATCCGATACTCGCATGGGGTACGATGAACATCCCCATGAAAAAAATCAAAATAGCCACCATAGTAGCCCCGATAAAATAGGGTCTCAAAAACCGATTGAAGGACACCCCTGAACTTAAAATAGCTACGATTTCAGTGTTGGAAGCTAGTTTTGAAGTAAAGAAAATGATACTCAAAAAGAGAAAGATGGGCAACAGCAAGTTCCCGATAACCAAAGTGAAATTCCCGTAGAAGATGATGACCTCCCTAAGCGGTGCCTCATTATCAATGATTTTCCCGATTTTTTCCGCTAGGTTCGCCATAATGCCAATGGGAACGAATAACATCAACATCCCCAAAAAGGTCACCAAGTAGCGTTTCAGAATGTATCGGTCAAGTATCGTGAACATTACAATCGTTTTGACATTTGACGTACCATACCATTTTTCCATTCGGCAAAATCCCCAGCCAAAATACGTTCTCTAGCAGTTCGTGCCAGCCAAAGATAAAAGCCTAGATTATGGATGGTCGCGATTTGTTTTCCCAAAAACTCATTGGCCGCGAACAAATGCCGCAAATAGGCTTTGGAGTATTCTTCATCCACGAAGGTATGGCCCATAGCATCAATGGGAGAAAAATCGTTTTCCCATTTCTTGTTTTTGATATAGATGGTGCCTTCTGAGGTAAACAGCATTCCATTTCTCGCATTTCGGGTCGGCATCACGCAATCGAACATATCCACGCCCAAAGCAATGTTTTCCAAAATATTGATTGGGGTTCCAACACCCATTAAATAACGAGGTTTGTCTTCAGGAAGTATGTCACACACCACCTCAGTCATCGCATACATCTCTTCAGCAGGTTCTCCTACGGATAGCCCTCCAATTGCATTACCAGCTGAATCTACCGAGGCAATATATTCAGCAGATTTCTTTCGCAAATCAGTATACGTGGACCCCTGAACTATAGGAAATAAAGTTTGCTCATAACCATATTTTGAGGGTGTATTGTTGAAATGTTCAATGCACCGGTCTAGCCAGCGATGGGTCATATGCATCGACTTTTCGGCATAACCATAGTCACAAGGATATGGTGTACATTCATCAAACGCCATAATGATGTCCGCACCTATGGTCCGTTGAATGTCCATGGCGCGTTCAGGTGAAAAGAAGTGTTTGCTCCCATCAATGTGGGACTTGAAAGTGACTCCTTCTTCGGTAATCTTTCGGTTATCCGATAAAGAATACACCTGATATCCACCGCTATCTGTCAGAATATTGCGGTCCCATCCCATAAATGCATGCAATCCACCAGCCTGTTCCAAAATTTCCATTCCTGGACGCAAATACAAATGATAGGTATTTCCGAGGATGATATCGGGGTTGATATCTTGTTTGAGTTCGCGCTGATGTACACCTTTTACCGTTCCCGCGGTACCCACGGGCATAAAAATTGGAGTTTGAATCGTCCCATGGTCCGTTTCGAGTGTTCCAGCCCGGGCTTTACTGCCCGTATCTTTTTGATGAAGTGTAAATTTCAATCCTGAAAATAAAAGCACAAATATAAATAACTCCGCTCCACCAACGCAGCTTTAACGCTGATTTGGGAATGGTTAAAAAGCATTTGGGAAAATAATAGTCTACTACTTGTTTTGCCCGTGGATTGCGGTTACATTTGAGTACATAAACAAAATACGATGCCAAATTACGAAGCACTCGAAGAACTAGTAGTTCAAGTGAGAAGGGATATTCTTAGAATGGTCCACAAAGTAAACTCTGGACACCCTGGAGGTTCCTTGGGCTGTACCGAATTTTTCGTTAGCCTTTACAACGAAATCATGGAGTTGAAAGATGGTTTTGATATGGACGGTGTCGGAGAAGATGTTTTCTTCCTTTCCAACGGGCACATATCACCTGTTTTCTACAGCGTATTGGCACGAAGAGGGTACTTCCCAGTAGATGAACTCAACACTTTTCGATTGATTGATTCCAGATTACAAGGACACCCAACTACACATGAAGGTCTGCCTGGGGTCCGGGTTGCTTCCGGTTCGTTGGGGCAAGGCATGTCCGTAGCAATTGGCGCCGCTTTAGCCAAAAAATTAAACAAGGATAACCACCTAGTATTCAGTTTACATGGGGACGGAGAACTACAAGAAGGCCAAAATTGGGAAGCCATCATGTATGCCGCAGGGAACAAAGTGGACAACCTTATCGCAACGGTTGACCGAAATGGCCAGCAAATTGATGGCGGCACGGAGGATGTACTTCCTTTGGGTGATGTGGCAGAGAAATTTCGAGTGTTTGGATGGGATGTTTTGGAAATTGAAAATGGAAACGATTTGAAGCAAGTCGTTGAGGGACTACAAGAAGCCAAAAACCGCACAGGAAGAGGCAAACCTGTTTGTATCGTAATGACCACTGAAATGGGTAACGGCGTGGATTTTATGATGCACACCCATGCTTGGCATGGTAAAGCTCCTAGTGATGAGCAACTGGAAACGGCTTTAGCGCAAAATCCAGAAACTTTAGGAGACTACTAGATGAAGTATTCTCTTCGATACAAAGGGTTGTTCTTAGGTCTTTTTTGCTTCGCCATTTCCGCGCAAGCACAAACGGTAGAATACCATTTGGATTATACGGCTACTTATTTTGTTCCTAAATCAAAAGATACGGTGCAAATAAGCGTGGGAGATAATGGCAAGTATTTGTACTCCAATTCCAAGTTGGTTGCAAAAAGTCTGAAACGCGTTACCCAACGCTTTCAACCTAAAACGCAAGATGAGGATTCCAAGGTAATACTGATGCTGAACATGGAAACCCTTTTCATGCTCATGCAAATGAAGGTTGGAAAGAACGTTGTCATAGGCCATGTGGACCTTGAGCCCTTCATGAATCGGGGAAAGACTGTCGATTCAACCAAGACACAAACCTTGAAGGCCACAAAAACTGACCGCTCGTTTCGCATGGGGCTTGCAGAAGTTCCGCTATATGCTGTAGCGCCAGACCACAAACCAGACGATATTTTGTATTTGGGTTTTGACCCGGGCTATCCGCTGGATTACAATACTTTTTTCCCAACCATGCTGAGTGCTGCCGCGGGAGAAGTGATGGAGTTGGATGTCCCTTCGGGAATGTTGGTATATGCAGAAACCAAAACGGGTGAAGTCCTCTTGGAACTCATCAATATTGAAAATAACAAAAGAAAAGCCTCTGCCAACCTTGACTTGTTTGCAGAGTAAATAGAATAAAGAGAAGAATATGAAATACACAGACCAAGGCAAAAAAGATACCCGAAGTGGATTTGGAGCAGGGATGACCGAGCTGGGTAGAACCAATCCAAAAGTGGTTGCGCTTTGCGCTGATTTGATAGGTTCGCTTAAAATCGAAACGTTTATCTCCGAAAACCCAGAACGTTTTTATCAAGTAGGGATTGCTGAGGCAAACATGATGGGTATTGCCGCTGGACTTACCATTGGGGGGAAAATTCCTTTTGCTTCTACCTTTGCCAATTTTGCCACAGGTCGAGTCTATGACCAGATTCGCCAATCGATTGCGTATTCTGATAAAAACGTGAAAATTTGCGCCTCGCATGCGGGCCTTACCCTAGGCGAGGATGGTGCAACACACCAAATCTTGGAAGACATTGGTCTCATGAAAATGCTTCCCGGGATGACGGTCATCAATCCTTGCGATTTCAACCAAACAAAAGCTGCAACCATGGCGATAGCAGAACATCATGGTCCTGTATATCTTCGTTTTGGTCGACCCAAGGTGCCCAACTTCACTCCGGAAAACCAAACGTTCGAAATTGGTAAGGCATTGACTTTGCAAGAAGGTTCAGATGTGACCATCATTGCAACAGGGCATTTGGTATGGCAATCCTTGTTGGCTGCTGAAAATCTGGAAAACCAAGGAATTTCGGTAGAGGTCATTAATATTCATACCATTAAACCATTGGATGATGCGGCCATTTTGAACTCTGTTAAAAAAACAGGTTGTGTGGTTACTGCAGAAGAGCACAATTACCTTGGAGGTCTTGGCGAGAGTGTGGCTCGAGTGCTTGCTTCGCACCATCCAACCCCTCAAGAATTCATTGCTACGCAAGACACTTTTGGAGAAAGTGGTACCCCAGAGCAACTCATGGAAAAGTATGGATTAAACAATAAAGCTATAGAAGAAGCCGTTCTAAAAGTGCTAAAACGAAAGTGATTTTGGCAACATTTTTGCCATCATCAATCAATTAAAACGAAACACTTATGAAACGAATTCTTCTAATGGGCGCATTTGCCCTATTCTCAACTGTAGCATTTGCACAAAGTGGAACTGGTTTTGGAATCAAAGCTGGATTGAGCTATAACAAATACGGCGATTTGATTAGTGCTGTTGGAGATGCTGGCGAAAACATTGTTGATGGCGGCGAAGGAAAAGCCGGTTATCACGTAGGTTTTTGGGGAAAGCTCGACTTTCCGAAAATCTATCTAAGACCCGAATTGGTCTACACCAGAACCAAGCGCACCTATTCGGTAGATGGGAACAGTAACGATTACAACATTTCCAAATTGGATTTGCCCGTGCTTTTGGGTTATAAGATTATTGGGCCCTTACATGTGTTCGCTGGACCTGCTTTTCAATACACCCTCAGTAACGACCTAGATGGACTGAATGTGGAAGACGTGGAAAACGATTTTACTGTCGGCCTTAATGTTGGCGTTGGAGTCAATCTTGGAAAACTAGGTTTGGATGTTCGCTATGAACGCGGTTTTTCAGAAAACGAAGCAGAATTCATTGGCAACAATGTTACCGATATTTCCGGGCGGGTGGACGCTAGACCTTCCCAAGTAATTTTCAGTGCATCGCTGAAGTTATAATAGAGAAAGTTTTAAAAAAAGTAACGCCCGTTAAACGGGCGTTTTTTTATTTCTAATTGTCTGGGTCCAGGTAATCAGGAGTTCCATCGTTATCACTGTCTGGATATGGAATAATAATGTTCCCATCCTCATCGGAAATTTCATCTCGGGTGGGTATTCCATCCTGGTCATCATCGGCATCCCTAAAATTTGGTAAAATAATTCCTGTAAGCAGTTCAGAATCCAAATCGGTATTATCATTGAGAAGGTTTCCATTCCCATCCAAATCTTCTAAAATGGAAGGAATACCATCATTATCTCGGTCTGTATCTTCTACAAAAAGTCCAATATCCAATTTGAACAAGAGTGGAGAATATGCGGGAATGGTTCCTGAAGGACCGCCTCCAGCAAAATACCCCATGGCAGAAGGAAAAATCACCATACCGATGCCCCTATCCGTGATATCAACCGTACCATCAGGGTTATCAATGATACCCGCCGACGTACCGGCAACAAGTTCGGAGGCTCCTTCGGCATAACCTCTATCCGTAAAAGGAAGCTCCAACCATGTAAAGTTTTGGTTTTCATCAAAAGAGGTTCCGTCTAACAGTTGCCCCTCATATTTTAGAAATGTAGAATCCGCTATGGTAGGTTTTGGTCCATCAGGTATGCGTTCTCTTACGCGAAGTAGGTAGTAGGCGTGCTCTACGGTTTCGTCGCCATCCAATCCCAAATCATCAGATTCCAAGTTGATGGTAAGGCGTTCCATTTGTTGGCTCAAAGGAGTCTTATCTGAGTTGTCGCCAGCAATGGTATCTATATCAATAATGAAATCAAAATCCGCGGGAGGTGATGCGAACTCTTCATAATTGTAAAAATGGGTATCCAAAAACGTCTCAATCTCAGCGCTGTCCTCTGCGATTACTTCAGATAATTCCAATGGCGGGTCGGCTTCGGGAGCAGCGTCATCATCGTTGTTGCATGCTACGAAAACCATACTAAACATTACGCCTAACAGAATCCAATTCTTCATCAAATCATTTTTAGCCTAGCAAGATACAATTTTCCCCTATTTTTGGTCTTTCCTTAACAAAGATTTCAGCTTCTATGCGTGTGGATAAGTTTTTGTGGTGCACCCGATATTACAAAACCCGGAATATTGCCACGACAGCTGTAAAAAAAGGACATATCCGGGTCAACGACGCAGTGGTAAAGCCGTCACGCGAAGTGTATCCCATGGACAAAGTGATAGTTCGGAAAAATCAGATTGACTATAGTTTGGTGGTTCTTGACATTCCAGAAAGCCGCGTTGGAGCGAAACTGGTGGACATCTACCGAAAAGACACCACCCCCAAAGAAGCTTTTACCCATCAAGAATTGGTAAAACAAGCTCAGGAACACTATCGTAAAAAAGGACTAGGACGCCCAACCAAAAAAGACCGTAGGGATATTGAGGATTATCTGGATGATTCCGAAGGAGATGTTTTGTAGTTTTACCTTTGAATTGACAAACCATGGAGAACCGTATTCTGACCCGCAAACAAATCGAACATAAAATAGAGCGCATTGCTTATCAAATTTATGAGGCAAATGTGAACGAAAAAGAAATTATCGTCGCAGGTATTGATGGTGGAGGACTGAATTTTGCCAAAAAAATTGTCAAGGTATTGGACCGTATCACCGAGGCGGAAATAACGCTTTGTAAGGTGCTAATGGACAAACAAAATCCACTTGAGAGTGGTGTAAAGACCTCAATTGCGGAGAATCAATACACTGATAAATCCATCGTTTTGGTGGATGATGTGCTCAGCTCGGGAAGGACATTAATTTACGGGGTATACCATTTTTTAAAGACTCCCATCAAACAATTGAAAACCGCGGTGTTGGTAAACCGTAACCATAAAAAGTATCCGGTAAAAGCTGATTACAAGGGAATTTCCCTCTCCACTTCCATGCAGGAGCATGTTCGCGTGACCTTTGATACCAAAACCTACGGGGTTTATTTGGATTGAGTTTCCTGAATTTCCTCAACAATTTCTTCAACACTTTTCCCATCGCAAACAATAGTATGGGTTGCCTGCATATAATACGGCCTGCGTTAGAATAAGTGTATACCGATGAATTCAGGTAAATCCACTACCTGTAAATGCTGCACCAATGGTCGGGATGATTTTTCATGAAGTAACCTTTCAACAAGAGCATTTATGGAAAGTTGGAGGTATACGGATTGTTCGGCCATCTTTAAAACCATATCCATATTGTTGCCATAACAAGGGGTGCCTCCTCCAAGGGCGAGCACAAATCCTTCTTCCTCTTCCAAAACCGATTTTAATGCGTAATGTTCTTCTTTTCTAAAAAAGATTTCGCCCTTTTTCTCAAAAAGTTCTGGTATGGTTTGTTCGGTTCTGGCTTCGATTACGGTATCTAAGTCTAGAAAAGGTAAGTTTAACCTTGATGCCAGCTGTTTCCCCACAGTAGATTTTCCACTAGCCATATAACCCAACAACACTATTTTCATTCCAGATTTTTCAAGTATTTATAAGGCTTCAAAAATATCATTATTTGATAAGCAAATGGTATTGGAAACGTATATAAAATGGTCATTGAACCGATTAATGGTGATGGAAACCAACAATTTGTAATCAATCTCCATTTTTTCGTAATATTACCCGTTTTGAAAAAAAGGAAATGAAATTGTTGGGTTTCATAAAGCAGCTGGAAGGGGTGAACGCCCTTTCAAAACATGAACGTTTGGTACTTGGGATTATAGAAGCGATTGATGCCGGACATCTACCTGTCGGCAGTCAACTGCCCTCCATAAACATCATGGTTGATGAATTGGGTTTTGCCCGAAAAACCATCGTCAAAGCCTACGAGGAACTCAAAGACAGAGGCTTGATTGAATCCAAAAAGACCAAAGGCTACTTTATCGTTAGCAACGAGACGGGGGTATTCCTTAAAATTGCCTTGTTGATGTACTCCTTTCAACGGTTTCAGCAAGAATTCTACAATTCCCTTCGAGAAGAACTAGGAGAAAAAGTTCAAATCGATGTTTTTTTCCATCACAACAATCTGGATGTTTTCGAAACTATTTTCTTCAACATCCGTGGAAAATACGGTATGTACGTTATCGCCCCCATAGAGGACAAAGCACTTAAGCCATCGCTGCGTTCGATAAGTCCTGAAAAATTAGTAGTCGTGGACCGATATCTGAACATTGGACCCGAATTCACCTATATCACCCAAGAGTTCGAGCAATGCACCTACAATAATCTGACTGGACTTTTGCCCAAAATCAAAAAATACAAAGAACTGGTGCTGTTCTTCCGAAATGATATGGACTACCCCGACGGTATACTAAAGTCTTTTCTACAATTTTCCAAAGACCATGGAATTCCGCACCGTGTAGAGCGTAAATATAAAGGCGGGGCAATCAAAAAGGGATTGCTTTATGTATTCATCAATGATGCAGACCTTTGGTTACTCCTTAAAGATTGTAGAAACTCTGATTTTAGAATTGGAAAAGACTTAGGTGTTCTATCTTTTAATGACCATATTGTGAAAGAAATCGTTTCCGGGGGTATCACAACCATCTCCACGGACTTCAATAAAATGGCGACACTCACTGCTAGCATCATACGCGACATAAGGCCAGGTAATACCGTTGTTCCCACTACACTTATTGAAAGAGACTCCCTTTAGGTAAAATTTACACCTTCCTATTTTTAACCCCTTCCTTTTGACGATTAGTTAAAAAAAGGGCTTCATAATTTTTATTTAACAATATTTTTATATTTTTGAAAAGTAGCATAGACTATCATAGCATATGTAAATGAAATTAATTTAAACTAAACTTTATGAAACGAACCAACCCTGAAAAATATCTCTTTTTATGGGCTTTTTGTTTTATTGCCTCTGCAATGGCCCAAGAAATCACGGTATCGGGAACCGTTTCCGATAATGATGGGTTACTCCCTGGAGTCAATATCATCGAAAAAGGAACCACGAACGGGACCACTACGGATTTTGACGGAAACTACAGCATCACTGTTGCCTCCGATGCCGTATTGATATTTACCTACATTGGTTATCAAACACAAGAAATTGCTGTTGCCAATCAGACGGCGCTTAACGTCACTATGGTGGTGGACGCACAAAGTCTGGACGAAGTCGTCATTGTTGGTTTTGGTTCACAAGCCAAGGTGGATGTGACCGGCGCCATTTCACAAATTAAGCAGCAAGAAATCAAACAAGTAGTCAATGCGGACCCTACCAACGCCCTACAAGGTAGACTTGCCGGGGTACAAGTTGAAAGTGGCGGTGGACAACCTGGTGCTCCCACCAATGTTATCGTTCGGGGTATCAGCTCATTGACCAATACCTTTCCGCTCTATGTCGTAGATGGTACGATTGTAGATGATATCACTTTTCTCAATCCAAAGGACATTGTTGATATTCAAGTGCTGAAAGATGCTACCTCGGCCGCTATTTACGGTACTAGGGCTGCCAATGGGGTCATTATCATCTCCACAGACAGAGGCGCTTCCAACTCTTCACCTAGAGTTAGCGTGGATATCCGTTCAGGGGTCAACACCGTGGCCAGAGAACTGGATTTCCTTAATGGACCCGAGTTTGTGGCGTTCTTGAACCAACGGAGTGTCAATGAAGGACAGCCAGCCAACATAGTTGACCCAGGAGTAAACACCGATTTTCAAGATTTGTCTTTGAATTCCGGAATCATCCAAGACTATGGTTTCAATATCTCAGGGGGCGGAGAGGATTCTTCTTATTTCTTCTCGGCCAATTATTACGATGAAGAAGGTATTGTACTCAGTACGGAGTTTCAACGTATCAATGTGCGGCTCAATAGTCGTTTCAAAAAGGGAAAATTCACCATTGAAGAGTCTTTCGCCTATAATCAGAGGGATTTAGACCAAAACAATTTTTATTATGTTTTTTTTGTGTGTGTTTCGGTTAATAT
>CALBPG010000005.1 GCA_937899065.1 uncultured Allomuricauda sp.
CGGATTGACGTATACTTTTTGAATTTTTGTTGTTCGTTGTTTAGGAGCGTCATGCCTTGCGCATGGCGTTTCTATGCGTTTTAAGCATCCTCTTCCAAAGCTTTTACCACCTGTTTTTCTTTTAGGATTTCAATGCCTTTTTGAATGACCAAATTCGTAGGAATAGTAATTCTCCGGTCATCGTCAGTACGCATATACAGGTAAAATCCGCTGATGTCTTCCACCATCCCGGTCCAATCAAAATCCTTATCCAAAACCCGAATACGGTCACCTAATCGTAACGGATGACTAAAAAACAGGATAACACTCGCCGTTAAGTTAGATAAAATAGACCATTGCGCTACAAATGCGACCCCTAGAACCGCCAAAGCAGAAGACAGGAATACGGCAAAATCGTGCACATCTACACCCCAAATAAGCCCTAATAACGCAAAGCCTATCCCATAGAAAAACAGGTTGCTCAGGTAGAAAATAATTTTTCTATTGTTCATGTCAATCGCACTGAGTTTACCGAAACGTCGAATAGCCATCTTTGTTAGCTGGTTGAGAACTAGTATAACGACAACAATGGATACTGTGGCTAGAATCGGTGTTTTGTATTCCTCCAGGGCGAACATATTATTGGGATTTGATTGCTGTAAAGCGAAACTACAAAATACACTTTAATGCTAGGGTGAAGAGCTAATTGGGATTCTTGAAATTTAAGGAGCGGTGGTTCCTAAGGTATAAAGTTGTTCTAGGGTCGGTGTTTCACTACCACCGTCCGGTTCAAGGGTGATACCGAACGCTTCGGATGCATTGGTATTTGGCAATTCAAACAATTGTTCACCATCTTGCCCCACATCAGAAAGAACACCCAAGCTTGTTGGCGTCAGCGGTTCTAAGGTCAATGACCAAATTTGATAATCATATCCGTCAGGAGGCTCTGGTAACCCTTGTGTATCTACGATAACTTTTTGTGTATCTTGGTTCCAATAGACCTTGGCATATGCTTCGGGTGCCACGGTTTGTCCGCCCAAATCAACCACCTTGGTGTTTTGGTCACGTAACATTTGCAATACCTTTTGGGTATCCGTCACTGCGGTTTCTAGAGCAGAAACAGTATCGTTCAATATTTTGATATTTTGCTTTGTAACCTGTATGGTATTTTCCAAATCCTGGTTTTGATTGTAGAACCAGAAAAGACCAACTCCAAAAAACAAAGCCGCTGCCCAACCCACGTAGGTACCCCAAGGGGTCTTATGCTCCGGTTTTAGCGGAATGACTTTCTCACTTTCTTGAACATTGGGTATTATAGTTTCAAAAGCAGGTTTTTTAAGGCTCCCGCTTGAAGCTTCCGTTAGCTGTAGAAGCGCTTGTTCAATTTTCTCAATCTCTTCTTGTATTCGAGGATATTGTTGCGCATTGTGAAGCACTTCCAGATTTTCACTTTCTGAAAGGCTACCGGCGACATACAGTTCCAGTATTCCGGAGGCTATGTACTTTTCAATATCCATTACAAATCACAATTCTTGCGTATCTGCGCGATACAATTCCGATTTCTGGTTTTTACGGTTCCTAAAGGAATATCTAGGGTTTCCGAGACTTCCTTCTGCGTGTAGCCTTTAAAATACAAAAGGCTGATTATCTCACGGCACTTGTCTTTAAGGCCATTGAGTACTTTGGAAAGGCCAATGCTATCCAAAGATGGCGTATCGGCTTCTTCCGTTTCGAGAATATCTACGAAGTAATCCGTAGATAGGTTTTTTTGTTGCTGTTTATGTGATTTTGAACGCAATTCATCGATTGCGGCATTTCTGGCAATATTCAATAACCAAGTAAAAAAGCGGCCTTTGGAAGCGTTGTATTGAGAGGCGTTCTTCCAAACTTTTACAAAAACATCTTGGCAGATTTCCTGTGACCTTACTTCATCTTTTAGAATTACGTTGATGACCCCAAGAATGTTTTGCCCATACATTTCATAGAGCTTTTCAAAGGCTTGCACACTGCCGTTTTGAAATTGCGTTATGAGGGTGTTGGTATCCATGAGGTCAACACCAAAAATAGTGAAAACCAAAAGAGAAACTCGTATACCTGCTTTTTCCAAATAAAAAAC
Source organism: uncultured Allomuricauda sp. (assembly GCA_937899065.1). GTDB lineage: Bacteria > Bacteroidota > Bacteroidia > Flavobacteriales > Flavobacteriaceae > Flagellimonas. Next base: position 2,096 of record CALBPG010000005.1, read on the forward strand.
CCGGACAATGCCTTGCCCGGGTGCTATTCTTGTTTCTTTGGATTACGACATTCTAGAGCCTACCTTATCCCAATTGATGATTTTGATAATGTTTTGCAGATAATCCCCACGCTTGTTTTGATACTTCAAGTAGTAGGCGTGTTCCCATACATCAATACCCAAAATAGGGGTCCCCATTTGCTCAGCAACTTTCATAAGCGGATTATCTTGGTTTGGAGTAGAGCAGATGTGCAATTTTTTATCCCCATCTTGGCATACCCATGCCCAACCCGAACCAAAACGTTTGGCACCTGCAGTAGCTAGTTCGTTTTTAAACGCCTCTTCAGAACCAAAGTCTTCGGTGATTTTTGTTGCAAGCGTTTCGCTCATTCCCTCATTGCCTGGGGTAAGAATATCCCAGTATAACGAGTGGTTGTAAAAGCCACCTCCATTGTTTCGGATGGCGGTCGGTAACTCGTCCATGGTCAAAATTTCTTCAATGGTCTTCCCAGAAATATTAGCTTCTTTCAAAGCAGCGTTCAATTTGTTGGTATAGCCCTGGTGGTGTTTGGAGTGATGGATTTCCATGGTCATGGCGTCAATGGTGTCTGGAAAGGCGTCATACCCATAAGGTAGCGGAGGCAGTACAAAAGAGGTGGCGGTTGCCGCCGCAGCTTCTGGCTCTACTGTTTCTTCTTTTTTGGGTTCCGTCTTGCAGGAAGATAAAACCAAACTTGGGACCACAGTCATACCAGTGGTGGCCATCACTGTGTTTTTTAGGAATTTACGCTTGTTCATGAAAGTGCTATTTAGTGTTTTAAAGGTAACCATTATTTATCCTGCTGTCAACTTGACCTATTGCAGATTTTTATAAGGTCATAGGGGTTTGAGCATTTGCCTAGGGTCGCGAATACCACGTTTAAGGTTTTCACATAGGATAAGTGTTTTGTCAATTCGGGTTTGGCTGTTTTTGTAGCGTCCTATAGCATAAATCAAACCTCTTTGTTTACCAATGGAAAGGGTTTCAAACTGTTGAAAGGCATCATAGTCACTCATCATGACCGCTTCAAACTCTTCTGACAGTTCGACCCCGTATTTTGAGGTGTCCTCAAAAAGTTGCATCTCAAAATAGTCATTGGGAAAGATACCCAGAGTTTTTTGATTGTTTTTACTGAACATCATCAAGATATTTCCTTTTCGCTTGATAAGTGCAGCGTGAAAAGCAATGGATTTTTCTTCGAAACGTGCTTCTACCTTGACACGGGTATGGCCAGCGTCTAAAAAGGGTTTGGCGATTTCCATAGGAATCACAAGACTATGGATGCTATTAAAGGTACCGCCAATGGATACCTCAAAAGTTGGACTTTGCAATGTTGCCATATGTTTTGAAGCTACAGCGAAGTCCTAAGATAACTATTCCATTTCGGTACTGAGTACTTGGGTCTCGTTGTGAAGGGTTTTGTGTACCGGACATTTGTCTGCAATCTGCATGAGTTTTTCCTTTTGGACAGAATCCTATGCACCAACAATCTTGATTTCCATTTTAAAGGTATCAAT
>CALBPG010000006.1 GCA_937899065.1 uncultured Allomuricauda sp.
GCCGGGTATGTGACCACCAAGATTTACGGACGGGTGTATTTGGTCATCAACTTGGCAGTGGTAGCCTTGATTTTTCTTTACGATCTGAGTGATTTTAAGATTTCAGAAAATACCATCCCCGAAGCCTCTAGCAACTGGTTTGCCTTTTTGAGCGTGATTTTTGCAGTGTACCTGCTTGGAGGGGTTTTCGGAAAGAATTTGTTGCGAGCCCACCACAATCTTTACAAGTCTCGAAGAGAAATCCAAGAGCGTATCGATGAAAAAGAAACCCTTTTAAAGGAAGTACACCATAGGGTCAAAAACAATTTACAAACGGTTTCCAGCTTGTTGAGTTTGCAAAGCAGAGCCATTGCAGATGAAAAAATCAGCACCATCATCAAGAGCAGTCAAAACCGTGTGGTTTCCATGGCCATGGTGCATGAAATGCTATACAAGCGTGACGACTATCTTTCCAAAATTGAGTTAAAACCGTATGTAAAAGAACTTTGTGAGTACTTGGTTCGCTCTGTAAAAGGAAACACCCATAATATTACGTTGGATTTGAATATCGTCGATGACGAAAAACTAAGCATCGATACGGTAATTCCATTGGGTCTTATCATCAATGAAACGATTACAAATGCCCTTAAGTACGGTATTCAAGGAGAAGAATCCGGTACCATTTCCATTTCCTTACAAAAGGCATCTCCTAAAAAATTCAACTTGCGTATAGGGGATGATGGCGTAGGCTATTCCGAAGATATTAGTCCAAAAACCTCAAAATCTTTAGGGTTGAAATTGATTTATAATCTTGCTCGACAACTCCGAGGGTCCATCTCGCGAGATTCTGATAAAAAAGGCACGCATTACATCATGGAATTCGAAGAAATCATCGAGGATTTCAACGCTATTGAATAAAACCTTTCCCTATCTTTAGAAGGTTAACCCAATACCTTCACAATGCTCAAAAAATGCCTTCTGTCCCTCTTATGGGTTTGTACTTCCGTTTCAGCCCAAGATTACTTTCTGAAAAAATATGAACCCTATGACCCAAAGATTCCTTCTCCTGAGGCCTTTTTGGAGTACGGCATCGGAGAAAAACACACACGGCACGACCTCATCGTAAGTTATCTCATGACTTTGGCCGAGCTTTCGGATAGAGCTTCCATTGAAGTATATGGCCGTTCCCATGAAGGCCGAAAGCTGGTTATCTTGACCATCTCTTCAAGCGACAACGTAAGCCGTCTTCCTGAAATGAAGAAAGAACATTTGGCATTCACCGACCCAGCATTGAATCCAACCAACTATGAAGCGCTTCCAATTTTTATCAATATGGTGTACAACGTGCATGGTAATGAGCCTTCAGGTGGAGAAGCAGCTTTGCTTATGGCTTATACCATGGTAGCTTCGGAACATCCTACCATAAAAAAATATCGGGAAAACAGCATCATTTTTCTTGACCCTGTCATAAATCCAGATGGAAGGGACCGCCACACTCACTGGGTCAGCATGTATCAGGGCAGTCCCAATGTTGCCGACCCTTCTGACGCAGAACATAACGAAAGCTGGCCTCGTGGACGTACCAACCACTACTGGTTTGACATGAACCGTGATTGGTATTTAGGGATTCATCCCGGTAGCCGCGGAAAACTGAATTGGTACCATCAATGGTATCCAAATGTGGTCACCGATTTTCATGAAATGGGCTCACAAAGCACCTATTTTTTTGAACCCATGAAAACCAATGGCTCTTTGAATCCTATTATGCCCAAAGAAAATTATGAGGATTTGAATGAGCTTTTCGGCACTTATTTTTCAAGTGCGTTAGATAGCGTTGGCACCTTTTATTTTACCAAGGAAGTTTTTGACGGCACTTATCCAGGATATGGCTCATCCTATCCAGACCTTCAGGGCGGTTTGGCCTTGTTGTTTGAACAAGCCAGTTAAAGAGGGCATGTACAATCTTCTGCGTATTGTGAAATCACCTTCCCCTATACTATTCGAAATCAGTACATCACCAGTATAGCAACCGTAGAGGCTTCTGTAGAAAACAAAGCCGTTTTGCGGAAGTATCAACAAGATTTTTTCAAAAGTGCGTTGAGCAACGCAGCAAAATCCAAAGTGCGTGGATATCGCTTCAATAAGGGAAAAGACGCGAATCGTACCAAAGCTTTCTTGGACAAGCTCTTACTGCACAAAGTGGAGGTATTGCAAAATGGTGATACCTATACCGTACCTACAAGACAACCTCAGCATCGTATGGTGCAGAGTGTATTCGAAACCTATACCCAATATCAAGACAGTGTTTTTTACGATGCTTCTTCTTGGTCTTTGGGGAATTTCTATAACATCGACTACAAACCAATTTCAAGTACGCCCACGGGAACTCCCTTGAAGGATTTAGAAGAGGTTGCACAGCCCGCAGCTGTCACCATGACCGACTACGCCTACATTATGGATTATAACGATTACAACGCTGTAGGAGCCCTATATGCCATGCAAAAACAAGGTCTGGTGGTAGCTTCAGCATTTAAACCTTTTTCCGCTAAAACTTCCGTAGGAGAAAAAGCTTTCGATTATGGCGCAATGATATTGCCCGTACCGCTACAGAAAAAAGATAGCAAAGCCATTTTTGATATGGTGAAAAAGGTGCAGGAAACATATCAAGTTCCTATTTATGCTGTTGCTACCGGATACAGTACGAAAGGTATTGATCTAGGGAGTCGAAACATACGCCCCCTAAAACAACCTAAGGCTGTTTTGGTAATAGGCGAAGGCGTAAGCTCTTATGAAGCTGGTGAGGTATGGCATTTATTGGACACACGCATTCATATGCCCATTACCAAGATTCCAACCCGTTATTTTGAACGGGTTGATTTGGACAAATACAATACCCTGGTGATGGTATCGGGAAGCTATTCCTTCTCCAACAAAACCAAAGAAAAGCTCAAAGCTTGGGTGGGAAGGGGCAATACCTTGGTAACCATTGGACGCGCTTCCAAATGGGTAATAGACCAGAAGTTGGTTAAAGAAAAACTTACCGAATCCAAAAAGGATACGACTGCTGTGACCGAACGTCTCCCCTACGTGGATGCGCCCGAAAACCGAGGCAAAGAATACGTGGGCGGTTCAATTTTCGAGGTAGACTTGGATACTACCCATCCTTTGGCCTTTGGATATACGGATAAGCAAATACCAGTATACAAAAACAATACGGTATGGTTGGCGCCTACAAAGAGCTCCTACGCTACGGTTGCCAAATACAGCAAGCGCCCCAGGATTGATGGTTTTATCACCCAAAAAAATCTAGAAGAAAAGGTAAAACCCTCTGCTTCCCTTATCGTGAGCAAAATTGGAAGTGGTAGAGTAGTACTGTTTGCCGACAATCCCAACTTTAGGGGTTCGTGGTATGGAACCAATCGTTTGTTTTTAAACGCACTTTTTCTTGGGGATAAAATCTATGTCCCAGAATAAAAACAAGAAATAAGAATTCAGACTATGTGAAAAAGGATTTCCGTAGGAAAAAGAAAAGTATTTGTTACCGAGCTTCCTACTTGCGACGTTCAGGAAGTTTTGATGAAGGTAAGGACCTTTGTTGAAACAGAAAGGCGAAAACGAGACTGCAGAATAAAACGGCTAGGATTAGAGTAAGCATCATATAAAATCTTTATCGCTATTGTTAAATTAAGCTAACTTGGCTCTGCTTCTTTTGGTTTTGAAAGAAAGCGCCTTTTTTACCCTAGCATTTTTGAATCTGTACAAACGAGCTACCTCAACTTCTTTAGCTGCCTTATCCTCGATTTTGATATCCAAAGTCACCCCTTGAGTAACAGTTTCAACCTTAACTTCGGCTTTAGGAGTGTTTCCAAAAGAAGCGACAGTGATGAAAAGAACGGCGATTGTGGTAAGTAGGGCTTTCATGATTAGGGTTTTTATTACATGAATAAAATTACCCTCGACCCCTACCTGAGGCAGATTTAACTCGGTTAACCCTACTTTTTTTTCGGTATCGGAACGATTTTAGGATGAAGTGTATTTTATCCTCGACAAACGTTTTCGGGTCGAATTACCGCCTATCGAGAACAGATGCATTTCGTCGATGAACTCAACAAGGAAGCTGTACTAGAAAGTTTGGATTTATACAATTTTTCGCATAGTACTTGAAGTCTTTTTCTGAACATACTCCGGGGTAATCTCCTCTAAATCCATTTAAATCTTCAATAATTTGAAAATGGAGATGGGGTGCATAGCCCACATTGATTTCAGCGGTGCCCAAGATACCAATTACCGTTCCCGCTTCAATTTCTTTTCCTTCTGACCAAAGTGTAAAAGACTCCAATGACAAATGCCCGTAAAGTGTGTAAAAAGTTATTCCTGCTTCCAAATGTTCCAAAATGACGGTAGGACCATAATTTCCGAAGTCGGAATTGTTCGCAAAACTGTGTATTTTTCCTGCGATAGGCGCCACCACTGGAGTACCTGCTTCGGTCCAAAAATCAACCCCTAAATGAATGTTCCGAATTGCTTCATTTTGAAATCGCTCTGAACTCCCATACAGACTTCGCTTTTCCAGATACCCTCCAACCGCAACCTTTTTTCCAGATGCTTCCAAAAGCCGGTTGATGTACCTTTCGCATACGTCAGCTTGGGTAATATCCAATCCTTCTAACCCAGGGTTATTGGTTGAAAGGTCTAATGGCATAAAATCATTTGAGGAAACATCCTTCAAGACATGGGTTCCCTTGGGATAAAGTTGCCGCAACACGATTGAAAGCGATTCTTTCATAAAGGTCAAGATTAACTTTTTTTAACAACCCTACAAGTAATACTTAGTATCTTCATACCACTAAGAGAGAAACTGATATCATGCGAAACCCATTTTTAGTCCTAACTATGGTTATGGGACTATTATCCACTCAATGCCAATCTTCTGGAAAAAAAACCAATGAAATAGCGGATAAGTCCATGAATGCCATGGAAAAGGAGGTGATTTCCCAACAAACCCTTGATTCCTTGGAAACTGCTTACTTCGCAAGTGGTTGTTTTTGGTGTGTTGAAGCGATTTTTGAGAGTGTGAAAGGCGTAAAAGAAGTGTATTCTGGTTATTCCGGAGGTGAGGAAAAAAATCCTACCTACGAAGATGTAGCCTATGGAAGAACTGGACATGCCGAAGCAGTGGAGGTATATTATGACCCTGAGGTAATCAGCTACAAACAACTGGTTCAAGTCTTCTTTGGCTCGCATGACCCTACCGCCCTTAATCGTCAAGGGCCCGACCGAGGATACCAGTATCGTTCTGTTGCTTTTTATAAGGATGCCTCCGAAAAGAAAATTATTGAGGATTATGTTGCCTTATTGACGGAAAAACAGGTGTATGACCGTCCTATTGTGACCCAAGTTTCCCCTTTTGAGAAGTTCTACATGGCAGAAGAATACCATCAAGACTATGAACGCAGGAATCCGAACAATCCCTACATTAAAGGGGTTTCCATACCGCGTTTGAATCGGTTCAAGGCGAATTTTGGTTCATATTTAAAGGACGACGCAGCCCACTAGCGTATCGTATTGCCCAAAACTAAGTATCTTGCGGCAAGCGAAAAATGATACTTAATATATGATTATCCCTACTGATTTCTTGTTCCAAGGTTCAGAAAAAGGACCATCAAATCATTGAAGTAAACCAAGCACCCACCAAACCCGTTATTGATGGCGTAGGAATGGATGCTTGTTGGGGCGCAGCAGATTGGAAAGCCTTGGACCAACTTTGGTTGGGAGAAGCATTTGACAAAGATGACTTTTTCGGAAGGTATAAACTCAGCTGGGATGAGGAAGCGCTTTATCTTTTGGTTGAAGTAACCGACGATGTATTGTTCGACCAACATGAAGATCCCCTGCAACTTTGGTGGGACGATGATTGCGTTGAAGTATTTCTGGATGAAGACAACTCAGGTGGAGAACATCAGTACAACCACAATGCTTTCGCTTATCATGTGGCCCTTGATGGCAATGTTGTTGACCTTGGGCCAGATGAAGCCCCAAGACTATACAATCACCATGTACGGAGCAAAAAAATAACCTCAGGAAACACGACGGTTTGGGAACTTGCCATAACGCCCTATGCAGATACTTATATTGATGGAGGCGAAAATGAACCTGTTGCTTTGCACGCCAAAAAGAAAATGGGTTTTGCCTTAGCGTACTGTGATAATGATGGGAGTAAGGAGAGGGAAAATTTTATAGGCTCGGTATTCGTGCCAGGAGAAGATAAAAATCAAGGATGGATTGATGCAAATATATTTGGGACTCTAGTATTGAAATAATTACTGTTTTAGGACAATGTCACTAAACTTCGCGTCGATTGAGATGACCTTAGTTGGGTTTTCAGATTTATAGGTTCCCGTTAAGAGTTTATTTCCCATTTCGGTGGATACGTCAAGGACTATGCCCTTTGGAACGGTAACATCAGACAATCTTTCATTGATTAGGAGTTTAAAAGCGGTTTCGGGAATGAAAAATTCTAATTCACCATTTTCTATCTGAATATCCAAATCTTGGAAATCGTTTCCCACTTCGTTAATGGCCAAGGCGCCAAATCGATTGGAGAGCACTGCTCGGCTCACCACTTTATCAATTCTTACATTGGATGATACTGAACTCAACGTCAGCTCCCCTACTTCCTTCAAGTCTACTTTATCAGAATACTTTGTACTTAAAGCACCACCCTTCCAACGCTCTACAAGCACTGGTGAATACGACGCCTTAATGTCGGTGCGTCCACCATCAATGGTAAGGGCATGCAAGCTTGAGTAGGACAAGCTTGCATTTATATTTTTAGTGTTTTCAGCGAGTTTGACTTCGCCATGCCGAACATCCAACTTCAGTTTCACGGACTTGGGCATTTTGATTTTGATACTTCGCTTCACCTTGATTTTTTTGTTTTCTCCGTCAGAAGAAAAGTAAAAAATACTGG
>CALBPG010000007.1 GCA_937899065.1 uncultured Allomuricauda sp.
GAATTAGCACGTGATGGCGTAGTGGTTCAATTTGAAATGCGACTTAAGGAAGGACTTTTAGAATATTTCTAGCCGAAGTACGATACTAAAACCGATTTGTTGCTTCCCCCTGAAAAGCAAACTTCTTGGTACATGCTGGAAAAAGCCAGATGCTTCGCTTGCATGATTGATTTTCCAAAAGAAAAAGGAGGTCGTCCTACCAAAACCAAACACTATATCACCATTCATGACCAAGGCGGCAAGTTCGAGTTTGACTATGACGATGGCCGACATATGGTTTTGGGGATGCGAAACACCTGGTCTTTGGGCATGCAGCGCGACACCTTTGTGATTTTCATTCAAGAAACTGATGAAAAAGGCCCCACGCTGATTTATTCTTGGGGAGAACCAGATGCTGATAGAATTGGATTTAATCCAGGTTGGATTCGGGTTCAGTGTGACTTGAACACTCCGAAAAACGTTGCGTTCCAAAAGGGACTGCGACCTGATTCATAGAACCAAAAATGTAACCTTGAGCGCAGTCGAGAGGTGTTTTTGTGGTAAGTTTTAAAGGTCTTGATTGCGCTCGACCTGACAATTTTTTGGGAGACTCGTATGAATTTCAAAAACAACTTGCGTTGGTACATTGCCGGAACGATTTTCTTGGCTACGACCATAAACTACATTGATAGACAAGCGCTATCTGTAGCTGCACCGGTTATCCGAAAAGATTTGGGACTTTCCAACGAACAATACGGCTGGATTGTGAGCGCTTTTTTGCTCGCGTATGCTATCATGCAAATTGTTTCGGGGAGTGTAATCGACCGGATTGGCACTAATAAAGTTTTTTGTTTGGCCGTAAGTTGGTGGTCCATTGCCAACATGCTTCATGCGTTCGGAAAAGGGGTCTGGAGTTTAGGCGCCTTCCGCTTTCTTTTGGGCATGGGCGAAGCAGGGAATTATCCCGCCGCCATGAAGGCTATCTCTGAATGGTTTCCCAAAGAGGAACGAAGCAAAGCGGTTGGTATTTTGAATATGGGCCCAGGTATGGGTGCCATTATTGCCCCACCTTTGATGGCTTGGTTGATTCTTTCGTTTGGTTGGAAAGCAGCCTTTGTACTTACAGGCACCATTGGATTCCTTTGGTTGCTTTTGTGGCGTTGGATGTATCATCCACCCGCAGAACACCCTAAAATTTCCAAAGAAGAACTCGCCCATATCGGCCAAGAAGATGATGAAAATGAACCTGTCCCTTGGTTGCATTTTTTCAAATACAAACAAGTTTGGGGGGCTGCATTAGCACGTTTTGTATCTGACGGTGCTTTCTACTTTTTTGTGTTTTGGTTGCCCTCGTGGTTGGCAGATGTAAAAGGGTTTACCCTTACCGAAATTGGTCTTTTTGCTTGGATTCCTTTCGTGCTGTCTGATATCGGCAGTTTTGCAGGAGGATGGACCAGCAGCAAGCTTATCGCTTCTGGAAAGTCACTAGACGCTTCCCGTAAATGGGTCATTTGGCTGGGCGCAATTTTTGTTGTCCCAGTTTTGGGCTGTTTGTATATCGAATCACCCTATTGGGCTATTGCATTGATAAGCTTTGCACTTTTTGCGACGCAGTTTAAGCAGGCGGCGCTATTCACTTTGCCTATAGATTTGTTTACCAAAAAAAATGCTGCCTCCGTATGGGGCATTACGGGCAGCGCAGGAAGCTTTGGAGCCATGTTATTTACACCCGTTATCGGATGGCTGGTGGATACCATATCCTATTCCCCAGTCTTCGTCATTGTTGCCTTTTAGCATATTCTATCGGCCTTAATGGTTATGCTATTCATTCCTAAAATTCAATATGTTGGGACGGTATCAACTACATAACACGTTTTTAGTTGCACTTTTGTTGGGAGTGTTCTGGGTATATGGAAATTCGTTGTGGGCCCAACAAACGAATTCAAATATTTTGGAATATTCCCTTGCGCAGGATTTGGACACTTTGTTGACTTGGTTTCCTGGAGAATACGATAATCATCAACAGGTGTATCGGGAATCGGTTTCTGATTTGCCCAAAGAAAAGCGCCATCGACAAACCCACCATATTTTCACCCCCGTTCAATTGGACTTTATACCAGGGAGAAAGCTATACGCGCAACAATCCCAACACTATGATTTGGATGATATTTATCGACAACGCATTTATGCTTTTGAAGTAGATGAAACCGAGCAGGCCCTTCGATTGACGATTTATACTCCAAAAGACCCTTCGCGGTTGAAGAATGCCCATTTGAAACCCGAATTGTTTCAAGGCCTTTCGGCGGATGATTTTATCCTTAAACCCGGTTGTGAAGTGTATTGGAAACGAAATGGAAATCAGTTTGAAGGCTATCTTAAAGAAAACGCCTGCAGCTATTTTTCGAAACGTTTCGACACGCAAGTCTTCTTAAATGAAACCCTCATTTTGAGAAAAGATGCCCTGTTACTGGATGATACTGCGGTAGATAGTGAAGGAAACTTGGTATTTGGGGTGAATGATAAAGGTCCAACCATCAATCTTAAAGAGAAATCTTGTAATTAAAGAATTATGCTAAAAATGCTTTATTCCCTTGGTTTTGCACTCTTATTTGTGAGCTGTTTGAATACCAAATCCAAAGAAAAAGAAAAGCAGTCTAAGCTCACCGCTATGGAAATCATGCAAAAAGCGCATGAAAAAGCGGGAGGTGAATTCTGGAGAAGACCCAAAAGCCTAACCCTAAAAGGGTACGGAATTTTTTACCGAGACGGGAAACCTTCCAAGCATGAAAAACACAATATGTGGCGCGTGTTTGAGGACCAGAAACAAGAAGCGCACGCCGCCAACGGAAAAGTTCGTATCGAGTCTTTCAAAGAAGGTAAACCCGTTTTTATGGTCTCTTTTGATGGACAAAACACCTTCGACCTAAGGGGTAAGCAAGAACAATCCGCTGCAGATAATCGTTGGGCTTCAAACTTCGGGTATGGAGCCATTCGCCATGCGCTGGATGACGGCTACACTTTGGAAAAGATGCCAGATGATACCATTTTCGCAAAGCCTGCCTATCGCATCAAGGTCAAAGACATTACCGGTGGTGAAACCTTTTTTGGTATTGATAAAGAAGATTACAAAATCATAAAGGTTGCCTTCGATACCCCCCGAGGATGGCACCATCGTTTGTACTCTGATTTTTTCTCGAAAGAGTCATACAGTTGGTTACAGTCAGGCAAAGTGGCTTTGTATTATGATGACGTTTTGGCGAATGAAATCATTTGGGAAGATTTTAAGGTGAACGAAGTGCTTCCCGATAGCTTGTTTCAGATAAAACCGATGGTACAAAAATGAAAAATAAAAGACTGGTTTTAGCGGCACGCCCAACAGGACTTTTGGTCAAAGACTCGGATTTTGACATGGAAACGGTTTCCATTCCGCAATTGAAAGAGGGAGAATTTTTGGTAAAAGTCTTATTCTTATCAGTAGCTCCTGTAATGAAATTTTACATGCAAGACGGGGCTGGGATTGAAGCGCCTTTACAATTTGGCGAGACGATGCGGGGTCGTGGAGTAGGTGAAGTAGTTGACAGCAAGAACCCCAATTTCAAGATAGGCGACATTGTTCAAGGAAAATGCGGTTGGCAGGAGTACAAGGTCTGTGACGGCAGTCCCTATCATATGATGTATCCTGTAAAACAACGAAAAGTACCCTATTCCACTGCGCTAGGGGTTTTGGGGATGACGGGTTTTACCTCATACTTTGGTTTGTATGATGTGGGTAGGACCCAATCCGGTGATTCCGTTCTGGTCTCAGCAGCTATGGGTGGGGTAGGGTCCAATGTGGGTAGCTTGGCAAAAATTCGAGGAGCCAAAGCTGTCGGATTGGCCGGTACTGATGAGAAGTGCAAGCTTCTCACTGAAAAGTTGGGATACTATGGGGCCATCAATTATAAAACCGAAAACATCAGTGAACGTATTGACCACTTTTTTCCAAATGGCATTGACGTTTATTTTGATAATGTAGGTGGTGCAATTCTGGATACAGCCCTGACCAAACTGAAGCGCTATGCACGGGTTGTATTGTGCGGTCGCATCTCCCAGTACAGCAAAGACCGACACACGGCAGAATATGCCTTAAAGAATTGGTATAAAGTAGGAATGAATCGTGCCACGATGCAGAAATGGCCCAATGGATTGCGGAGGGAAAGCTGCAATACCAAGAAGATATGCTCCATGGTCTTGAAAAGATGCCTACCGCCCTGAACAGGCTATTTGAAGGTAAAAACATGGGAAAACAATTGGTCAAGATTAGCGAGTAGAGGATGAAAAACAAACAATTGGCCATTCATCAATTTGGTGACACTATCGATGTCGCTACCCAAGTAATTGAATCGGAAATCCCCAAGATAGGGACTGATGAAGTTTTGGTGCGGAATCAATATGTCGGTATCAACGCTTTGTACGACAGGGAACTGTACCGTGGAAATGTGCCTTACATTAACGTGGTCTTTCCGTATGTCTATGGTGTAGAAGCTGTTGGCGAAGTTATAGCGACAGGTAAAAATGTTAGCGATTTAAAAATAGGGGATGCAGTTTCCACGGTTAAAGTGGGAACCGCCTATCAAGAATATCAAAGCATACCTGAAAAGGATGCGATTAGCATTCCAGAAGCCACACCGGAATATCTAACCTTGAACCCGACTGGAGTCTCTGCGTATTTGGCGCTAAAAAATGTCGCTGAGTTGAAACCTGAAGATACGATTGTTGTATCGGCAGCTGCTGGAGGATTGGGCCATATCATTGTGCAGCTGGCAAAGCAAAAAGGCTGTCATGTGGTCGGTATCTGTGGTAACGAAGAAAAGGTGGCGCTGTTGAATGCTTTGAATAGTTGTGATAGAATCATCAACCATAGGGAAGAAGATATTGATACTGTTTTATCGTCAGAATTCAATGGAAAAGTCAATGTTGGTTTTGATTCGGTTGGCAGACATATGTTCGATGCTTTTCTAAAGAACTTGGCCCCATTGGGCCGATTGGTTGTGAGCGGACTGGCTACCGAAATCAACGAAGGGGAATTTGAAAAAATCAACGCGCCAAGAGTATATGAAAGTATTTACTGGAAAGGAGCATCCGTTCGTTGTTTCATGAACCATTTGTACAAAGACCAACATCCTGAAGCGAGGAACTTTTTATTTGACCAATATCAAAAAGGCAACTTACAAGTCAAGGTAGATCCTATGAAGTTTAAGGGCATAGAGGCGATTGTGGATGCTTCCAAGTATTTGCTGGCGGGTAGAAGTTGTGGTAAAGTGGTGGTTGCATTGTAAAATCTGTCGTGGATATGATTGAAAATTTGAAGTTGCTTTTCAAAGACTACGCGAACGCTTGGCAAACCAACGACATAGATAAAATGGTTTCCTTTTGGGATGCCGATGAACCACAACCCTTTTATAAGGCAGAAGAAATATTGGAGTACTACCACGATTTGGACACTATCAAAGCCTATTGGGAGCACAATCACCAATACATTGAAAGTATCCGTTTGAAGTTCTTCGATATCCGTTTCAAACCCTTACCTGGTGGATATGGTATTGGTTTTGCAAAAATGAACTGGTACACCAAGTTTATATCCCATCAAAAGCTAGAAACGGCAATTTCAAATCATGTTAGCAAGGAAATGGGAGGGGATAATCATGTGCTCGCTTTGGTAAAGGATACACCAGCAGGTCTAAAGTTTGTAGGATGGAGCGAAACTCCTGATGCACCGCTCACCTATATGAAGCGCCTTTACGAACAAGTCGCGAATCCAAAGCTGGATAAAGACCTCTAAAAACTTACTCTTCGATTAACTCGATAAGTTCTCCGGCAGGTCCTTTTATGGTCGCCGCTCTGTTCCCATTGTAACCTGCACCAAAAAGCTTTTTGGGCGAGCCGATGAACAAGTCTGAATTGATTAAATCAAGATTATCTACTGTAAAAGAAGCCATGGCAACCCCTGGTGGTAATTCACTTTTAGGCGTTGGCCGCGGACCCGCTATGGAAGGGTATCCATCAATTTCAATGGAATTGCTAAAATCTCTCAGGCGCACCAAGCTCAATGGGAATTCATGCTTTGTAGCTAAGTTTTGTGCAGTGGCAACCAGTGGAATGGGAATCTTGAGAAAAAAAGCTTCTTTCACCCCAAAATTGGAGACATAAAAATCCGTCAACGTTCTGGCATCTGAACCAGCAAGTACCATGATAAAGGGTCGGTCTATGGGCGAGCGAGGGGTCAACAAAGTGGATTTTAAAGGGTCACCCTTATCTCTGGTAAAATAGAACACCTCTTCGGAAGGGCCTTTGAATTGCACGGCACGAATGGTAGATAAACCGTCGTCCCCTAAATTGGCGGGCCCACCCAAATGCATAAAGGGGCTTTCCAATAGTTTTTTATAAATGGAATCGGGATTTTCAACAATCAACTCAATGGCATTCCATCCATGTGTGGTCATGGCTTTGTAGTTTTCAGGAACCGTCCCTTCAACAATCCTCAAATAGACATCATCACCACTTTCTGGTTGCAATATAGCATACGTTTTTCCAGCCATTTTTGGAGTACCCCAACTATTCGCGATTGCCTCACTCAATTCCCCTTCTTCCACAACCGAATGGTTCAACCAATCCTCATATAACTGCTTGGTTGCCTTTACATCTTTAGTGACTACTGTAGCTATTTTTATCCGTTGTAAACAGGCAGTTTTTGAGTCTTGTTTTGCTTTAGGAAGTACAGTAGAATCAAAAGAGAAAAGAGAAGCTTTGGATAGTGCGTTTTCACTTCCCTCAAAAGTGATAAGGGATAGGACTAAGGCAAAACCTGCAACAAATTTGTGGCTTACTGACATTGAAAACAATATGTTTTTGCTAAACCGTGAACATCCATTATAGGCCTGATGTACTGTAAGGGTCATCCGAAACCTTTTTCTCGGAAATCATCGTCCTTCGCAAAATTTTGCCATCCTTCATGTATTGACTTGTCCGAATTCTAGACTTGCGGTCTTTCGCGTAGGTAATGATTTCGGAAACTTCTAGACCAGAACCATCCTTAAAGGACATCGTAAATGCGGTAGATAAATTCGCATCATCAATTCCAAAAGCAGGACTAAAACCATCCAATCGAAAATTGGAAAAGCGTAATCCATTTACATCCCATTTGCCATAACTGTCGATACGTTTTTCATCAGGCTGTCCAAATTTTAAAACATTGGTTTGGTGATAGTCATACTCATTCCCATCTTCCAAATAGCGGACGATAATCCGAGTTTTGAATTGTTCCATTGTTTTTCCCAAACTATCCACACGATGAAACGTGCCATCCCAAATCCCTTCGGCTTCGCCTTCATCCACCATTCTGCGTTTCATTTGTTTTTTGGAAATACGGTCTCCGTTGGCGAGTTTGGGAGCGTCGGAAAGTTTATCAAAGCGCAACCAAGAAAATCCGTCAATTTCACCACGAATGGAGCTATCCTCGATAATAATGGAACGATCGCGGTACCACAATCGGTTTTCATCTAGAATCATATCAAATTCTGCGTAAACCAATCCGCTTACCTCATGTTTGTACTCACAGGCCTTGGCCCGCATACCGCCTTTGAAACGGTTTAGTGTTTCATCCCACGTAAAGAAAAGATTGCATTTGGATACAGGAATAAAATCAGTCTTTTTCATTTGACTGACCACTGCTGGGTCGAGCAAACCTCTATCGTAGGTAGGGCCTTGTTTGAAGAAAAATTGCTGTACTTCGATTTCCTTGGAATCCTCGTGCCAAACCATGACCATCACCCGTTGCCTATGCGCTTTGGTCGGTTGGTTCATTTTGACCTCTTCCAAAAAGAGGACATTTTCACCCAGTTCAGGAGCATCCAATCGGTATACCGTCATATCGCGAAGCTGCCTTACCGCTTCAGGATATTCCGGTTCGTTGAATTTATTTTCACGATAGACTTGGCGTTCATTGGAGAAGGCCCCTGTCCAATACGTCATGAATTTTTCCAGTTCATTATTGTCTTGCGCGGAAAGACAAAGACATCCAAGGAAGGAAAATAGGATTGTTGGGAGACGTTTGGTTTTCATGCTTTTCATTTTTAGGCATCTTGGTCTTCCTCGAAATGAGCCATGGTTTCTGGTGCTGCCGTTTGGAAGAGCAACGCTTTTTTACGGAAAAACCTTAAAAACCCAGCATCGCCCATGCGCGAACCACCAATTCCAGAGTGTTTGAAAGAGTTCTTTTCGGCATCATACACTTTGTTGGTCAAACTACCGTCGTTGATGCTGATGGCCCCAGCTTCAATTTGATAACTGATGTCAAGCGCCTTTTGTTTGTCAGCAGAAAAAACCGAAGCGGAAAGTCCAAATTCTCCATGATTGGCATAAGCAATAGCTTCCGAAATTTCCGTAAACTTCATAACGGGAATCAATGGACCAAACGTTTCTTCGGTCATCACTTTCATATTATGGTCTACTTCGCTAATAACAGTGGGTGGACACCATAATCCTCCCTCAATATTCTCTACCTTACCTCCAGTAAGCACTTTCGCTCCTTTGGCCACAGCATCATCAATATGGTGTTGAATTTTCTCAGCTTGCTTGTCAAAAATCAGCGGTCCCATTTGCCCCTTTTCAGGATTAATGGTCATGGTTACGGCTTTAGCTTTTGCTACCAAACGCTTAAGGAATGTATCGTAAATGGATTCATGCGCGTAAATCCGCTCTAACGATTGGCAAGCTTGCCCTGTAGCACCCACTGCAGAACGCAGTACGGCGTCTGTTGTGATTTCCATTTCTGCATCATCCAAAACAATCGCAGGGTCTTTTCCGCCAAGTTCCAAGAAAGCAGGGATGAAACGTGCGGCGCAAGCTGCTGCTATTTTTTTTCCGGTTTCAACGCTTCCCGTAAAACAAATGGCGTCCGCACGATTCACCACTTCTTTGCCCACTTCGGCACCACCCCGACATATTTTCAATACTTTATTTAATTCAGGAATAGCCTGAATGCTTTTTTCCAAGCCATCCATGAAACGAGGAGTAACCTCACTGGGTTTTAGCAATACAGAGCAACCTGCAAGAAGTGCAGGAACGGTATCGATAAGGGCAAGCAGCAAAGGAAAGTTCCAAGGGCTGATGACCCCAACTACGGAATAGGGAATCCATTGCTGACCTATCATCACTGAACTGGCAGAAGCTGAAGGTCTTTCTTCGGGAGGAGACAACAATTGCGGAGCACGATAACACCAAGCATGAAGAAGCCCCAAAATACCTTTTACCTCGACTTCGGAGATGCGTTTTCGAGCGGTATCAACCGATAATTGCTCAGCAATCTCTTCTTGATGCTTTTGAAACTGTACAATCCAATCTTGAACAACCGAAACCCTAAAAGCAATTCCTTTGGTATTCCAGTCGGTTTGGGCGGCTCTTAGTTCTTCTTCTTTTTGGACAAGGCTTTCAACAGTATCGACCAGCATCTCATAATCATAGGTGCCGTTGCGTGGATTTCTTATCTTCATATATGCAATTCAGATTTCGGTGGTTTGTATGGGTTATGGACCACAGTATCCCATAAAGATAAAAAATAGTTAACTATATTAATAATTAATATTATTAACTTTTTAGTATCTTAGAAACTTCAAAAAAGGTAAACAAAACTTACATCATTCAACGTTGCATTCACCCATGAAGATAGTACTAGAAGAGCAAGGTTTACGTGATGGTTTTCAGACTTTGGACAAAGTAGTTCCTACTGAA
The DNA here is from genome assembly GCA_937899065.1 of uncultured Allomuricauda sp. Classification (GTDB taxonomy): domain Bacteria; phylum Bacteroidota; class Bacteroidia; order Flavobacteriales; family Flavobacteriaceae; genus Flagellimonas. The sequence continues at coordinate 9,748 of CALBPG010000007.1, forward strand.
ACCAAACTGCGGTACATTGACATGTTGGTCGAAGCCGGTCTAAAACGTATTCAGGTAGCTTCTTTTGTGCATCCCAAATATGTGCCGCAAATGGCGGATGCCGATGAGCTTTGTCGACAACTAAAGCCTCAAGAAGGGGTGATTTATAGTGGTTTGGTGCTAAACCTTAAAGGGGTTGAACGTGGCTTGGACAGTGGACTGAAACATTTAGCCTGTTCCATATCTGCAAGTGATACTCATAGCCAGAAAAATGCACGGATGACCCTTGATGAGGCGAAATCCAATTTTAAGGAAATGGTAAAAGTCTCAAAAGCAGCGGGAATTACTGTCAGAGGCGGTATTCAATGTGCTTTTGGGTGTCGTTTTGAAGGTAAAATAGCGCCCGAACACGTCTTGGATATGGTTGATCACCATCTTGATTCTGGCATTGATGAGTTGGCTTTAGCCGATTCTACAGGTATGGGAAATCCAAAGGATTTAGGTGAATTGATGGAAAAAGTAGTGGCTCGCGCAAAGGGTATTCCCGTCGTTTTGCACTTGCACAATACCGAAAACAAAGGCTACGCCAATCTAGTAGCTGCGGTGATGGCCGGGGTTAAAATTTTTGATACGGCCTTTGGTGGTTTGGGTGGATGCCCCTTCATTAAAAGCGCTACGGGAAATATCGCTACAGAAGACACCGTCAATGTATTGGAACAAATGGGCTACGACACCGGGATTGATATCAAAAAGGTAGCTGGAATAAGCAAAGAAATGGAACAGTTTTTAGGAAATTCTTTACCTGGTCAATTGTATGACTTGGGGGATAAAACCGATATAAAACGAATCTAATGGGGTATACCATTGCTGAAAAAATTATCGCAAAACATGTGGGTCATCCGGTTCGTGCTGGGGAATTGGTGGTAACTTCGGTAGACGGAGTTATGGCTACCGATACTACAGCACCTTTGGCCATCAAAGCATTCAAAGAAATGGGGGGTCAAAAGGTCTTCGACCCTGAAAAGTTTGCACTCATCATTGATCACGCGGCACCCTCACCCAATGAACGGATTGCGAATTTGCACAAGCTGATGCGTGATTTTGCACGAGAGCAAAACAGTAGATTGTTTGAAATTGGGGAAGGCATCTGTCATCAAGTAATGGTAGAAGAAGCCTATGTAAAACCTGGAGATATCTTCATCGGCGCGGATTCACACACTCCAACTTACGGAGCATTGAATGCTTTTGCTTGTGGCGTAGGCTCTACGGATTTGGCTGCCACGATGATGACGGGAAAGATTTGGCTCAAGGTACCTCAAACCATTCGGGTCATCTGCAATGGGAAATTACAGGAAGGTGTAACTGCGAAAGATTTGATTCTCTTTTTGGTCGGAAAGATTACGGTTTCTGGCGCAACGTATAAGGCCATAGAATTTACAGGTGAAGCTTTTGAAGGATTGAGCTTGTCCAGTCGAATGACCATTGCGAACATGTCCTCTGAGATGGGTGCTAAAGCTGGAATCGTAAATCCTACAGGTTTGGAATTGGATTATCCTTTTGAACCTATAATGGCAGATGCTGATGCCGAGTATATCAAAACCTATGAGTTTGATGTTTCTGGTTTGGAACCTCAGGTCAGTGCTCCGGAATCTCCGGATAACGTCCATAACATTTCTGGGTACGAAGGCACTAAAATTGACTATGCTTTTATCGGAACATGTTGCAACGGTCGCTTGGAAGATATAGACATTGCCGCCAAGATTTTAAAAGGGCGCAAAATACATCCCAATGTACGAATGGTCATTGCTCCTGCTTCCAAAAGTGTATTGCTTGATGCCATGAAAAATGGAAGCATGGAAACCTTAATAAATGCTGGAGCGTCTTTGATTACATCCGGCTGTGGTCCTTGTGTAGGCACCCACCAAGGAGTTCCTGCGGATGGTGAAGTAGTAATATCTGCCGCCAATCGAAATTTTAGAGGAAGAATGGGAAACCCCAACTCCAACATTTATTTGGGAGCCCCTTCCTCGGTAGCGGCTGCTGCACTGGAAGGAAAAATCGTCAACCCGAAAAAATATTTGGTATGAGTGAAGTACAAATGCCATCAAGTTTAAAGGGGAAGGCACATGTGTATGGTGACCACATTGATACCGACCGGATTATCCCTGGAAAATACACCAAGACCCTTGACCTCTCCACTTTGGCCAACCATGTCTTGGAAGATTTGGATCCTAGCTTCAAGGATAAGGTTCAGCAGGGTGATATCCTCATTGCCGGAACTAACTTTGGCTGTGGTTCTTCCCGTGAGCAAGCACCCTTGGCCTTGAAACAATCTGGGGTTGCCTTGGTCATCGCAGAGGATTTTGCTCGAATTTTCTTTAGAAACGCTATCAATATTGGATTGCCGGTACTTGAAATCGGCAAACATTCGATTCCAAAAAATGCTGAAGTGGAAGTGGATATGAAAGCAGGCACGGTAACGGATGTTACTTCTGGAAAAACTTATGCCGCAACGAAACTTCCCAAAATTATGATGGACATTCTGAATGAAGGGGGCCTGGTGAAATACCTCAAAAAACACGGAAACTATTCTTTGGAAAATGAGTAGGATTCAACCCGTTAAACATATTTCCGACCCTGAGTTGAAAAACCTTTTTATCGCTGGGGAAGCATTCATGGGATTTCTTCCCAATGATGGCCTTTTGATGGCGCATAAACCTAAATTGCTCAAGACTTTTTTTGAATTGGTCAAAGAAGTGTATGCCGTGGGCAAGGTAGACTCAGGATTAAAAAAATTAGTGGGTCATGTTACCAGCACGGCAGCCGGATGCCGCTATTGTGCCGCGCATACTGCTTTTGCCGCCATGAAACAGGGCGTTTCTGAAACCAAGTTAAAAGAAGTTTGGAATTTTGAAAACGCAACGGTTTTTGATGACAGTGAGAAAGCGGCCTTGAATGTTGCCTTAAAGGCAGGTATGGTACCCAACCAGGTAACGGATGCCGACATGACGGAATTGAAAAAATATTTTGATGAAGAGGGAGTAGTTGAAATTGTTGGGGTGATTTCCCTATTCGGATTTTTGAATCGTTGGAATACCACCTTAGATACTCAAATAGAGGAACTACCCCAAACATTTTATGAATCTGTAAAAAACCAAAATACATGATGAGCAATCCCCTGAAAGGACTAAAAGTTTTGGAATTTACACATGCCGTTATGGGTCCTTGTACAGGGCTTATGCTGGCTGATATGGGTGCCGACGTCGTACACGTGGAGCCCATTCAAGGCGATAGTACACGCCGTTTGCAAGGTTTTGGTACTGGATATTTTTGGTTTTACAACCGGAATAAAAAGAGTCTGGCCATCGATTTGAAGTCCAAGGAAGGATTGGAGCTCATTTATGATTTGGTGAAGGAATATGATATAGTTGTAGAAAACTTTGGTCCAGGAACCATGGACCGCCTGGGATTGGGTTATGAAAAGTTGAGTAGTTTGAACAAAGGCCTCATCTATTGTGCTCTCAAAGGTTTTTTAAGTGGGCCGTATGAGAAACGACATGCAATGGATGAGGTCGTTCAAATGATGGGAGGACTCGCTTATATGACAGGTCGAGAAGGGGATCCTTTACGAGCAGGGACTTCGGTGATTGATATTACAGGAGGTATGTTCGGTTACATTGGTATTCTACAAGCGCTTTACGAGCGGGAAAAAACAGGAGAAGGCGGTTTTGTTAAATCAGCTTTGTTCGAAACCTGTGCCTTTTTGATGGGGCAGCATATGGCCTACGCTTCCCAAATTGATTATCAAATTCCACCCATGCCCTCACGAGTGAGTGCTTGGTCCATTTATAAAGTATTCGATACCAAAGATGCCAATAAGGTTTTCGTGGGCATCATCAGTGAAAAACACTGGTTGAGGCTTTGTGAGGTGTTTGATTGGGAAGATTGGAAAAACGATGCGCGTTTGGCCACCAATAACAAGCGTATTGATGAACGGGAATGGTTTATTCCTGCTTTGGAAGACCGTTTTAAGCAATTTACCAAAAGCGAAATCATCGATAAATGTGACAAAGGACATATTCCATTTGCTCCAATAAGTCGTCCGGAAGACTTGTTTGAAGACGAACAACTGAATAAAGGGGGTAGTTTGATGGAGGTGGATATGGGTGATGGAAAGATGACGAAATTGCCTAAATTCCCATTGGAATATAAAGGCACTCGGGTCGAAAAAAGATTGGACCCTCCAAAAATAGGAGAACATACCACCGAGGTTTTGGCGGAATTGAATTTGAGTGAAGACGCCATTTCAGATATGGTTGCCAAAGGGATTATCAAAACCCAAGAATCATGAAGGCATTCTTGCGAAGTCTTATCGGTTTCATGTTCTTTTTAGCGCATGGGGTTTATGCGCAAGAAGCGAATACGGTGGTTGAAGCCGAAATACTTTCTCAAATGGAGAATTTAAAAAAAGCCCATTTGGAAAGCAATCCAGCCTTGGGAGATTTGGTCTATCACCCGAAGTTGATTTTGACTTCGCAAAGTGGAAAGAAGTATGGAAAGGCAATGGCCTTGACCAATCTTGAAAATACGTTTGAGAAATATGAAGTCTCGGATTTGGAATTTGTTACGGTTTCTGAAAATGTAGTGCTCGCCAATTATCTGAATACCCGTAAGTACAAAGACTTTCCTTCGGGAACGTTTCGTCTTACGGCGGTTTGGACGAAAAATGAAGCGGCATGGCAGCTCATCTCAATGCAATCTTCCAAAGTAAAAGCACCGAAGAAAAACTAATCATAGGAATACCAACACATGCAAAAAACCGACAAAACCGCAAAAGAAATATATTTTGATGTCAAGGCGAACCCAGCTCGTAAACGATTTGGATTTGGAAAAAAAGCAGCCTTGGTCAACATTGATTTGCAAAAAGCCTACACGCGAACGGATTTGTTTAAAACCGCCTATGAAAATGACCCCGACCAAATGGAATATATCAACCAGTTGGCAGAAAAGTTTCGTGCTTTGGGTTGGCCTGTGGTCTGGACGAATGTGGCGTATATGGATACTGCGGCGGATGCTGGTGTTTGGGGTACGCGAACCGATACACCGGATAGCCTTCAGTATATCAAATTTGGTTCTGAACGGTCTGAGTTGGACGACAGGTTGAAGTTGGACCGAAGTACCGATGCGTTCTACGAAAAGAAAATGCCATCCCCCTTTTTTGAAACCCCTTTGCAATCCTTATTGGTATGGCATCAAGTGGATACTGTGGTTTTGACGGGCGGTTCTACATCGGGTTGCGTGCGTGCCGCAGGGGTAGATTCTTTATCTCGAGGATATCGTACCATCATTCCCGAAGAGTGTGTGGCCGATAAACATGAAAGTTATCACTATGCCAACCTTACTGACCTTTCCCTGAAATATTGTGATGTACTGGAAGTAGCCGAAGTATTCACTTGGCTTAATAGCATATAGCATGAAAGAAGAACCAGGATATTATGACTATTGGCCCTATCATAATCGACCAAAAATCACATGGCCGAATGGAGCAAAAGTTGCGTTTTGGGTAGCACCGAACATTGAATTTTACGAACTGGACCCGCCGGACAATCCTTTTCGGAAACCTTGGCCACAACCTACACCTGCTTTACCAGGCTACACGAGTCGTGATTGGGGAAACCGAGTAGGACATACCCGTCAAATGGAATTGTTGGACAAATATGGCATCCGAGGTTCAATTTCGTTGTCGACCGCTTTGTGTGACCACCATCCCGAAATCATTGAATTATGTAAAGAACGGAATTGGGAATTTTTCAGTCATGGAATTTATAACACCCGATACACCTATGGCATGACCGAGGAACAAGAACGGGAAATGATAAAGGATTCCATGGAATCCATTTACAAACATACGGGTCAAAAATGTGCCGGTTATTTGGCTCCGGCTTTGTCGCATTCCGAATTTACCCTGGATTTATTTGCAGAGGTGGGAACAGAACTTTTTGGCGATGAAGCAGGTTTCTACACCTGTGATTTGTTTCATGATGACCAGCCAACCCCTATACATTTACGAAGCGGCAAGCGGTTCGTATCCATTCCGTATTCCTTGGAAATGAACGATACCATCGCCTACCTGGTGCAAAAAACCACCCCAAGAAATTATGGCCAGGCCTTAAAGGAGAATTTCGATAGGCTGTATCAAGAAGGTGCGGAAAGTGGTACCATCATGTGTATCCCGACTCACAATTATCAAGTAACGAATGCACACCGCATCAAGGCATACGAAGAAGCATTGGAATATATCACAGGTCATTCAGATGTTTGGGTAACTACGGGTAAAGAAATTGCCGAATATTTTATGGAGCATTATTATGATGTGGTAAATGAAGATATTGGACAAAAAGCAAAGCAGTATGGGAACGCTTGATGATTCGTATTTGAACTATCCGCATCGTTCTTATGGAATGGACCATGAGCGATATGAGTGGTCCATGCTCAAAAATCGAAAACCTGTGGCTTGGCCCAACGGAAAGAAAGTTGCGGTTTGGGTAAATGTTGGGCTCCAGTTTTTTCCTTTGAACCAAAAGGGTATTCCTTTTAAAGTACCTGGAGGGATGACCAAACCCTATCCAGATTTACGGCATTATACCTTACGGGATTATGGCAATCGAGTCGGGATTTATCGTTTTCTAAAAGCGTTTGATAGGTATGGTGTAAAACCCACTTTTGCGATGAATACGCGTTTGGCGGAAAAGTATCCGTACCTGTTAGGGCTCCTTAAAGAACGTCAAGACGAAATCCTTAGCCATGGCCATCATATGGATGCCTTGCATTACGGTGGACAAAATCCAGAAGAAGAAAAAGAACTCGTCAAAACGGCTTTGGACAGACTGCGAAACCTTACGGGTCAGTCTGTCAAAGGTTGGATTAGCCCCGCTAAAAATGAATCCATGAACACCCCCGATTTTTTGGCGGAAGAAGGGATTGCATATTTCTGTGATTGGGCGAACGATGCTATGCCGTATAACTTCAAAACCAAGCATGGAGATTTGGTTGCGATGCCGCTATCTACCGAATTGGAGGACCACTTCATCATCCTGAACAACTTGCACACGGCCGAAGATTGGGGAGAACAGGTAAAAGATGCATTCGCTTTTTTACTGGAAGAATCCCAAACCATGGGCGGTCGGATTTTGTCCTTGAACATTCATCCATGGGTCTTGGGGCAACCGCATCGCATCGGGTATTTGGAATCCGTTTTAGAAGAACTTGCAGCCCATGACGCAGTATGGATGGCTACGGCCTCAGAAATTCTGGAATCCTGGAAATCCCAAACGGCGTAAAACCATATGCAAAGTCTTCTGCCATATATTCCCACCGTACTACAGCTATTGCTGTTTTTGATTATGCTGGGAATGGGGATGACCCTTACGGTAAAAGACTTTTTCAATGTCGGTACCAATCCCAAAGCCTTACTCATTGGACTGACCAATCAAATCATATTGGTCCCTTTGATTGCTTTCGGATTGATTAATCTACTTCCATTAGACCCTTATTTGGCCATGGGACTTATGGTGGTGAGTTGTTGCCCAGGGGGCGCGGTATCCAATCTGTTTTCCTATTTGGCCAAAGGCGATACAGCCTTGTCAATATCGCTTACAGCTCTTTCTAGCATTATCACTGTATTCACTATTCCTTTGATTTTGGTGTTTGCTATGCGTTTTGTGCTAGGGGCGGATGCCTCCATTCAACTGCCTTTGGGAAAAACCATCTTCAATATTTTTAAGCTCACTGCACTTCCTGTGATTTTAGGGATGATGATTCATCAGTATTTGCCTAAATTCTCTCAAAAATGCAAACCAGCCATCGGTTGGTTTTCCGGCTTGGTAATCGTTTTGGCATTAATACTTATGGTGGTCAAACTGGAAGAAATTGGCGATAGCTGGATGCTTTTGAAAGCTTCTTTTGTCTCTGTGTTGTTGCTGAATCTTTTCACGCTGGGTATTGGGTTTGGAAGTTCACGTGCCTTGGGATTGTCAACTAAACAATCTGCAACCGTGTCCATTGAAAGTGGCATGCAAAACAATGTATTGGGAATGACACTTGCGATTTCCCCCACCTTTTTGGGAGAACCGCGTATGGCCGCGACGGCAGGGGTTTACGGTGTGGTGATGTGTACCTTGGCCATTTTGGTGGTTTGGCTCTTCAAACGCTTGATTCTTTCCAAAGAAGTGATTCGGCTCAAGCCATAAAGGCACCACCATTAACATGTATACATTGCCCGGTAAGGTGCGAGGCGCCGTCACTCAGCAAAAATTGAATAACTGATGCAATTTCCATTGGAGTTGCTATGGTGCCTAGTGGTGCAATTTTCTTGTACATCTCTGGATTGAAACGCGTACTACCATCTTCTTGATAAATGAAATTCGTATCCACAGCACCCGGTGCGACACTGTTGACCCGAATCTGGGGTGCTAATTCGGTAGCTAAAGTTCTGCTGAGGGCAACAACTGATAGTTTTGCGGTGGTATATGGGCCGTAGTTTTGTTGTCCTCCAAAAGCCAGACCAGAAGACATGTTCACAATTGCACTATTGGCATGGGCTTGAAGCAACGGTAAAAAAGTTTTACAGGCGTGGTAACAGCTTTTGAAACTGATGTCATAGGTTTCGTCCCATTCCTCTGGGGTCATCTTGTCGAAGGATTTGAAAGAAGCCAAGGTTCCTGAAAGATTAATCAATCCGGCAATGGATGAGGTATTTTCTTGAATGGTTTTGAATGCACGTTGCATCTCCTCTAGATGGGTGGGACGAACAGAATAATACTTTGTCAAGAAATTACTTATGTCTTGGTGAGCTTCTGATTGAATATCCAAACCTATGGTTTCAGCTTTGCTTTCATCTAGCAATTGGATTAAAGCCTTTCCAATGCCGCTATTGCTACCAATGACAACATAAGTTTTTCCCGATGCGTTATACGAAGCCTTCATTTGTTAGTCATCATCGTTTCGCCAAGTGTTTTGGTTTATAAAACCAGGTTCAATCATGGTCCAACCGGACAATACTTTCCTCAAGTTGATGCCTATCCGTTTGGCGTCGGGATTGACCCAAGTATAACTAATGGCCCTGCTATTGATTTCAACTTCGCCCAAAGACAAATCATATACGGCCAACTTCATAATGGACAGCTTTTTTTGGAATAGCAATTGGGTTAATTCCACAGTGTAGTTTACCCCCTCAAGGTCAAGTTCTGCCAATCCGCCTTGGTCTGAAACTTCAAGATTGCCTTGGTGGTACATTTCTTCAGGTTCTATGGATATCGGATATTCAATCCAGCCTGAAAACCGTCGGCTTTTAAGAAAGCGATACGGTTGTGGGGTATCAAAAGGTGCTCTTCCAGAAACAAACAAGGTGTTATTTTTCAAATTGAAATCGGCAGACGCTATATCCGATGAATTTAAAGTAAACGTTTCAATATGGATTTTTCCGTTGCGTCCTTCGTTCAGGCTAACCAAAAGACCTCCGTTTTCATGCTTGGCAATCTTCAAAACAAAATGTCTGTGTTTGGTTTCGACCTCTTCCCGATGCTGGTCTTCTTCGGTATTTTCAAGCCAATATTGCTGAAAATTGTCCCATTCCCCAATGTATTGTTCCATATTCAGCATGCTAGTGCATTTAGGTCGTTTGTTTTTGATAGCCCAGAAGTAAAAGTTGCTGGATTTCTTCTGCAGAAGCTTCTGGGGAGTGTTCTTTTAATAGCGCCCAGGCGTTATGCAGATGTTGTCCACTTTCGACGGCTTCGGGCAACATAAAGTCTAAGGCAGTTTTGGATGGTGTGACATAGGCTTGACCCAGGCCTGTGTCAAAGATAAAAGGCTTGTCTTGCGCATGTTGTTGCTGCATATGAGCAACCATTCCTTGGAAGCGTTCTTCAGGAGGTCCGGCTAATCTTTTGGCCTTAACATGCTCGGGTAGGTCATGGTCCAACAAGGCATCGATATAAGGGAGGATAATACTTTCATCCCATCTAAAAATGGTCGTGGGAACCGTCAAGGCCTGCACGTGCTCTCCCTTTTCGTGAATGAATGCAACGCGATACGCATAATGGTATTTCTCGCCGGCATCCAGATACGTCAACGCGATACCATGAAGTACAACCGGGGGGAGTTGTGGTCGATTTAGGGCGAATTCCTCAGTTTTAAAACACCAAGGGAAGTACAAAAACAAGTTTGAGGCAATATCCCAAACGGTATCCAAGTGAGAACCGTCTAATCTTGGCGTTAAATCTGGAAAATAGTGCTCCAAAATTTGCGCTCTCAGTTCGCTATTGAAGTGTGCGGCATTGTCAAGATAAACATGGTTCACTCGCTCAGGATGGTCCAAAGCGAACCGAACTGCCAGCTGTGCTCCGGTTGCAGAACCATAAATGGAAAGCTTTTCGATACCCAGATGGTCAAAAAATTCCGGAAGCAATTCACTGTAAGCGGAAAGGTCTTTCGGCGGAGCATCAAAACCTTCCGAACGGCCATAGCCTGGGGTATCAATGCAAAAAACCGTAAAATAGCCGGAAAGTTGTTGCGCAAAGGGCAATAACATATCCGAAGAAAATGGGGACGCGTGAAATAAAGCAAGGGCAGGACCCTTTCCCAACGTTTGGAAAAAGATGCGTTTGCCCTTAACAGTAACGGTACGTTTATGAATGGCTGACATAGTCTCTAAAGATAATAGTTAATTTAGTTAATTATTTATAATGTTAACTATTTTTGGTACTTTTAAAACACTAACAATTTGTCCTCTATTTTGAAAAATACAAAAGTTACCCTAGCCAAAAGACCCGACGGAATGATTGCCCCTGACAACTTTAAAGTGGTTACGGAAGAACTATCCGACCTGAAAGAGGGTGAAGTCCTTATACAAATCGAAGTCATTTCATTGGACCCTGCCATTCGCGGTTGGATGAATGCGGGTACAACTTATATTAAAGGCATTGAAATTGGGGCGGTCATGCGCACATTTTCTGCTGGTAAAATCGTAGCCTCGAAAAATGCTGATTTTCCTGAAGGGACTTACGTTTCTGGTTTGCTAGGGGCGCAAGAGTACTGTGTCTCTGACGGTAAGGGGCTTACGGTGATAGATATTTCAAAAGGAAGAGCCAGTTTGCATTTGGGTGTTTTGGGCATGCCAGGTATGACGGCTTATTTTGGCTTACTACGACGTGGGGAACCCAAAGCTGGTAACGTCGTTTTTATTTCTGGAGCCGCAGGAGTAGTAGGTTCTACGGTTGGCCAGATTGCAAAAATCAAAGGTTGTACGGTAATAGGTTCCGCGGGGAGCGATGCGAAATGCAATTATTTGAAAGAAGAATGTGGTTTTGATTTTGCCATTAACTACAAAACCGAATCTATTGATGAAAAGCTTAAGGAGTATGCCCCAAACGGCGTTGATGTTTTCTACGATAATGTAGGTGGACCAACACTGGATGATGGACTTCTCAACCTTGCACAAGGTGCCCGTGTGGTCATTTGCGGATTCATCTCGCAATACAATAAAAAAGAAATCTACGGTCCGAAAAACTATATGAAAATTGTTTCCGCTCGCGGCGTGATGAACGGCATTATCGTTTTTGATTATGTGGCGGAATGGCCTCAAGCTGTTGAGGAGATGTCGGAATGGCTTTCTTCAGGACAAATGAAGGCGAAAGAGCATACCGTAAAAGGATTGGAGAAATTCCCGGATACTTTGATGATGTTATACACTGGAGAGAACTTTGGAAAATTGATTCTGGAAATCTGATAATGAAATGAGTTCAGAAGCAATCCATATACAAGAACTTCCCGAAACAGGAATCAGTGGCCTTTATGAGGTGATGCTTGGTACTGCCGATGCTGCGTACGCCAAACGTTATTTTTCAGAGTTTGGATTTCATGAAGTTGCCCAAGGCTCTTTTACCGCTGATGAAGCGAAAAAGCTCTATGGCGTAGACTCCGCATTACGTACGTATCGATTACAGAATGGAGCCATCGATAGTCATGGTTTGTTGCGCATCTTGGAATGGGACAAACCTTTAGGAGATGGTGTTGGATACGCACCTGTTGAAACCATCGGTTCGCGAATTGCGGTTATGCGCACTCATGATATTTTTCGATTACAAGATATTTTTCAATCCGCTCGAGATTTGGGAAAAGAGCAATGGTTCATCACAGAACCCATTGCAGACGACCTCTATGGGTTGGACACTGGAGCAAAAGATTTTTTCAACCGCCCTATTTTGGTTCGAGAGAATGCCGTGTACGGC
>CALBPG010000008.1 GCA_937899065.1 uncultured Allomuricauda sp.
AGAATCTTTCCCATACCCGCTGCCAGCCGTTCGTGATAATCCCACCAAGGCTTGTCGGCGTAAAAATGCCCTTCTACAGCCATTTCCTTCCAGTCTTTCATGACATCATCCACATACTTTTGCGCAGATTTGGGTTGTAGTCCCAAGGAGTTTCCAGTAAAATAGATGACATCCCGCCCTTCATGCTGCGGAAAGTGGAATTCCTCCCTATACTTCCGTAAAGGGTCTTTTTTGTCAAGACTTTGTGCGAATTCCAGCGTGTTTTGGTACATGAATTTGGCTTTTTACAAAAATAAGGTTTGATTGCCGATTCGGCTGTATGCTACCCCAATCGCATTTCGATAAAGTGTCTTTTGAAGCCTGCTTTTTCATACGCTCGAATCGCCCCTTCGTTGACATTGTATACGGTTAACCTAAGCTCCGTATAACCTGCTGCTTTAGACCACTTTTTTAATCCATCTACAATGGCCTTGTTAACCCCTTTACCGCGCCACTGGGGTACCGTGTACATGAACCCTAAATAGGCATAGGTATCATGATTGAGATAGTGTCTGGCAGTTTTAGGTATCGCATAGCCAGAAGCAATAAGTTCTCCATTACTTTCCGCGACCAAAACACATTTGTTTTTATCTTCAATGTACTCTGCAAGATCATAGTAAGAGATTTTCCCAGGCTTTAACGTGGGGTCCATAGGCCTTTCCGCCGCAATGATTTCTTGCTCAAAATCCTTTAAAACCGCTAAGTCATTTAAGGTTGCTTCGCGAATGATATAATCCTTGTCCATAGTCTCATTTCTGTCGTTTGAAAGTACAGGTTTCTCTATTTTTGCGAAAACAAACCATGCATTTTCTTTCCGCCGTTTTAGAGACCTACATCGCAGAGCATTCGGAGAATGAACCAGAATTGCTGGCCAAACTTACTCGTGAAACCCATTTAAAGGTGGTGCGGCCCCGAATGATTACGGGGCATTTTCAAGGAAGGGTTTTGAGTATGCTTTCTAAACTGGTCCAGCCGAAACGAATTTTGGAAATTGGCACGTATACGGGGTATTCTGCCTTATGTTTGGCAGAAGGAATGCATCCTGAAGGCGAGCTTCATACCATTGAAGTCAACGAAGAACTGTATGACTTGCAACAGCGCTATTTTGGTGAAAGTGCGTTTCATTCACAAATTGTTCAACATATTGGGAACGCCCTAGAAATTATACCGACCCTTGAAGGCCCCTTTGATTTGATATTTATCGATGCGCATAAAATGGAGTATGATGCCTATTTTGAAAAGACAATGGAGAAAGTACGACCCGGTAGCATCATCCTTTCTGACAATGTACTTTGGTCAGGCAAAGTAGTAGAAGAAGTAGAATCTACGGATTATACTACCCAGGCTTTAATGACCTACAACACAAAACTCAAAGAAGACCCCAGAGTGGAAACGGTTTTACTGCCTATTCGGGATGGCCTGACGTTGTCTCGCGTACTTTAAGCGACTGATAGTATCGGTAAAACAACAAAGCACTGGCAACACCTACTAGCCCTCCTACCAAAACATCCAAAGGAAAGTGAACACCCAAATACAGTCTACTGTAGGCGAATAAAAGTGGCCAAACAAGAAAGGCAGCCACCCATTTATAGCGGTCCTTTAAAAATAACATCATCAACATCGTTATGCCAAAAGAGCTTGAAGCATGCCCTGAGAAAAAGCTAAAATCGTGGGGCGTATCCAATATGCGCATAAATCGATTGATATCGGGGTCGTTGCATGGGCGCAATCGATAAGTCAAGATTTTCACGCCTTTGGACAAAAGGGTAATGAACAAGGCAAAAACCAAGACAAAACTGAGTTGCAACCATGCCGTTTTACGCAATGCTTTCCGAAAAATCAAAAAGCCAAAGAGTAAAAAGAGTGGAATCCAGACATCTATTCTGGTAATAATAAGCCAAAAGGAGTCGTATTTTGGAGAGCCTAGGGAATTGAGGTAAACCAAAAGGTCTTTATCCCATTGTATGAGCCCATCAAGCATGGAACTTACTTTCTTTTAATGGTTCCGGTCACCTCATCCACATTTTTCTTGACTTCGTTCAGTTCTTCGCGGATATCTTTGGTAAAGTCAGTATCTATACCTTGTTTTTCGGCAGTTTTTTGGATTTCACGCTTAATATCGTCAGTCGCATCACGCAATTGGCGCATACCTTTTCCCAATCCTTTGGCGATACCAGGTAACTTATCAGCACCAAAAACCATCACCACGATAAAGAGGATGAAAAAAATCTCGGCTCCGCTAATGAACAACATGTACATATCACAAATATAACCAGAAGTTGGGTTGCCAAACAAAAAGCCCCGTGAAAACACAGGGCTTTTTTATCTAAGGTCCTTAAGGACTATTTTCCTTTAATGCTGTCCTTAAATTTACTGAAATCAGACTTTTCTTCTTTCTTAGGCCAGCTATTGTTTTCCGTATCGATATCGGCAGTTTCCTATATTGGGTCAATCACGATATTGGTCAACTCTTTTTCGGTCGCCATTACGCGGGTTACCTCGCTATCGTTTTTTCTCCAAATCTCTGCAGGATACGTGATACTCTCCTTGGTACCATCGGCGTAAGTGTACTCCACAATCAATGGCATTGGGATACCTCCTGGCTTGTCAAAAGTTATTTCGTAAAAGTATTTGGGCTCTTTTACTTGGGCTCTTTCTTCAGCCGTCATGTTATCCATCATAAACTCCTTCAAGTTTTTGGAAGTTTCAGATGGAGCTTTGCCTTTGAGGTTTTCATTGAAATCCTCACTGCTTTCTTCTACCAAATAAACTAGTGGAGGAAAATCTGCTTCCGTCACATTACGGTCCTCCATATACTTTTTCATCTCAGCGTTCGGCTCGGAGCTAACGTAAAACTTCTTTACTTCTTTGACGCCTATGTCCACATAATCGGTGGTATAGAACCATCCTCTCCAGAACCAATCCAAATCAACTGCTGATGCGTCTTCCATGGTACGGAAAAAGTCCTCGGGAGTTGGGTGTTTGAACATCCAACGTTGTGCATAGGTTTTGAAAGCATGGTCGAACAGCTCTTTGCCCATAACCGTCTCTCTCAAAATGTTCAAAGCAGTGGCAGGCTTACCATAAGCATTTGGTCCTAAACTGTATACATTCTCAGGGTTGGACATAATTGGAGCAATGTAATCTTGATCACCACTCATATAAGGCACCACCTTCGCAGGCTCTCCACGACGTGAAGGATACTTATCGTTAGGAGCAACGACTTCTGGGAAGTTTTTCCCAAATTCCTGCTCGGTCAAATATTGCATGAAGGTATCTAATCCTTCATCCATCCAACCCCACTGGCGCTCATCAGAGTTTACAATCATTGGGAAGTAGTTGTGTCCAACCTCGTGAATGATTACACTAATCATCCCATACTTGGTTCTATCATTATAGGTACCATCTTCATTAGGTCGTCCGTAGTTCCAACAAATCATGGGATACTCCATACCTTGATTTTTGGCATGAACTGAAATGGCTTTGTGATATGGATAATCGAAAGTGTGTTTTGAATACGTAATCAAGGTTTGCACCACGGCTTTGGTAGAATAGTCTTCCCAAAGTGGATTTCCTTCTTTAGGATACATAGACACAGCCATGACATCCTTACTACCTACTTTTACAGCTTGCATGTCCCAAATGAACTTACGAGACGTGGCGAAGCCATAATCACGCACATTGGTCGCTTTGAACTTCCAAGTTTTGGTCTTATCTGAAAAACCTTTCTCAGCAGCTTCTGCTTCTTCCTGAGTGACAATAATTACAGGTTTATCATATGATTTCTTGGCTGCTTTGTAGCGCTTCATCATCTCTTTAGAGAACACCTCATCTCTGTTTTGAAGTACTCCAGTAGCATCCAAAATATGGTCGGCAGGTACTGTAATGCTCACATCGTAATCTCCAAAGGGCAATGCAAACTCTCCGCTACCCCAGAATTGATGATTCTGCCATCCTTCAACATCACTGTAAACGGCCATACGAGGAAAGAACTGTGCAATTACATAAGCACGGTTGCCATCTTTTTCAAAGTACTCATAACCCGAACGTGCACGGTTGACCGTGTGGTCTGGAATGTTGTACCACCATTTAATGCTGAAAGAAACCTTCTCGCCACTTTTCAAGGCTTGCGGAAGATTAATGCGCATCATGGTCTGATTAATGGTATGCGAAAGTGGTTTGCCTGCAGCATCCTTTACACTTTCAACATTGAATCCACCATCAAACTTTTCTTCGTTATAGGTTTTATTAAAACGGCTGGCCGAATAGGCAAAATTTACGGCATCACCGTTTCGTAGAGGTGACTTGGAATCCCTTGCTCTCACATTTTGATCCAACTGCACCCAGAGAAATTCCAAATTATCTGGGGAATTGTTGTGATAGGTAATGGTTTCCTCACCGTAGATTTTTGCATTCTTATCATCCAAACGAATGTCCATTACATAATCCGCTTGCTGCTGGTAATAATCAGGACCAGGAGCTCCGGAAGCGGAACGATATGTATTAGGAGTGGAGAACTCCTCGTACAACTGTTTGAATTTACTTTGATTGTAGTGCCCAGGTTTTCTAGGCTCTTCTTCGGTTTCACCTTCCTGTCCAAATGAAAAAGCAACAGCGAATAGAAAGAAAAATGAAACGAAATAGTACTTCTTGTTCATCATTATGTTCTTGATTTTAACGCGCGAAAAATAACTTATTTTTAACTGATAGTTAAGAAAGCGTTAGAAGTTTAACATACCTTTATTATTGTACTTGGTCAGGACAAAACTTTTCTTGGATTTCCCCCATTTTACGTGCACAATATTCTGTTGATCATCGAACAAATCGGTCAAAACCTCATTGGTTATCGACAGCTTTTGAATAGCTGTTAACTTTACATCAGACACCTCCAAATAACAGATAGCTACATCGTTTTCATAGCGCTTTCCCAAAAACTTGCAAGGCACCGTTTCACCATTTAACTGTACCGAAAACTTGGTTTGAAAATATTTTTTGATGTATTTATCTGAAACTTCTTTTTCATCGGGAGTGTCTAAGTACATTTCCATACCATAACGTTCTGCCAGAACATCATCCAAATCGTCAATGAAAATTCGGCTTGTGATTTGAAACGCTTGCTCTTCTTCGACGTATTTGAAATTTGTCACGCTCACATAAAATTTATGGGCTGCTGAAAATCCAAAACTTGCTGATACAGCTATTAATAAGACGCAAATGCAAACCGTCCTTGCTTTAAATGTTGAGATAGTATTTGTCAAACCGATTTTATTCATCCTCCAAACTATTGATTTTTCGATAAGATTTGCTTTGTGCTACTAAAAATTCCCATAATACTAGTTCATTTTCATTTGTTTGCACCGCTTTAAAGGTTTCGTTCATTTGGCAATAATGGAAAAAATCGAACAATCTATCCTCAGGAATTTTCAATTGGGACACGAATATGGAATCCATATATTTTTCTTCAGCTTTTTGTATCGTCGCGTACAATGCATCCAATACCACCCTATCTTTCATTTGTTTCGTTCGCCCACTAATGCGATTGAGCAATTTGTTCACGTTAATGGCAATTCCCATGGGAATGATGTATGCAAATTTACCATTGTCGGCATCATTGAGTTTGTTTTCACTCTGAGAAATGACCTTCACATCTGCATTGGGCAATTGCAATGCCTCTGCACTCACATCCTTCGCCAACTTTAAACTTCCCAAATCCGTGCCAAGGTCGCCTGAAAGATTGTAAGGTCGCACTACCACCTCATCCAAAGTATTCACAAACTCTTCCAGCGATACTTGAATAAAATTCGCTGCGAAGATTTCCTTAGTGACTACGAATATCTTTCGGGTAAACTGAACTGCGGAGAAAACTAAGGTATCATTTTGTTTTACTAGTATTGAAATACTTCCATCTGCCCCAGTAATGGTTCCCATTTTGGAACTGCTATTTTGTACGGCAACCCCGACCACGTCCTTTCCTTTGGCTATGACCTTTCCCAGTAAGGTTTTCGTTTCCTGACCAAAAAGACTTTGAAAAAGGAACAAAAAAACCAGAAGGAAAATCCAAGAATACCTCATAATGATAGGATTCAGTCCAAATTGTTGTCTTCACGATACGCCCTACTTTTTGCAATCATAAAGTCCAAGATGCGTAACTTATCTTTGGAGTCTACCGCCTCTTGAAAAGCGTCATCTACCTCGCAGTAGTACATAAAGTCATCTATCTTTCCCTTAGGAATTTTCAGCGTTGCCTCAAAAAGTGAATCGGCGTAAAAGTTTTGAACGCGCTGGGTTCGTGCGTAGGTGTTGTCAACCTTGACCCTGTTTTTCAGCATTTTGGTACGCCCCGTTATGGCATTAATGATAGGATCTAGCGGAGGGCTTAATATCATTCCTACATTAAATTTTCCTCCTGCGGCTTGTTGCAATTTTCGTTCGCTTTGTGTTTTAATGCGTACCCCAGCGTTTGGTAAGTTGAGTGCTTCGGCGCTTACGTCTTTTTCCAAGGTCAATCCGCCTAAATCTTGGTCCAGATTTCCGGATAAATTATAAGGACGTACCACCACTTCACGGAGTTCGTTAACGAATTCTTCCAAGCTAACGATGATATAACTAGAGTCGTAAAGGTTTTGGGAAATCACCAACTGCTTTCTTTTGAATTGCACAGCAGAAAACACCAAGGTGTCACCCAAACTCACTTTTACGGAAAATCTGCCATCGATATCCGTAATCACGGCATCCTGTTTGGTAATGTTTTGAACCACTACACCGACCACATCCTTACCGGAACCATCTACCTCGCCTTGCAGCATTTTAGAGGGTGCATCTTGTGCCTGAACGGAAAAAAGCGAAAATGCCAACAGAAATATGAAGAGGCTATTCTTCAATGGAGGCCAGATAATTTTTGCTCTGCGAAACGAGAAAATCAATAAGTTGAAATTCATTTTCCTTTTTCAGAAGGGTTTGTGACGGAATTTTATCATCACAATACAGTAGAAAAGCGTCAATGTTATCTTGTGGCAATTTCAAATCCACAACAAAAAATTCATCATCGTATACCTGACGAAGCACATCGCTAATTTTTAACGGTGTGGTTTCTGACCCATCGGCTTGTTTGGATTTGAACATGGCTTTAAAAATGTTCACAAAGTTCAAACCATCCCGCATACCTCTCACTGATTGCGCTTCTGCTATATTTTCAACTTCTGTGCCACGGTCAATTTCGTATTCAAAGGTTTTAAACGTTTCGTTTTTGACTTGCAGAAACTTTTGCTGGTTTTCGGGACTGACCACAACCTCATCCAACTCGGTAATCTTCTCCTTTACCTCAACCACCAATCGATTGTTCTGTAAGATTTCAGCCGTAATAGTGACCACTTCCAACTGATAATTAACCGCGGTAAAAACCAACTGGTCTCCTTCCTGGACCATAATGGCGAACTCCCCGTTTTCAGTAGTAATGGTAGCGGTTTCAGTGGTCGCATTGATTACGTTTTCATTGGGTACGTTGCTACCCCGATACAGTACCTTGCCCCTAAGAAGTTTTCTAGTCTCCTGAGCTTGCAGCGGTACGGTAAGCATCAGCGTCAATATCAAAGTAAAAAGTGCGCGCATGTGGTGGTTTAATGTTCCTAAATAAAGAATTTGCCCCACAGATAAAAAATAATTCGGTTCTAAACTTTTGTTAATTCCGCCAGAAAGCGTGCGAAAAAACAGCTTACGTTCAGCCCGAGTAGCATGCATTTTAACGGTAAAAACTAGAATAATCCTTTGAACCGTTTAGTTTTGCGCAGCACAACAGTAACCTCAAATAACACTACATTGAAAAATCGCCTTCTTTGTGTATTGTTTTTAAGCTTGAGCTGTGTCCTTTCATGGGGACAAATCAAGATTGGAGAAAATCCCCAAAGCCTAGATATCTTTTCGGTTTTGGAGTTGGAAAGTACGTCTCGCGCTTTGGTCATTACCCGGGTGAACACTGCACAAATGGAAAACATGACTCCTTTGAGAGGCGCATTGGTGTACAATACAGAAACACAATGCATCCATTTTTATGACGGTATCAATTGGATAAACCCTTGTGATCAACCGGATGAACAGACCTTTAGCGCAGAAGCTATTGTCAATGCCAATCCGACAATAATTATAACCGAAGACCCTGCCACGAGCAATTTCAATTTTGAAGTAGGGAAAATCAATGGTATTGAAAGTATTGTTCCTTCGACGGTAAACGGAGACCTTCATATTCAACAACGTTCGATAACTACAAACCAATTGGCAGACGATTCGGTAACCCTTGATAAATTAATCAACGGTACAGTACCTGGGCAATTACTACGTTGGAACGGTACAAATTGGGAGCTTTTGGACGAAAGTGCCCTCTCAATAACCGAATTGGACGGGGTTATTGGTAATGAAGTGACTAATGCGGCAGATGCCACTTTAATTCGTACGGGAGCAGGAACAGACGCCGACCCTTTTGTTTTGGATGTAAACACCAACGGAATTGGCACCAACGAATTGGATGACTTGGCCGTAACCAACGCCAAAATCAACGATGATGCCATTACCACAGATAAAATTTTGGACAATGACGTCACTTCGGATGAT
Organism: uncultured Allomuricauda sp.; assembly: GCA_937899065.1. Taxonomy (GTDB): domain Bacteria; phylum Bacteroidota; class Bacteroidia; order Flavobacteriales; family Flavobacteriaceae; genus Flagellimonas. Next base: position 8,644 of record CALBPG010000008.1, read on the forward strand.
TTGGCAAACGCTAGCGTGACGACCGTAAAAATTGATGATGATGCGGTTACTAGAGACAAAATAGATGCGAATATCGCAGGCACTGGCCTCGTCCAGGCCGCAGACGGTTCGCTTGAAATTGACGTCGCCGCCCTTAATGGGGATGGTACCTTGGGCTCCTTGGCGGGTACTATCGCTATCACGGGAACACCAATCAATGCACTTTTTGAAGACGTTAATATTGAAGTGGCTACGGATGCCATTACGAATGTTGAAATGGCCGATGATGCCGTGGATACCAATGAAATAAGAGATGATGCGGTAACCAATATCAAATTGGCCAACAATGCCGTGAGCACCGTTAAGATTCAGGATGATGCCGTTACTCGCGATAAAATCGCCCCCAATGTTGCTGGCACAGGACTGGTACAGGCAGCCGATGGTTCTTTACAGGTGGATGTAGGTTCGGTCAACGGGGATGGTACGCTTAGCTCACCGACGGGAACCATAGCGTTTACCGGAACACCCATCAATGCCCTATTTGAAAATGTGGGGGTTGATGTTGCCGATAATAGCATCACCAACGCTAAAATGACCAATGATGCCATCGATACGGATGAATTGGTCGATGATGCGGTTACACAAGACAAAATTGCGGCAAATGTAGCGGGCACAGGTTTGAATCAGGCTGCAGATGGTTCGCTCGAAGTGGATGTTACCGGCTTTGCAGGGGACGGCACCCTTGCCTCATTGGCTGGAACAATTGACATAGCAGGAACGCCTGCCAATGCCCTATTTGAAAACGTAAATATCGAAGTGGCCGACGATGCCATCACCAATATCAAAATGGCCGATGATGCCGTAGATACCAACGAAATTGTTGATGATGCAGTAACGAATGCAAAACTAGACGATGACGCTGTAAATACGGCTGAAATCGTGGATGACGCCGTAACACAAGATAAAATTGCAGCAAACGTAGCTGGTACTGGATTAAATCAAGCGGCTGACGGTTCTTTGGAAGTAGATGTCACCGCATTTGCTGGAGATGGAACATTAGGTTCGTTGGCAGGAACTATTGAGATTACCGGCACGCCGGCCAACGCACTATTTGAAAATGTGAATGTGGAGGTTGCTGATGATGCTATCACCAACGCAAAAATGGACGATGATGCGGTAAACACGGATGAACTCGTAGATGATGCCGTTACTCCAGCCAAATTAGCAAATGGAACCGCCGTAGGTCAGTTGCTTCGATGGGATGGAGCTGACTGGCAACTGGTTTTGGAAAACACAATTAATGATGAAGTGCCACTATCCGCTATTGTCCCAGCGATTCCCAATGCAGGTTCTGCAGGAGCCTATACTATAAATAACGTAGCAATAACGGCCACAACCATCATCCAATTGACCGTTCAAGAAAACACGCCCGGGAATCCCATTATGATTCAGTTGATCAATCAAGGGGCAGGCACTTTTTCGGTTCAGGTATATGAATTTTTAGGTGGGGTGCCCACACCTGCAGACGCCGTTTGGCACTATACCGTTATCAATCCCTAAGGCATGCTCAAATACTTTGGCATAGCATTTTTTCTACCCCTGGCCATAAGTGCTCAAAATGCCCTTTTCAACCAAGGGAACATTCAAATTCATCAAGATGGGCAGATTGGCTTTCATGCCGACCTCATCAACAATGAAGCTTTTGAAAACGATTTTGGTTTGGTCGGTTTTTATGGCAATCAACCATTAACCGTTCAGGGGACTGTATCCCCTACATTTTTGGATGTAGAGTTTTTCTTGCCAGGTGGCTTGTTTCTACAAAACACTTTGAACGTAAAAAACAACGCAAACTTCGTTCAAGGGGATATCGAAAGCGATTTGAACGATGACTCGATGTATTTAAATTTCGTTCAAGATGCTTTCTTTACTGGAGAAACCGATGACGCAAAAGTTACAGGTTACGCTGCAGCAGCCAACCGTACCAACTTTTCGTTTCCAGTTGGGGATTCGGAACAGTTACGTCCCCTGATTATGGACGCTACCAATGTTGCGGACCTTGCCATTTGTGGGTATTTTTTTGAGAATCCCTCCATGCCACTATCCATTTTAGCAGCATTTGATATTGAACAAAAAGTTAGAAATATTGGTACCGTTTCCGACCGGGAATTCTGGATTTTACGAAGCGATGCCGAAATGCAAGTCACCTTGAGTTGGAACGAGAGAAGCAATCTTGCTACAATTCCAAATGCGCGAGATGAGTCCATCATCGTGGTGGGTTGGAGCAAAAGTGCCAATCAATGGACCATTATTGGAAATTCCGTCAGAACCGGAACGTTGCAACGGGGGTTCGTCACCTCTTTGCCTTTTGTTCCAAACGATTACGAAGCCATTACCATTGGCACCATTCCCCTGCCAACAGATACTTTCGCGGTTGAAAATCCTACTTTGGGGAACTATTTTTTAAGTCCTAACGGAGATGGTACCAATGACTTTTTGGTGATTGACGGTATGGAAGAATCCCCCAACAACAGTCTGATGATTTTCAACAAATTCGGACAGAAGGTGTTTGAGCAAATCAACTATACCAACGAATTCATTGGAATGTCCAACACTGGCAGTTTCGTTTTAAAACCTGAAATCGGGCTCCCTGAAGGCATTTATTACTATCTTGTTACTCTTGATGATTTACAGTTAAATTACCAAGGTTTTATTTTTTTGGACCGATAGTGTAGGAAAATCCAACCTTACCATAGAATTAACCCTTTGATTCTTAAACGCTTGTAATTGAATAGTGGATTTCACAACACTGTGAATCCTATTCACAACAATTCCCTTTAAAAGCTAGTCGGTCATAGTATTTTTAAACCACACCAAACACTTTTAAGGAATTAATTATGCGCAAAATCCTGTATGTTGTTATGTTGATGCTACCCTGCTTTTTGGTAGCACAAGTTAAAATCGGTGATAATCCCAATAGCATCCACCCTAATTCCATTTTGGAAATGGAAGGTTCGGACAAAGCCCTAGTACTTACGCGGCTATCCCAAGCTCAAATGATGGGTATTCAGCCTTTGACAGGTGCTTTGGTTTACAATACAGATGTACAATGCATCCATTATTATGATGGTGCCGCCTGGATTAACCTATGTGACGTAACCAATGTCATCCAAGATTTACGGTTTACCAGTGGGGTAATTACCCTAACAGGAGACCCTGACGCTACCGCCATTGACCTCAGTGGTTATGATACTGATGCCTCAGATGATTTCAGTGGTAGTTTCAATGACCTTACTGATGTTCCCGTGGGTCTTGCCGATGGAGATGACAATACCACAACCAACCTAAATCAAGATGTAGGGACGGGGGTCATTTCATATAATAATGAGATTGGACTCACCCAAACAGCCAATACCGTAGGTAGTGAAGTGAGCAATAGTATTTCCGTAGGTTCCAATGGAGGCGCTTTTTACGAAAGTCCGATAAAAGCCTTTGGGAAAATAGCTTCTGACGGAAGTATCGATAAAGCCACTCCAGGGATAATCATAACCAAACTCGCTGGTAACGGTAATTACAGAATCGATTTACCGGTGGGTCTTGTCTCAGACGGCGATTATATTATTCAGCTGAGCATACCAAGTCGTGATGGTGCTGGTGCCGACGACCCGGGCATAACTTATCGTGCCCAGTCTGCCACAGGTTTTGAAGTAATTATAGGGGATAATGATAACGGCGGAACCGACCGCAGTCGCTACGATTCGGAGTTCATGTTTTCTATTTTGGATTTCTAAGAAACCATTGCATGAAAAACAGATATCCAAAACATAACATCTTTACCACCCTTCTCTTTGGTTTGGTTTTGCTTGGTAGTTTTCCCCTCTTCGGGCAAACGGCCTTTCACAACTTCGGAGATTTAAAAATCCATGAAAATGCGAACGTAGGTTTTCATTTGGACCTTACTGATGACGGTATATTTGATGACAATCAAGGCCTGATGGGTTTTTATAGCGATTCCCAATTGACCATTTCAGGAGATTCCCATCCTGTTTTTAACGATATGGAGGTATTTACCCAAAATGGACTTTTCCTTAATACTTGGGTAGGTGTTCGTAACAACATCAATTTCATTTCAGGTGATATTATTACCCCAAAAACAAATACGGATACCTATCTGTTGTTTTATCAAAATGCTTTTGCCACAAGCGCAGATGACACCTCCCATATCAATGGGTATGCCGCCGTTTTGAATGGCAATGGAACGCGTTTGCCTACCGGTGATGGCAATCAAAACAAGGCGATTTCCATTGGTGCCGGAATAGATGACGTGATAACCCAAGGTGCTTACTTTAGTGAAAACCCTAATTTTCCCCGAACGTTTGCAGAAACCTTTTCCACAGACAATATTGCGGACCCGGAAGTACAAATCAATACCACTGAATTTTGGAAAGTAACCGGAGAACTCCCCGTAGAACTGACCTTGAATTGGAATAGCTTCAGTGCGGTTGGAAATATCAGCGACACTATCGAAAGACTCGTTTTGGTCGGTTGGAACCGAGCGCAACAGCAATGGGTAAATTTGGGAGCCACTTTAGCTAGTGGCGATTTGGACTCTGGAATATTAACTTCCGACGTTTTTGTTCCCAACGACTATGAAATTCTCACTTTGGGAAGCGCTCCTGAAATTCTGGAGCCTTTTTCTGCCTTGGAACTGGACAACTACTTCATGACCCCAAACAACGATGGCGTAAATGACTTTTTGGTTATTGACGGTATTGAAAATGCCCCTAATAACACTCTGACGATTTTTGACCGCTATGGCATCAAGGTTTATGAAAAAGAAGGCTACAGCAATGAATTTGATGGCAGGTCAAATCGTGAAGGTGCCATTAACGGCGATTCTGGACTAGCCGCGGGAATATACTATTACATTTTCCATGATAAAGGCACAGGTCAGAAGTTTCAGGGATATCTTTATCTCGCAAATTGAACTTGCCCGTTATTTTAGAAACCTTCTAAGAAAATACTTAGTAACTTACTGCCCATAGGAGAATACACTTCCAATTTATGCAACGAAGAGACTTTGTAAAAAAGGGTTTGGGCACTGCCGCCGCCCTTTCCTTGCCTTTGAATTTCGAATTACCCTATCAAGACGATTATTCCATTCTGGAATTAATGGGTAAAGAAGACATTGAGCTATTTGGAGGAAAGGGCATCAATCTTTTGGAAGAAGCGGCCAGCGCCTTCAAAGAGATGAGGGCAGCAGCCTACGGTGACGGATATGATATTCAAATCGCATCAGGGTACCGGAGTTTTCAGCGCCTACAGGTTATTTGGGAACGCAAATTCATTCGTTACACGGAAGATGATGGTATGGAACCGTTGGACGCAATTGACAAAATCATTGAATATTCAACCATACCGGGGACCAGTCGTCACCACTGGGGGACTGAAATAGACATTATTGATGGAAATGTGAAGGTTGAGGGAAGTTTGCTCGTAACAAAAAAGTATGAAGAAGGAGGTCCTTTTGCGGGCCTTAAAAGTTGGATGGATGAACATTGCGAAGAGTTTGGATTCTATTTGGTCTATACCAACGAACCCAAACGGAGAGGCTTCAAATATGAACCTTGGCATTACAGCTATGCCCCGATATCCATACCCATGCTCGCTGCCTTCCGCAAAAAAAATATTTTAAGGATTTTACAAGACGAGACTTTTTTGGGTACTGAATACTTTACCGCCGGTTTCCTTCGGTCCTATATCCGAGAAAACATCTTGGATATCAATCCCGATTTGCTGTAGCACATTTTTTGTATCTTCTCTTCCCTGAACACTTGTAAATCATGAGAAGAGGAAGCTGGAAAATCAGAATCTTTATTGGACTGGCCATTGTTGCTTTTGCTTTTATTAAGCGTTGCAGCAATAAAGAGGAAAATCCTTTTACGGGCCGTATTCAAAATATCAATATGTCCGCAGAACAAGAAATTGCTATTGGGTTGCAAAACGCTCCCGATATCGCACAACAGTATGGTGGACTTTATCCAGACCAAAGACTACAAGCTTTTGTCGACGCCATTGGACAAAAATTGGTACGCAACAGTATCGCCAGGGAAACTCCGTATGAATATGATTTCCATTTATTGGCAGACGACCGTACCATAAATGCTTTTGCCTTACCTGGCGGACAGTGTTTTATTACCTATGCTCTTTTTTCGCAGCTGAACGAAGCACAACTTGCTGGGGTAATAGGTCATGAAATAGGTCATGTAATCGGAAGGCATTCTGCAGAGCGTATTGCGGAGAGTAGTTTTTGGGAAACCTTGACCATGGGGGCTAGTGTTGGTGGCGATATGGGAGGCCTAGTTAGTGGTATGGGCCAAAACACTTTACTGAAGAACGGAAGAGGAGATGAATTGGAAAGTGATGAGCTTGGTGTACTTCTAATGATTCAATCGGGGTATGATCCTTATGAAATGATTGAGGTAATGAAAATTTTGAAGGCGGCCGCTGGTCCAAATCGTGTTCCTGAGTTTCAAAGTACGCATCCTGACCCTGAAAATCGCATCGAAAGGATAAGAGAGGCCATCGAAAAGTATTCCAGTCGATAGAAATAGCGCCTTCGTCGATTAAAAAAGGACATCGTCAACTTTTGCGTACCTTTACATCAACCCAAACATCTTACCTTATTTCCTCTTAACTCGTTGTGCTTAAATTCGAGAACAGATGGGAACATTATTACACTTTAAGTCGCTTTATAATGAAGCGTTCGACAATTGCAGACCGAATTACCTAGTGGTATTTTTGAAGGCCTATGCCATTTTCTGCGCGGTGTTATTGTCTATGGCAGTATATGCATTTATGTATAGAGCATTCACCGGATTTGATTTCTAGTAAGAACACTATCTCTTTTACAGGAACACTATAGTAAATGAGCAAAGCCCCTTCCAAGGAAGGGGCTTTTTTAATACTTTCGGATGAATAAACTCCTTTTCTATTGAATCATAGCAGACTCTATAACATCCATGACGTCTTTGGCTCCAGATAATTTGGCATAATCCATTGCGGAGCGACCTTTGTCACAAAGCGTTCGTACGTTGGCACCGTTGGAAAGCAACAGTTCCAAAACTTCTACCCTGTTGTAACGTGCTGCGAAATGTACAGGAGTCTTCCCTAAAGACTTTTGATTAACGTCTTCCCCTAAGTCGATAAGCTTCTTTACCGTATCGATATCACCTCGAATAACGGCTTTACAAAAAGAACTAAGTTCATAAACAGAAGTAGCCTCCAGTGTTACGGAGTTAGGAATGTTTGACGAAACCTCGGTTTCATTAGCGATGGCTCCCGCAAAAGCGAAGCAAGCTGCGATTGATAGAATTAATGTTTTTCTCATGATGAATTGATTTACTTGGAATTAAGTTACATCTCTATAGACTTCCAAAGAATCATTTTGTTACAGGATTAACACTTATATAACGCAACTTTAACAATATTCGCAAGATTAAGATTGATTTTTACGAAATCTATAATGACAAAACCCCTTGATTTACTGGTGCATCCAGCGAATTCATCCTATTTTTGAAAAGAAATTGCCAAACCATGAATAAAAAAGTAGTGTTGATGATTTTGGACGGCTGGGGAAAGTCTCCAGACCCAAAAGTTTCAGCTATAGCCCAAGCCAATACCCCTTTCATTGACAATCTTTACCAGCGATACCCTAATGCGAACTTATTAACCGATGGTATGCACGTGGGCCTTCCCGAAGGTCAAATGGGAAATAGTGAGGTAGGCCATATGAATCTGGGTGCCGGTAGAATTGTGTATCAAGACCTTGCGAAAATCAATAAGGCAGTAGCTGAAAACACTTTGAAAGACGAGTCTGTTTTAAAATCAGCTTTCGAATACGCAAAAAACGAAGGCAAGAACGTACACTTTTTAGGTTTAGTCAGTGACGGTGGGGTACATAGTCACATCGACCATTTAAAAGCTTTGATCACGACGTTAAATGAATTCGACCCTGAAGTGAAGGGTTTTGTGCATGCATTTACCGATGGCCGTGATGTTGACCCTAAAAGTGGTGCTGGCTTCATTAAAGATGTCGTGCAATTCTGCGAAGGCAAAAGCACTTTGGTGGCTTCTGTGGTGGGAAGGTATTATGCCATGGACCGCGACAAACGATGGGAAAGAGTAAAACTCGCTTATAATGCGTTGGTACATGGTGAGGGAGAATTGGTTTCAGATGTCGTGGAAGGCATCCAAAAAAGCTATGCCAACGATGTTACCGATGAATTTATAAAGCCACTCATTGCAAAAGACGCCTCACGAAAACCACTTGCCAATATTCAACCTGATGATGTGGTGGTGTTTTTCAACTTTAGAACCGACCGTGGGCGAGAACTCACACAAGTGTTGAGTCAAGAAGATTTTTCAGAACAAAACATGAAAAAGCTTCCACTATATTACGTCACCATGACCAACTATGACGATTCCTTTAAAGGAATTCATGTGGTGTATGATAAGGAGAACATCAAAGAAACCCTTGGCGAAACCCTTGCCAAAGCTGGAAAACAACAAATTCGAATTGCCGAAACGGAAAAGTATCCGCACGTTACTTTCTTTTTTAATGGTGGTCGTGAAGAACCGTTTGAAGGGGAAGAGCGTATTCTATGCCCATCACCAAAGGTGGCCACTTACGATTTAAAACCGGAAATGAGTGCTTTCGAGATTAGGGATGCTATCGTAACCGAGTTGGAAAAAGGAGAAGTAGACTTTGTTTGCTTGAATTTTGCAAATCCCGATATGGTTGGGCACACTGGAGTTATGGAGGCGGCTATCAAAGCTTGCGAAACCGTAGATGGTTGTGCTGAAGAAGTGATTTCGGCAGCCTTATCCAAAGGGTATAGCACCATTGTAATCGCCGACCACGGGAATTGTGATACTATGGTCAATGCAGACGGGAGTCCAAATACCGCACACACAACGAATCCAGTTCCTTTAATTTTAGTAGACGAAGACATTAAGAAAATCGCTGATGGTGTATTGGGGGATATCGCCCCAACTATCCTCAAGCTTATGGGGGTAGAACAACCGCATAGCATGACCCAAAAACCCTTGGTATAGCCCTAAAAGCACTTGTAATTTCCTTGTATCTTTGCTGACATGATTAAAATCAAAACAGCTGAGGAGATTGCATTAATGCGGGAAAGTGCTTTGGTCGTTTCCAAAACGTTGGGCATGTTGGCCAGCGAAATCAAACCTGGAGCCAATCCTTTGCGCTTGGATAAAATGGCCGAAGAATTTATTCGGGAGCAAGGCGCAGAACCTGGTTTTTTAGGAATGTATGATTTTCCCAACACCTTGAACTGGAGTCCAAATGCGCAAGTGGTTCATGGTATTCCCAATAATGATGAACTCAAAGACGGCGACATTATTTCAGTAGACTGTGGAGCAGTCAAGAACGGCTATTATGGCGACCATGCCTACACCTTTGCAGTGGGTGAAGTTGCGCCAGAAACGCTCAAACTTTTAGAAGTCACCAAAGCTTCCCTTTACGTTGGTATTCGAGAATTTAAAGCAGGAAATCGTGTAGGCGATGTCGGATATGCCATCCAAAACTACTGCGAAAAAGCAGGATATGGTGTCGTTAGAGAACTTGTGGGACATGGTTTAGGTACGGATTTACATGAAGACCCTCAAATGCCCAACTATGGAAAGCGCGGCAGAGGTAAAAAGTTTGTCGATGGGATGGTTGTTGCTATTGAACCTATGATAAATATGGGAACCCGTCGCATCAAGCAATTAAAAGACGGTTGGACCATTCTTACTGCGGACGGAAAACCTAGTGCCCATTTTGAACATGACGTGGCTTTAATCGATGGGAAACCGGAATTGCTGTCCACTTTTCAATACATCTATGATGCTTTAGGTATTGAAAGTGATGAAGAAAACGAGTTGCGAAACGCGCTTAGTACAACCTCAAATTAAGTTTGACACGCCTAATTGTGCCCAATACAATTGATGATAATTTGTGTAATTCGTGTCCAGAATATTTAAGTACTTTCTAAATCTCATTCCCCGTCCTTGGCTTATAAGTTTAAGCTATTGGGTACGACCCTTAATCGCCCTATTCTTAAAAGGCAAACGGTTTATTGACCCCATTGATGGCAAGCGTTTTCGAAAGTTCTTGCCCTATGGCTATGAAAGCCCGCGAGAAAATGTGCTTTCACCCTCCACCTTGTCTTTGGAAAGACATCGGTTGCTGTGGTTGTTTCTTCGGAATAAGACCAATTTATTTACCAAACCCCTAAAGTTGCTTCATTTTGCACCAGAACAAGCCTTTTACAAGCGGTTTCGCAAACAAGCAAATTTAGATTATGTCACAACAGACTTGAATTCACCCTTAGCAGATGTAAAAGCAGATATCTGCAAGCTTCCCTTTGAGAACGATGCCTTTGATGTCATTCTTTGTAATCATGTGTTGGAACATATTCCTGATGATACCCAAGCCATGAAAGAACTGTTTCGTGTGCTTCGTCCAGGCGGATGGGGTGTTTTTCAAATTCCACAAGACGTAAAGCGGGATAAGACCTTTGAAGACAATACTATCACCGATAAAAAAGAAAGAGCCAAAATCTTTGGGCAATATGACCATGTTCGCATCTATGGTCTAGATTACTTCGATAAATTACGAAGCATTGGATTCATTGTTGAAGCCGTAGATTATACGACACAACTTTCCTCAGAAGAAATCAATCAGTATCGTTTGGCCAAAGGTGAGCTCATTCCATTCGTACAAAAACCATTATTGAACTAGAAGTTTCTCGAACCCTGGTGTCATGAAACGTTGCGTATTTCCTTGCTCATCCAAATAAATGATGAAAGTTTCCAAATCATTAATCTGTTTCAATAAATTTTGGGTATCCTCTAAATCCATGGCCATAAAGGCAGTCGCGTAGGCATCGGCCTCCATACAGTTATTCGCTACAACGGTAGCGGACAATATGCTTGAATTTTTTGTGAACCCTGTTTTCGCATTGATGGTGTGTACATATTTTTCACCTGTCGCTTCGTCCACCCTGAATTTGCGATAATTTCCTGATGAGGCTAAAGCACCATCTTTCAAACGAATCAAAGCAGCACTACCCCGCGATTCGAGATTTGTGGGGTCGTCAATACCAATGGTCCAAGGTTTTTCGGTGATAACATTTATTCCCTTGGCTACCATTTCTCCCCCAACTTCTACGAGATAGTTGTCGACTCCAAAGGAATAATCTAACATTTGCGCCAAACGGTCAATGGCGTAGCCTTTCGCGATAGCATTAAAATCAAATCGAATATTGGGGTCGGTTTTGGCAATAGTGAAATCAGATTTCAACTGTACTTTGGACCAACCTACATATTGCATAAGACTATCAACCTGAACGCTATCCAGCTGATTAATCGGGTTCTCTGGACCAAACCCCCAAGCTTTTACCAAAACCCCCACAGTTGTGTCATATTAGCCCATGGTTTCTTCATATACCCTTTGGCTTTGGAGATACACGTCTCGAAAGGATTTATCCACCACAATGGTGCTATCACCGCCGTTGATTTTTGAAATATCCGAGTCTGGGATATAAGTGGAAAGTGAAGCATTGATAACCCTAAAAACCGAATCGATTTTCTGCTGTGCATCAATTTTTTCCTTTGCAATGAAAGTGACACCATAAGTGGTACCCAAAGCTTCCCCTACAGCTTGGTTCTTAACCCAGCGCTCGTTGGAATCACATCCGAAAAGCAGAATGTAAATACTCAGTACAACAATTTTCTTCATTTTTTTGAATTAGGTGATTTCAAGAAGGCCTTCATAATCCACAATGTACTCTTCGTTTAAATAGACCGGCAAAGTTCTGTCTGCAGCATTCGAAATGCCAACGCCCGCATAATACGTCCTTGCTTCAAATTTAATAGCATGGTCTCGCATCTTTTCCATCAACTCAACATCATACTCCCTTGGATTATGAGGGAATTCAATATTCCGCACTACAATGAAATGCAAGTATTTATCTTTCAAACACACGTATTGTGGATTCTTCTTGGGCTTGCTATTGATGGCCATGAACTCGTATCCATCGGCCTCTAATTGTCGGCCAACGATGTTCATTGCTAAATTATGCAGCTCCTGCTCGGTCAATTCTCTTCTCATAGCTATAAAAAAACCGATACGTTAGGTATCGGTTTGATATGAATTTTCACCATAAAGGTGTTTGCAACGCGATTATCCTCCGAAGTCATCGAAGCGGATGTGCTCATCCGGAATTCCGTAGTCTTCACCCATTTTTTGAACGGCTTTGTTCATCAATGGAGGACCACAGAAGTACAATTCGATATCTTCTGGTGCTTCATGATGGTCCAAGTAGTTATCAATAACACAGTTGTGAATGAATCCGACAAAACCATCCCCTTCCTCATCATCGATATCTTTCTTCACTTTCCAATTATCTTCTTCCAAAGGCTCCGAAAGGGCCATATAGAACTTGAAATTTGGGAAGTTGCGTTCTAAATCCTTGAAGTGTTCGATGTAGAACAACTCACGCTTGGAACGTCCACCGTACCAATACGTCACCTTTCTATTGGTTTTCAAGGTTTTGAACAAGTGATATAGGTGCGAACGCATTGGCGCCATTCCTGCACCACCCCCAACATAAAGCATCTCAGATTCGGACTCGTTGATGAAGAATTCACCAAAAGGCCCGGAAATGGTTACGGGGTCTCCTTCCTTCAATCCGAAAATATAAGAAGAGGCAACACCAGGATTCACATCCATCCATCCATTTTTAGATCTATCCCATGGTGGAGTGGCAATACGCACATTCAACATGATTTCTCTTCCTTCAGCAGGATAAGAAGCCATGGAATAGGCACGCTCAACCGTTTCAGGGTTCTTCATCACCAAAGGCCAAAGACCGAACTTGTCCCATTCGGTTTTGAACTTATCTGGCGTTTCATGTTCTTCTGGGTGGGCGGTTAAGTCCATATCCGCATATTTCACCTCACAAGGGGGAATTTCAATCTGAATGTATCCCCCTGCTTTGTAGTTCATCTCTTCAGGAATCTCAACTACGAACTCCTTAATGAACGAAGCAACATTATAATTTCGAACTACTTTCGCAGCCCATTTTTTGATTCCGAAAACTTCTTCTGGAATCTCGATATCCAAGTCTTGTTTTACCTTCAC
>CALBPG010000009.1 GCA_937899065.1 uncultured Allomuricauda sp.
GATAGTTAGTGTTTTCACCTTATCCAAAACTTGGGATTCGCGGAGTTCCGAAACCCATTCGCGTGCAGCGCGCCAAGGGCCCAAAGTATGTGAGCTTGAAGGGCCTACACCTATTTTGAGCATGTCAAAAACACTGATTCCTTCCATTGTTATGTATTGGTCGCATCAAAGATAAAGTGCCCTTTTGAAAGATGCATGGAATATTTCATTTGAAGATATGACAGCTTGTCAGATTTCGTGGCGTGGCATGGTCATTGACCTTTTGAGCATGAAAATTTAGTTTAGATAATTATCATATAATTCAAGATAACATGAGCAAAATTATAGGAATTGACCTTGGAACAACCAACTCCTGCGTTTCCGTGATGGAAGGAAACGAACCTGTGGTTATTCCAAATGCTGAAGGTAAAAGAACGACACCTTCAGTCATTGCTTTTGTGGAAGGCGGGGAAATCAAAGTTGGAGATCCTGCAAAACGACAGGCGGTCACCAATCCTGACAAAACAATTTATTCCATTAAACGATTTATGGGGAACAAGTTTTCCGAATCGCAAAAAGAAGCAAACCGAGTGCCCTATAATGTGGTGAAGGGTGACAATGATACCCCAAGGGTTGACATTGATGGAAGATTGTATACTCCTCAAGAACTTTCAGCTATGATTCTTCAAAAAATGAAGAAAACCGCTGAAGATTACTTGGGTCAAGATGTAACTCGTGCTGTAATTACCGTTCCAGCTTATTTTAATGATTCCCAAAGACAAGCCACAAAAGAGGCTGGTGAAATTGCTGGCCTTACGGTAGAGCGTATCATCAACGAACCTACCGCCGCTTCTTTGGCGTATGGTTTGGATAAAAAAGATACAGACCAAAAAATCGTGGTTTTTGATTTTGGTGGAGGTACACACGATGTTTCCATTTTGGAGTTGGGTGATGGTGTTTTTGAAGTATTGGCGACAGATGGAGATACCCACTTGGGTGGAGATGACGTAGACCAAAAAATCATTGATTGGTTGGCCGAAGAATTCAAGTCTGACGAAGGCATGGATTTGCGTGATGATGCCATGGCGTTGCAACGTTTGCGTGAAGCGGCCGAGAAAGCCAAAATTGAATTGTCATCTTCAGCACAAACTGAAATCAATTTGCCTTACGTAACCGCTACGGCAACTGGGCCTAAGCACTTGGTACGCACGTTGAGCAAAGCGAAGTTCGAGCAACTTATTGACGATTTGGTAAAACGAACCATCGAACCTTGTGAAACGGCATTGAAATCTGCTGGTCTTTCGAAGAGTGATATTGATGAAATTATCCTTGTTGGAGGGTCTACGCGTATTCCTGCTGTGCAAGATGCTGTAGAAAAATTCTTTGGAAAAAAACCTTCAAAAGGGGTTAATCCTGATGAGGTTGTGGCCGTAGGAGCTGCGATTCAAGGGGGTGTTTTGACCGGAGATGTGAAAGATGTATTGCTTTTGGATGTGACGCCGCTTTCTTTGGGTATTGAAACCATGGGTAGCGTGTTCACGAAACTTATCGAGGCTAATACAACTATCCCAACGAAGAAATCCCAGGTATTTTCTACGGCTGCGGATAATCAACCTTCGGTAGAGATTCATGTGTTGCAAGGAGAACGTCCGATGGCGGCGGATAATAAAACCATTGGAAGATTCCACTTGGATGGTATTCCACCTGCGCCTAGAGGAACTCCTCAAATTGAAGTAACCTTTGATATTGATGCCAATGGTATCATCAAAGTTTCTGCAACGGATAAAGCCACTGGTAAATCCCAAGATATTCGTATCGAAGCTTCATCCGGCTTGACCGAAGAAGAAATCCAACGCATGAAGTCAGAAGCTGAAGCAAATGCTGAGGCCGACCAAAAAGCGAAGGAAACAGCGGATAAGCTAAACGAGGCCGATGGGATGATTTTCCAAACCGAAAAGCAATTGAATGAGTTTGGCGATAAGCTTTCTGACGATAAGAAAAAGCCAATTGAAGAGGCTTTGGAAGAATTGAAGAAGGCTTACGAGACCAAAGATTTGGACATTATTGACCCGGCTTTGGCGAAAATCAATGAGGCATGGAAAGTTGCTTCAGAAGAAATGTACAAAGCGCAAGCGGAATCCGCTCAAGCGGGTGAAGCAGGACCACAGGCCGACGCGGCCCAAGGCAATGCTAATGAAGGGGATAATGTTGAAGATGTTGATTTCGAAGAGGTAAAGTAGCCTGTCCTGAGCAAAGTCGAAGGATTGATTTTGAAGAAATGAAATAACATTTCGATTATTGATATAAAAAGGGGGCAATTGCCCCCTTTTTCGTATCCATACCATAAGTAGCGAATCAAGCTGCGTTTAATTGTCTCGATTCCAATTCTCGAAGCTTCTCCAGGGCCTCGGATTTAGAGTTTACGTTGAGCTTTACATAGATGTTTTGAATGTGAAAGTTCACTGCGCTTGGGGTCACGCAAAGCTTATCAGCAATCATCTTATAGGTAAAGCCTTGAGTGAGCAACTCTATAATCTGATTTTCCTTTTTGGAGAAGGTATCAAACGTTCTGGATTGAAACGAATGAATGATTTTCTTCACAATATCATGTCCCAAGGCGGCACCATGCCGTTGCAAAGAGTCCATGGCATTGAAAAACCGTTCATGTTGAATCGGTTTGGTCAAAAAACCATCTGCACCGCGTTTAAAAGCTTCCCGAATTATAGAGAAGTCACTGGCTTCGCTCATCATCAGAATTTTGGTGTTGGATTTGCGTTTGCGCACAAATTCAATTCCGTCAAGCCCTGAAATACCGGGCAATGTGGTTTCCGAGACAATAATGTCTGGATACTTCCTGACCGGATGGGCCAATAAGTCGCTTACCGAACTATAAATTTCGAGTAGTTTGTAAGCTGTTGAATTGGAAAAATAATTTCTGTAGGTTTCATGTGTGGACATATCACTGTCCACAATGACAATACTTGTCACTGATTTGTTCATGTTAAAAGGATTTGGGGGGATGTATCCCTTTTTCAAAAAAATTTTGGGTAAAAAAATGTCTTACCAGGTTTCAAAAGAACCTAGTTTTTGGGTCTGGCCTGTCCCACCGAGCGGTGGTAACTACCTTTCCTTCCAAAAAAGAATGAAGGGGCACACACTCTTTTTTGGAGTGAGGAAAGGGTTACATTCTGGTGTACAGGTTACCTTGCCATTGTTCACAATAGCAGTCTGATAAACCAACTTGTCTAGAAGTTATGTCTAACTAAAAAAGTGGGATTGGGAACCGAGCGATGGGTTCGCTCTAGCTGTAGCAGGATTAAACATGATTTAAGATTTGGGTTAATACTATTTCACTAATGAAAGTACTATTTTTTCTGGGCTTACCGATAAAATGGCTCATTTTTTCGTTGAAATGCACTTTGTATTTTCATCGATGAACGGTAAGTTTTATCCGGTGAATCGACTTAACTTACTGTTGGGCAAGGATTTAATAAAAACAAAAAAGGCACCAAATAGGTGCCTTTCCTGTTTTTAAAAATCGGCCAGAAGTGAAATAGTACAACCCGTCTTAAATGATAAACTGCCTGTTCCCCTTGTCCGTATTTGTTGGCTATGGACATAATTAGGCAATATGATTATCAAATAACCCCCCAGGTGCTGACCGATTTAATTGTAATCCTGTACACTTTTGCCTAGTTCGGTAAGGTGGGGTTCTTACTCGTCAAAAGAAGTACTAGAGTATTCCAATGTGGAATCGTCGTTCAGTAATTCATTCAATTTGTCTTCTCGGTTGGCGACCAAAGTATTCTTTTGCACATTTTTACCGTACGAAACAGTGTACTGGGCAATACTTTGATTGCTTCCTCTATTAGATACAACGTATCCCATACCCTTTTCAGTATTCAAAGCGATACTATAATCGTCTTTTTTACTGTTTATGTGAGAGCCAAGGTTAACCGATGCGGTCAAATTACGTCTTGTAACCTGGGTGGCATATAAGTCAAGACCACCATATCCCTTTCGTCCTGCAGACGCAAAAAACAGTAGGGTACCATTGTGAAGGTTGGGGTAGAGTTCATCTTCTTTTGTATTCACTTTAGGACCCAAGTTCTTCGCTACGCCAGCGTCACCGTTGGAAGAAATCTCTGCAACATAGATGTCGTACTTGCCATAGCTGCCACGCATATTGGAGGCGAAGAACAGTCTTTTACCATCCGCAGAAACTGCTGGATGTTTCGCCGAAGCATACTTCGGAGCGACACTTACCTTTTTGGCGTTTTTCCATGTGCCATTCACATTTTCCATACGGTAAATCTCATGAATTGTCTCTTTTTTGGAAAAAACACCATATAAAGGTTTGCGGGAAACGGCCTTGCTAAAGTAGGCCACAGTACCATCAGCCGTAACGGACATAGAGGGGGCGTATCCGTCGATAGTACTGAGTTTGCCTTGGATTTTGGTTTCCTTTCGGGTTTCATCCAAAAATTCGCGCGTTGTCCCATTGGAGACATATACTTCACGTATTCTGGATTTCAACTTATCTTTTTCACCGACTACGATAGGGGCAGAAACGTAGTCTTTGGAGAAACTGTACAAGGTTTCATAATCCAAGGTTAGGGCTTCTTCGCCAGAGTTTTCCAACAACTTTTCATACCAAAAAGCAGCTGTTTCAAAGTTTTCTGCTAAGAAATTGGCGTTTCCTAAGTCCTGAAAAATCTCTACATCAGAATAGCCCTGTGTCAATAAATTCAAATAATCTTCGACACGCTTGTTCGCTTCACTATTGTTGCGGTCGATAAAAGGTTCGTTGTTTTGGGCCTGCATGCCCACGCTGATCAAAAAGATACAAACCGCCAACAGTCTGTATGTCATTACTCGTATCATGGTATTAGATTTGGGGGTTAATACATGACAAAGTTCTTCAAAGGATTCATAAAATACTTATCAATTTTTCATAGGTTTTTACGTTTATCGACGAAAAAGTGCAGTTTAACGAGTAAATTTTGTAGCTGAACACCCAAAAATGGCAATTCGTGTTCATGGCTAAGATTTGTTTTTACGGGATTTTTGGTAAAACGGACTACCGGTTTGTAGGTATTTTTTATCGGTTTCCAATGAACGCAAGGTAAACTTCATACCTTTCTGATGGGTTTTGATATACCCTTTTCATGAGACGACTTGTATTTCTTTTCATAGGTATTTTAAGTTGGGCAGTCTGCTTTGGGCAACGCAGTCATCAAAAAAAAGCGGACAGTTTGCTGCAGCTCATAAAAGAAACCCATTCAAAAGTTGAACAGTCCTTAGAGTATGGTCAACTAGCACTTATCTATTCTGGTATAGATTCAGTAGCCGCTTTTGAGAGTGCGTCTAGTTCAAAAGAATTGGCAATAGCGCAGCGTGACACCTTCGCCATGGCCCAATCCGATTTCACTTACGGTGGATTGTACCTAGATTATGGTCAACCGAAACGCGCAGAACGTTTTTATACAAAGGCCAGAGACCAACTGGAACGTTTGATGGTCAAGGATACCAGCAAAGCCCATCTTACTTTATGGGTACGCGCTGTATTTGATATTGGTGTTAGCTTGGCTCACCAAGGACGCACGGAAGAAGAGTTGACCTTGATTCAAGAATTGATTCCCCATGCCGAAAAAATTGGGTTGGATGCTATTCTGGGTCGTATTAATTCCAATTTAGGGATTCAGTTTTTTAATCTGGAGCAATATGAAAAGGCCTATGGCTACTTCAAAAAAAGCGGAACCTATTATAGAAAAATAGGAGATTATCCTGCTCTGGTGTACGACCGGCTGATATTTGCGGCTTGTCTCCAAGAAATGGATTCCTTGTCTGGAATGAAATCCATTTTGGAGGAAACACATGGTTTTTTGGAAAAGATGCCTTCGGCTCCTGAGTGGTTTTTATACCATCTGGTAAAGGGAGAATACCATGCGGCACAAGAAAACTATGGTTTGGCTATTGCCAGCTTTGACCGCTCGAAAGAAGTATTAAAAGCCCAAAAACTATCCAATAAATACGACCAACTTTACCTCTGCTACTATCAAGTCTATCAAAAAATGGGTCTTTTGAATGAAGCAGAACACTATCTACAATTGTATCTGACCAACTCAAAACGTAAAAATGAAGTATTGCGCGTTTTGGATATTTATCCTAGCCTGGCTGAGTTGGAAGCACAGCGCGGTGACTTTAAGAAGGCCTATCAGTACTTGGGTGAATACCGTAATCTGAACGACAGTATCAGCGCTTTAGGATTGATGGAACGCATCAACCAACTGGAAATCCAGTATCAATCCGAAAAGAAAGAGCGGGAGATTCTTGAACTCCAAAACCAAAACAATGAAGCAGAAATTAGCTTGCAAAAGAATATGGCCCAGCGACGGTTGTTGTGGTTCATTGCCTTAATTCTGCTTAGCCTGGCTGTGATTGGATACATGGCCTATCGCGCACAAAAACGGAAAACTCAATTAGAGCAGGAACAACATCGCCAAGCTATGCAGCTCTTGGAACATGAGCAAGAGTCAAAAATTTTTGCAGCTATTAATAAAGGACAGGAACAAGAAAGAGAACGTGTGGCGAGTGATTTACATGACGGTCTTGCTGGACGACTTTCTGCGACCAGTATTCAACTCAAACAGCTACAGCAATGCAAGAATGTAAAGGGAGAGCTCTTGCAGTCCATTGAGGGGGCTACCTATAATGTAGACAATTCGTTAAAGGAATTGCGAAACATTGCCCGTCACCTTATGCCTGAGACCCTATTCAAATACGGATTGAAATCAGCAGTGGAAGATTATTGCTCCAGTGTGCAGGGGCACCAACAGCATATCAAATTCATCCTTCAGTTTTACGATGAGAATAAACCGTTGGAAAATAATACCCTACTTACTATTTATAGAATCATTCAGGAACTAATTACCAACGCCGTAAAGCACGCAAAAGCCAAGGAAGTATTAGTACAATGCACCATATATGAAAATGCAGTCAATATTACGGTTGAAGATGATGGGATAGGCTTTGCTCCCAAAATGAAGAAGGAAAGCTCAGGCTTGGGCTTAAAAAGTGTACACGCCCGAGTGGCATTATTGAACGGTAGTATTGAAATAGATACAGAACCCAATGAAGGAACCCATGCAAACATCGAGATACCCCTTTAATCAAAAACAACCTATTATAAAGGTGTTGATTGTAGATGACCACAATTTGGTCTTGGAAGGCCTTTGCTCTCTGTTGGCATCGCACGAAGAAGTAAAGGTGGTGGCCGCTGTGGATTCTGGGAAAAAAGGATTGGCCTATCTCAAAGAAAACCCTGTAGACATTGTCTTGCTTGATATCAACCTACCCGATATTAAGGGTATGGAAGTATGCGAAATCATTGATTCTAAATTCCCAAAGGCCAAAGTCATCGCTTTAAGCACCTATAATAGCAGGAGTATCGTAAACCAAATGATTTCAAATGGTGCCAAGGGCTATTTATTAAAGAACGTCGGGTCCGAAGAATTGAAGAAAGCAGTTGTTACGGTGGCGGAAGGCGGATGCTATTATGACGCAGAGATTCAAAAGACCATGGCGGATACGATTTTCAATACCATGCACCAGCCACCGCGGTTAACAAAGAGGGAAAAACAAATCATAAAACTAATTGTCGAAGGAAAGACCACGGCCAACATTGCTGAAGAATTATTCATCAGTCCTTTAACTGTTGAAACACATCGCAGAAACATCATGAAAAAACTAAAAATCTCCAATGTTGCTGCATTGGTCCGTGTAGCCATGGACAAAATGCTCATCTAGTCCGTTTTCCAAAATACTGATAATTAAAATGTTAGGTGCTTTTTAATAAGCTCCCAGGAAATATCATGTCTAATTTTAATCCTTATGAAATGAAAAATGCAATCCTACTGGTCCATCTCATGCTTGCGCTTTCTTGTCAATCAGATGATATGACTGAAGCGGGGGAAACAGCTCCCCAACCTACTGGTGAATCGAGTTATGACCCCAATCTTATACCCCCAAAAGATACGCCCGCAGATAATCTTCTGAACAATCCAAGTTTTGAAAGCGATGGCGATTGGTTCCTTTGTGGTGATGCGGCAATTGAAACTTCAGTTCAAAGCAATACGGGAACCAAAACCTTAATCATGGGGAATCGGGTGGTTTGTGAAGATGCAGATGACCCCTTCTTTACCACGCGAAACGCCATTTTGATACAAACGCTTCCGGTCACGGAGCTGCCTGAAGTAATCACCGTTTCGTTTTGGATTAGAACGACTACGGGCATTCCTGAAGATGCTTTTCGGGTGTACCTGACCAATGAGCCTGAAAAGTTTCTCAACAGCTTGGCTGGGGGTGATGGATTGATATCCTATTTTGATGAAACCTCTTTTACCAGCGAATGGTCACAGATTAAACTGTTTTATGAGCGGGATGACACCAACCTTTTTATTCGCAATGATGGAACGCTGTCCTTGGTTTTTCAATTGGAACCTTCTAAATCGTACGATGCTGACATTTTGTTGGAACTAGATGACATCAAAGTATCCGTAGGAACAGAACAATTTACACAACCCGAACCCTTACCAGAAGGACTGGTCGCTGCATCAGATAACGAACGAATTCTATTTCGCAACTTGTCGGATGGGACCATTTCTTCAATGCGTGCCAATGGTGATGATGTAGTGAACTATGCTGGGATTCCAACCGACCTCTTGGCAGGAATACCGTCTTGGTATGATGGTGAGGTCATTAGTGTAACTGAAAAAACGTTCAATCCCCTTACTTCTCCAGACCCTGGAACGATTTCCGCCTCCGGGACTGATGTAAAACACTATCCCATTAATGGGGGAGAGGCTGCAATGGTCTATCAAACCGTTGGCGAACCAGGGTTGGATACGGGAATTCCAGACAATCCAAACAATAAAGAAGCCATAGACATCGAGGTTCGCCGCATGGCTTGGAACGAGCAAGAAAACCTTGGGGCACTCACCATCTGTGCGCGAAGTCGTTTTAGTTTATTCACCTCAGATGACGTTTGCAATATTGTATTGGTCAACCGTGAAACCTTTGAAGAAGTAGGCACTATTGAAAATGGTTTCAATGCGGTTTGGTCCAGTACGGGAAGGCTGGCCTACTATTGGGATAATGCGATTTTTATTGCTGAAGCCACCAACAGTACAAATACTGGACGCCAAGTATACCGAAATACGACTATCAGCGCACTTCTTCAGGAAGTAGATTGGTCACCGGATGGGAACAAGTTGGTCTTCGCAGAGAAGGGTAATGGAGCAGGCTTTATCAATGGAAGTTTTCAAACCTTTTACACGATAAAGACAATCGATGTCAACACAGATGAAGTTGAAGTATTGTTATTGGTGGACCATGGCATGCTTTCGACGAATCTATCTTGGTCTCCTGATGGACAATATATTTTCTACAGCCTGACGCAAGCCTCTGAACAAACCAAAATATGGTGGTTGGAGGTTGCCACAGGGCGTACAGGCCCATTGACCACAAAAATTGATGCTGCTTCAGCGTATTGGTTGAAATAGTTTTCTATTAGTTTAGTTAGTTTCTTCTGAAAGCCTCGAAAGAGGCTTTTTGGGTTTGTGAAGGAAAAACCTGCTAATCGTTGAGGGTTGTTCAATCGGTTGACACATCTTACTAAACAAAAAATAAAAGTCTACCTCGCATAATCCTTGGTGTTGGGGGTTTCATCGATAAAAGGACACTTTTTGACTAATTTAAAGTTGGCTTGAAACAATGAGAAGCGCAAAATAGTACTTTTCCTAAACCAAACTCCAAACCTACCAAATTACGTTTCTTTTCCTTCAGTGTGCTAGAAAACCAAACTAACGCAACTGAGAATGAAAGACCTTTTAAAAGGTAAACTACCATACCAAAAGCTTTTTTTGGTATGCTTTCTACCCTTCTTTTTCGCTTTTTTGGGTCGCTTTTTGGCTAAGCGATGTGCGCTTGTATTTCAGGTGTACCATAATTATGTATTCCCCCCCTTCATAATAATTTCTAACCCCCCTTTAAAATTACATCCCGCACGATTATGAAAAAATTAGTACTGTTTTTATCGTTGGCTTTTGTAACTTCCATTACACTAGCCCAAAGCTTTTCGTATGTAGAAGACTTTGACACCTATGGTACAGGCAATTTGGGCACCCTTTCTTCCGATTGGACTCCCGAAGGTTCAAACCCTCAGATTCCAATAGTGAATGAAGGCCTTTCCCCAGGCACAACACATTCGTTGGACTTTAATGGTTTTACAACGGTCTTCGACTATCTGGCCCTCATTAACAATCCGGTGGATTTAACCGCCAATGTTCCCTTCTATTTTGGAGTGTATTTCAAAATGGAGGCGCTTGGTAGTGGAAACAGTAATCGTATGAGGGTTGCGATACGGGTGGATGATGCTATCACTGGCGATCAATGGATTCGGGAAATTGTTGGGAGGTATGGCGGCGCCGTCAAAGCACGTCTTGGCCTTGGTAATTCGAACTCTAATCATGGCGAGGCGGATATCTATGAAGGACAGCTGTTGCAATTTGTGGTTAAAGGCGTTTGGGATGGCGTTGATACCATAACCTATAGTTATACCCTTTCTCCAACTTTGGTTGAAACGGACAATACTTGGATTCCTGCGACGACTTCACATACTACTTCCGGAACACCAAGTTTGGGAAGAATCTTTATTAGTAATACCAATGCGGCCAATATCGGTAAGTTAGGTCCCGTACGATTGAGCACCACTTATACCGAAGTAGTGGATGAGGTGCTGGATAGCGAACCTTCCGCTGCCTTTAGTGGAAAATTTTATGATCTACAAGTTGACCTTGATGCTTCGGCTTCGGTAGATGATGGTTCCATTACCACCTATGAATGGGATATGGGCGATGGAACTTCTCTATTTGGGCAGACCTTAAGTCATACCTATGCTGCACCAGGAACGTATACTATCGAACTAACTGTGACAGACGATAATGGTGGGACGAACCAAACCACGCAAGAAGTTACCGTGGAGGGTCCTTTTGTCGCAACTTTTCCATATCAAATCAATTTCCAGAATGAAGCTACGACTCCTCCTGCAGGATACCTTAAAGATTTTGGAGAACCGTATGGAGCGAAAATTGGAGGTCTTATTTATGGTTGGATAACTTTGGCGGATGGCACACCCATTGATTTGACTACTCCGAGTAGTGGTGTAGGCCGAAATCGAAACAACGCAAATGTATCCGATTTACGATTGAATACTCTTGTTCACATGCAAGGGAATGATATCGCAGGTTGGTCGGGGAATCGCTCGAATGAAGGTGTTTGGGAAATTGAAGTGCCCAA
>CALBPG010000010.1 GCA_937899065.1 uncultured Allomuricauda sp.
AGTCTATGAGAAAAAACCGGGAAATATTCGCGCCAACGTCATACGCTATGAAGTCATCAAACTAGCAGACCTCTATCAAATCAAAAACAATATTTTTGATTCCATCACCACAGCCAATACCTCCATAAAGGATTTAACGGAAACCATAGAAGGGAACAATGCGGAAATCACCAATTTAAGTACCAAGCTCAAGGAAACCACCGACAATCTGAATACCATCACCAAAGAGAAGGACAGTATTTCGTTCTTTGGTGCTTTGCTGGGTAAAGGTGCTTACAAGGCTATCATGTGGGCCATTGTTGCAGGATTGCTGCTACTTTTGATACTGTTCATTTACAAGTTCCGAAATAGCAACTTTTTAACACAGCAGGCTAAGGTTGCATTAGCTGATTTGGAGAAAGAATACGAAGACCACCGCAGGAAAGCACTGGAAAGAGAGCAAAAAGTGAGTCGACGCCTTCAGGACGAGCTAAACAAGAACAAAAAATAAATTGCGACTATTTATTGTATTGAAGTAGAAAAGAAACTCCCGGTAGTCGGGGTTTCCAATGTGTGGCTTTTTCATACCTTTTCGTCATGAGAATTGATATTATCGCGGTATTGCCCGAATTGCTTGAAAGTCCCTTTAGCGCATCTATTTTAAAACGGGCTAAGGAAAAAGGCTTGGTGGAAGTTCATTTTCATGACTAGCGAACCTATGGAGCTGGCAATTACAAACAGATTGATGACTATCAATTTGGAGGCGGTGCAGGAATGGTACTAATGATAGAACCTATTGACCTCTGTATCTCTAAGCTCACTTCGGAAAGAACCTATCAAGAAATCATCTACATGACCCCTGATGGGGATACATTTGACCAATCTATGGCCAATACCCTATCCCTAAATGAAAACCTGATTATACTTTGTGGACACTATAAGGGAGTGGACCAAAGGGTTCGTGATATGTTCGTCACCAAAGAGATTTCCATTGGGGACTATGTACTTTCAGGCGGTGAGCTCGGTGCTGCGGTTTTATGTGATGCCATCATCAGATTGCTTCCCGGAGTACTGAATGACGAAACCTCGGCACTAACAGATACTTTTCAAGATGGACTTTTGGCCCCTCCGGTATATACGCGCCCATCATCCTACAAGGGCGTGGACGTACCTGAAATCCTATTGAGTGGCAACACCCCAAAAATAGAACTTTGGCGAGAGGAACAAGCCTTGGAAAAAACACAACGCCAGAGACCTGACCTTTTGAAACCCTGAGCGATAGGTTTGAAATGAACCGATTTGCTTCAAAACCAACAAATCCCTTGCAGGTTAACAAGAATGTAGTATTTTTGCATTCTCAAAATTAACCTCTGACGAGATACGTGAAAGTTGATTTTGAATAACGCAAACGAAATACCATGGAATCGTTAATCAAATACGTAGAAGACGAATTCGTATCAAAAAAAGAATTTCCAAATTTTTCCGCTGGGGATACCATAACGGTATACTACGAAATCAAAGAAGGTGAAAAAACAAGAACCCAGTTCTTTAGAGGAGTAGTTATCCAACGAAGAGGTTCTGGTGCAACCGAAACGTTCACCATTCGCAAAATGTCAGGAACTATTGGTGTAGAACGAATCTTCCCAATCAACATGCCTGCATTGCAACGCATCGAAATCAACAAAAAAGGTAAGGTAAGAAGAGCTAGAATTTACTATTTCCGAGGTCTTACAGGTAAAAAAGCCCGTATCAAAGAAGTTCGCGGATAATTTTCTCTTTTTTGAAAGACATAAGAAAGCACCCAATCAGGGTGCTTTTTTTATGAACAATTGTTAATAACCATAGTTCATATAGTGTTGATTATAAATCAGTTATATCCTTGGTGTTATTACCCAAAAAACATACTTTAGTATCATACTAATGTTAGTACAATTTAAAGTTAACGTTCTTTAAACATTGATAGTCCAAAAGGTGAGCAATACATCTGAGGAATACTAGAAAAAGGAGACTTTGGAAGGTAGAAATTATGAGCAGAATAGCGCATGTTATTCTTGATAATTTCAAGTCAATGCGCTCTTGGAAGGGTGCAAATCCAGAAGGGAGTTACGTTAAAGACATCACGATGCAATCAATGGTTGCGAAGTCATTTTTAAAATGACAGATAAAATCGAGAGTCTTTCAGAAAGCCATATTCACGTATTACGCGGATATGGCTTTTGTTTTGGTAAGTGTCTGGCGGTTTCATGGCCATAAATTGTATATTTGCACCGCTTAAACAAAAACACCCTAATGGCCAATATTTTTTATACCAAAACGGACGAAGCTCCAGCACTAGCCACATTATCTTTTTTGCCCATTATCCAAGCCTATACCCAACCCGCAGGTATCTCGGTTACCACAAAGGATATTTCACTAGCCGGACGGATTCTTTCTGTGTTTCCAGAATATTTATCCGATGCGCAAAAAAAGAGTAATGATTTGTCTGTTTTAGGGGAATTGGCCAAAAGTCCCGAGGCGAACATTATCAAACTTCCCAATATCAGTGCCTCGATTCCACAACTAAAAGAAGCGATTGAAGAGTTGCAACAAAAAGGGTTTCCCATTCCGGATTATCCCGATAGCCCGCAAAATGATGAAGAACAAAAGGTCAAAGTGACCTACGATAAAATCAAAGGAAGTGCGGTTAATCCCGTATTGCGCGAAGGTAATTCTGACCGAAGGGCTCCAAAAGCAGTAAAAAACTACGCCAAAAAACATCCACACACCATGGGTGCTTGGTCCAATACCAGCAAAACCCATGTCGCTACGATGGATTCAGGTGATTTTAGGCATACTGAAAAATCCATTACGCTTCAAAAAGCCAGCAACGTTCAAATTCAATTGCATCAATCTGATGGAACAATGGTCGTGCTAAAAGAAACGGTAGGTCTTCAAGTAGGAGAAGTTGTTGATGCATCCGTGATGGAAAAAGCGGCTTTAGTAGCGTATTTGACCAAGGAAATAAAAGATGCCAAAGCCAACGGTCTTCTGCTCTCACTTCATTTTAAAGCTACGATGATGAAGGTTTCTGACCCCATCATTTTTGGACATGCATTAAAAGTGTATTTCGAGACTGTTTTTGAAACTTACGGCGATACCTTGAGTGAATTGGGCATCAATCCAAATAACGGTTTGGAAACTCTTCTTGAAAAACTAGAAGACCTTTCCGAATCTGAAAAAAGTACCATTATCAAGGCTATAGAACAAACCATTGCCCAAGGTCCGGATTTGGCGATGGTGAACAGCGATAAAGGTATAACCAATCTTCATGTGCCCAGCGATATCATTATTGATGCTTCCATGCCTGCCATGATTCGAAATTCTGGTAAAATGTGGGATAAGGAGGGTGCATTGCGGGATACCAAAGCCTTGATTCCCGATAGCAGCTATTCAGGCATCTATCAAGCGACCATCGATTTTTGTAAGGAACACGGTGCTTTTGACCCTGCTACAATGGGTACCGTTCCGAATGTGGGACTCATGGCACAAAAAGCGGAGGAATATGGTTCGCACGACAAAACCTTTGAAATTGCTGCTACAGGAGTTGTAAAAGTCATGGATACGGATACCCAAGACGTTTTGATAGCCCATGAGGTTTCGGAGGGTGATATCTGGAGAATGTGCCAAGTAAAAGATGCTCCTATCCAAGATTGGGTAAAATTGGCCGTAACCAGGGCTAAAGCCACACAAACTCCAGCTGTTTTTTGGTTGGATGAACAGCGTCCGCATGACCGGGAATTGATTACCAAAGTGGAAAAATATTTGGATAATCATGATACGGATGGCTTGGATATCCGAATTCTCTCTCCGGTTGAAGCCACAAAGTTTACCTTGAAACGTCTTAAAGAAGGGAAGGATACTATATCCGTGTCTGGAAACGTGCTTCGCGATTACTTAACGGACCTTTTCCCCATTTTGGAAGTAGGTACAAGCGCCAAAATGCTGTCCATTGTTCCTCTAATGAACGGTGGGGGTCTTTTTGAAACAGGTGCTGGGGGTTCCGCTCCCAAGCACGTAGAACAGTTTCTTGAAGAAGGCCACTTGCGTTGGGATTCCTTGGGCGAGTTTTTAGCCTTGGGCGTTTCCTTGGAACATTACGGCGAAAAGAACAACAATGCCAAGGCCAAGGTTCTATCCGAAGCGTTGGATAACGCTACCGAAACTTTCTTGGAAGAAGACCGTTCCCCTTCCCGAAAGGTCAACGAATTGGACACTAGAGGAAGTCATTTTTACCTCGCGTTGTATTGGGCCGAAGAACTATCGAAACAAACCCAAGATATCGAGTTGGCGAACTTATTCTCCGAGGTTTTCCAAAAATTGGATAGCCAAAAAGACCTGATTTTGGAGGAATTGATAGCCGCACAAGGCAAAAAAATCAATATGGGGGGGTACTATTTACCAGACCATGAAATGGCTTCTCAAGCCATGCGCCCCAGCAATACATTCAATGCCATATTGAAAGACTCCCTATAAGCTAAAGAGCTTTCCTTCATTAAAAAACCGTTAAGGAACACGGGGGGCTGAATCGTTTCACTATTTTAGCTACCATAGCGAATTCGATTCATGTTTGTATTGAAAAGACTGACAGTATTCGTACTTGTCGCATTGATTCTTTCCTGTGAGGATGTCATCCAAGTAGACCTGCCCAGCTCCGAACCAAAATTGGTGATTGATGCGCTCATCGGGTATAATGAAAACAATGGAGAACCCATTACCGTGGGACAGGTTGAGCAAACCTTGACCACTCCATTTTTTGAAGAAGAGAACCCTCCAGCAGAAAATGCCACGGTTTCCATAATCGACGAAGAGACTGGTGAGATTTTCCAACTTTTTGAAAATGAACCGGGTGTTTTCAGAACCGGATTTCCTGATTTACAATTTGGTAGAACATATACTTTAGTGGTCCTATACCAAGGAGAAACTTTTACCGCTACTGAACAACTGTCTCCTTCCCCCGTTATCGATAATGTAGAACAAGGCGATGGATTTTTATTTGATGAAGACGAAGAAACCGAGGTCAAGGTTACCTTTACCGATTTACCCAACGAACCCAATCATTATTTGTTCTCTTTTGGGTTTGATAATTTTTTGGTCATAGATGATGATTTCTTCCAAAATGAACAATTGACCTTCTCGTATTTTTACGAGGATGTTGACCCCGGCGATTTGCTCACCATAACCCTTTTCGGTATCGATAGCCGTTTTGCTGATTTTGCGGAACAGGCTTTGACCCAATCTGGCGAAAATGGCGGGGGCCCCTTTCAAACCCCTCCGGCCAATGTGCGGGGCAACATTGTGAACACCACTAATATTGACAATTTTCCGTTCGGTTATTTTGCCTTAAGCGAGTTCGATGTTCGCATACTCACGGTGCAACCCTAGCCAATTGTTAATTTTAAGTAAATCTCTTCCAAAATCCATAACTTTAAAAAAACCATGCTAATGTCCAAAAACCAGCTTCTACTCCTATTTCTACTCTTATCCACCTCATTTTCTTTTGCACAACAACGATACACCTTAAGCGGTACAGTCCGCGAGGCTTCTAGTAATGAAACCTTAATTGGGGTAACCATAGCGATACCTGAGCTAAAAACAGGTACCACAACTAATGAATATGGTTTCTATTCTATTACGGTACCATCAGGAGAGTATAAGATTGTTGCGTCATATTTGGGTTTTGCAGATATTTCCCAAACCGTCTCTTTGAACACGAACACGAAATTGGACTTAAAGATGACCGAGGAGACACAAGAATTGGAGGAGGTTGTGCTTACTGAGGACGTTGAGCGTATTGATATTCGAAAACCGCAAATGAGTGTCAACAATCTAGCGGTAAGTACCATCAAGCAAATTCCAGTGGTACTCGGAGAAGCGGATGTAATCAAGTCCTTGGTACTCCTACCTGGAGTTACAAACGCGGGTGAAGCGTCTTCTGGTTTTAACGTTCGGGGGGGTGCTGCAGACCAAAATTTGATTTTATTGGATGAAGCCATCATTTTCAACTCTTCCCACCTTTTTGGCTTCTTTTCGGTCTTCAATCCAGATGCGATAAAAGATGTAAAGTTATTTAAAGGAGGTATTCCCGCGCGGTATGGGGGTCGGGTATCCTCTGTTCTTGAGATTTTCCAAAGGGAAGGAAATAGCAAAGATACCAAAGTTAGTGGCGGTATTGGAGCCGTTGCAAGCCGTTTGTTGGTAGAGGGGCCAATTATAAAAGACCGCACTGCCTTTTTGATTGTGTGTAGAGCTTCATATGCTCATTTGTTCCTGCCCTTGTTCGATATCGACAATAGGGCGTATTTCTATGACCTGAATACCAAACTCAGTCATAAAATCAACGACCGCAATAGTATTTACCTTTCCGGATATTTCGGGAGAGACCTCTTCAGCATTAACGATAGTTTTGTCAACACCTATGGCAATGCTGTTGGGAACTTCAGATGGAATCATCTCTTTTCTGATAAATTATTCTCCAACCTATCTTTAATCTACTCCGATTATTTTTATGGATTGGAATTGGACTTTGTTGGATTTGAATGGGATTCCGGGATTCAAAACTTCAACCTGAAGTATGACCTAAAACATTACATCAGCGACAAACTTCAAATCAATTACGGACTCAATAATATTTACTATGTCTTCAATCCAGGTAAAATCGAACCGAACCGTGAGGATTCTGGAATTGTCGCCGAACAACTAACCAAAAAATATGCGAATGAAGCCGCTGCTTATATTGGTGTGGAACAAAAGGTTACCCCTAACCTTAGTGTAAATTACGGGCTTCGTTTTAGCGTATTCAATCGATTGGGACAAGACGAACTCTTCGTATACGAAAACAATCAACCTGTATTCTTTGACCCTTTTCAATTGGTGTATCGTGAGGCAGAACCCATCGATACTATTAATCCAGGAAGGGGAACCAACCTGAAAACCTTTACCAACTTTGAGCCAAGGGTTTCCATGGCGTATACCATAAATGACAACAACTCAGTAAAAGCAAGCTATACGCGTTTGGCACAGTATTTACATTTGCTTTCGAATACTAGCTCCCCTACCCCGTTGGATGTCTGGACGCCGAGCGGTCCCTTTGTCGAACCACAGTTGCTGGACCAATATGCCCTCGGGTATTTTCGAAACATCAAGAATGGAGAATACTCTTTGGAACTAGAAGGTTTTTACAAAGAAGTACAAAACCGTATTGATTACATCGATGGGGCAGACCTGATTGCCAATGACGCCATCGAACAGGTCATCTTAAATGGTGAAGCGAGGGCATATGGATTAGAATTTCTGTTCCGAAAGAATGAAGGTGCCCTTACCGGTTGGGTTTCCTATACCCTTTCACGTTCGGAACAGCGCACTCCAGGACGAGTACCAACGTTCGACAACGGTCGATCTAATCAAGAGACGGGTATCAATAACGGGGAATGGTATAGTACTCCCTTTGACAAAACCCACGACTTGGCCATCTATGGGAACTACGAACTGAACAAAAAATGGAGTTTCAATACCAACTTTATTTATCAAACCGGACAGCCTACAAACTTTCCGGTAGGTCAATTTGACTTTCAAGGACTTGTTGTGCCATTCTTTGGGCAACGAAACCAAACCAGGCTTCCAGACTATCATAGGATGGACATTGCTGCAACACTCCGACCCAAGCGGAACCCGAAAAAAAAGTTCCAATCCGAATGGGTTTTTAGCGTTTACAACGTTTATAATCGTATGAATGCAGCTTCCATCAACTTCAGACAAAATGAAGATACTGGGCGCAACGAAGCCATTCGAACAGCAATATTTGGTGTTGTGCCCGCAGTAACCTATAATTTCAAGTTTTAAGATGAGAGTATCCGTTATTTTTCTGTGTGTTATCAGTCTCTGCTTCTTTTCTTGTGAAGATGTTATCGATGTGGACTTGCCTGAAACCGAAACGAGACTTGTAGTAAATGGCTTGTTGCGAGTAGATTTTGGAGAACAATTCGTGCCTGTTGAGATTAGAGTTACGGAATCCAGTAGTTTCTTTGAAGAGAATCAAGTTACCACTTTGGAAGACGCCTTGATTATTTATGGTGTTCCTGACCCAAACGCTCCTGAGATTATCGTCAATCAGCAAGTTTCAAACTTGGCTGAATCAGCTCCTGGAACAGGTATCTATATTCCAGACCCAACTTTTGACGAAGACCAACGTATTCCTACCGCTGCAATCGCTCCCGGTACCGTTTTCATCCTAATCATTGAACACGAAGGAAGACTATACGCCGCTAGAACACCATTTTCACCTAGTGTCCCCATTGATAACATCGAACAGGGTACGGAAACATTGTTTGACGAAGATGATACCGAAATCGTGCTGACCATCACCGATTTACCTGAAGTAGAAAACTACTATGTTTTTGAATTTGGCCAAGGTGAGTTTCTAGCTTTGGATGACCAGTTTATTGATGGACAAGAGTTTGAATTCTCATTTTTTCCAGAGCGTGATTTATTTCCTGGAGATGTACTTCCTGTAAGCATTCTAGGTGCCGACCAACAATTTTTTAATTATGTGGATTTGTTGGTAGAACAAACTGAAAATGATGGGGGTGTTTTCGAAACTCCTGCCGCAACGGTGCGCGGAAATATTTTTGATGTCACAGGTCTGGACAACACCTTACTTTTTGACAATGTGAATCGGCCAGACGCATTCCCCTTGGGCTATTTTGCAGTGGTACAAGAATTCACGGAAACCTTGACAATTGAATGAGCAAAAATCGCAAATCACGTATTGGAACTTTTGGTCTATGTGCGTTTTGCGCTTTCATATTGCTTTCTTCCTGTGAAGATGTCATAGATGTGGATTTACCAGAAACGGAGACGCGTTTGGTGGTTAATGGAATCGTGCGAGTAGATATTACTCAGGAATTTGCCAATGTAAAAATCAGATTTACAGAATCCTCCAGTTTTTTTGACGACAACACTATTGCACAAGTTGAGAGTGCCGTTATTCTAGTTGGGGAATCAGACCCCGAAGACCCTTTTAACTTGAACTTTGGCACCTCTATTTTGAAAGAATTTGTTCCAGGAACAGGTATTTACGAGCCGGATACGGTAGGAAATGATGTTGATGACCGCATACGGACTGATTTTTTGAACCCAAACACCACTTTCTTTTTGATTGTGGAATATCAAGGTAGACGTTATGCGGGTCAAACCATGTATGTACCGACTGTTCCCATTGATAACCTTGAACAAGGTGATGAAACCCTATTTGATGATGATGACACCGAAATTAAAGTGACCATTACGGACATTCCTGAAGAAGAAAACTACTATGTTTTTGATTTTCAAGAAGGTGAATTTTTAGCCCTTGACGACCAATTTATTGATGGTCAGGAGTTTGAATTCTCATTTTTTCCAGAACGCGACTTGAGTCCGGGAGAAGAATTACAAGTTAGCATTCTGGGAGCTGATCAGCAGTTTTTCAATTACATTGACCTTTTGGTAGAACAAACCGAAAATGACGGTGGGGTTTTTGAAACGCCTGCCGCAACGGTTAGAGGTAATATGTTTGATGTCACCGGCTTGGACAATCGTGAGATTTTCGATAACGTGGGGCGACCAGATTCTTTTGCCTTAGGCTATTTTGCTGTTATTCAAGAGCTTAATCAGACGATAATCATTGATTAATCAAAGTACAAGATACAGCAGCATAATCAAAACAAAACCCGTCAATCCTTGTAAGAGGGTACCCAATGTTAAACCTTGAAGTCCTTCTTTAGTAGTCAAACCCGAAAATTGGGAAACCACCCAAAAATAGCTGTCATTTACATGTGACACGGTCATCGCTCCCGCTCCAACCGATAAGACCACCAAGGCTTTGTCCAATGCGGATTCCAATCCGAAGGCGCCCAATAATGGTGCAACAATAGCAGAAGTAGTAATAATACTAACGGTAGACGATCCCTGCGCTGTTTTAAGTAAAGCCGCAATGACAAACGTTATGGCCAGGCCTGCTAGACCAGATTCATAATTTGTCCCAATCCATTGTCCAACGTCTATGGTTCGTAAAACAGCCCCAAAAGCACCTCCAGCTCCTGTTATCAAAACGATGGAACCGGCTTGACCCAAAGCTTCTGAAATCCATTTGCTCTTGTTTGGTGTAGAAATATTACGAGCCAAGACTACGGCGAGTACCACCCCAACCAATAGGGCAACCACCGGGTTTCCTATAAAATCAATCGCTTTAAAAAAAAGACCTTCCCCAAAGGGATAACTGGGATAACTCGCTATAGACTTCAATGCAATCAAGACAATTGGGGCAAACAAGGGTAAAAAAGCCTGATAGGGTTTGATTTTGGGTAAATCATTTACAATATTCTCCTTTTCCGTCGTATCCAATTCGGTTTCCGTTCCCTCTATGCGTTTCCCCATCCAATTCGCCCAAACATACCCCATCACCGATACTGGTATTGATACCGCAAGTCCCAATAAAATAACCATTCCCAAATCCGCCTCGAGCATAGCCGCCGCCGCCAAGGGTCCAGGTGTGGGAGGTACAAAAACATGCGCTGCGTACAGTCCCGTAGCCAAAGCAATAGAAAACACCATTACTGGAATTCCGCTTCTTTTGCTCAACGCTTTGTTCAAAGAGGACAAAATGATGAAACCTGAATCGCAGAAAACGGGAATTGATACCAAATAACCAGCTAAATTCAACGCCAAAGGTGATTTGCGAAACCCCACTCCACTTAAAACCTTTTGCGCCAAGACCTGTGTTGCACCGGTTTTTTCCAGATAGATTCCAATCACGCTACCAAAAGCTATGACCAAGGCAAATCCAGACAAGGTTTTTCCCAGACCTTCACCCATGGTTTTCAGAATGATTTCCGGGGTAAGCCCCAACCCCAACCCCGCGACTATCGCCGAGATGGTCAATGAAAACACAGGATGCATTTTGAACCGCACTGTAGCGACAACAATAAAAACCAAAATACCTAGAAGAACCAACGCTATCATTTTCCGATATGTTTTCTCTAAATATAGGGCAATCTCCGTACTTTCGTTTTATGCATACCGACAAGGAGCTTTTGGTAAAAAGTCTAAAACGTTTTGGGTATACAGCGGCCTTGATGTTCTTGGCTCCCGTGGTTATTTACCAGGCATTTAAAAACCAAGACCACCCCGCCTATATTCCTGTATTGGTAATTGGATTAATTTTGGCCGTTGTAGCCATTGGAATGGGGTTTTATGCCGTCAAAACCCTTATGAATGCTTTGTTTGGTCCTAAATCCAAGCCTAAAAAAGAAACCTAACCTTACTGACTTTTCTTGCTAGGCGAAGTACTTTCGTTTTTCCATTTATTGGTCAAGAGTGCGTAGTCGTAATCCAAAACCGATTTTTGGCGTTCCAACTGGCTTGCCGCGAAGGCGCGTTGCAAAATGTCTTCAATCAGATAATCCTCATGTAATCGTTCTGGATGGAACTCTTCCTTAATACTAATCTTGAATGCCTTGGCCGTGGTATTGTACCAAAAGGCTCGCCACCCGCTACGGAGTTCTTTAACCAATGCAAAAGCGGTTTTTCCTGTCTGTCGATAAATAAGTTTGACCAAGATTTGCCCTTCTGTCCGGGTAAGCTTCTTCAATTCCGCTGAAAACTCCTCCTCAATGAATTTTTGGACCTTCTTGGTATAGCGTTTGCGATGACGTTTCTTTTTGATTTTATCAAGGCTATCATTGAGTTCCACCAAGCGTTCCGCCGCTAATTTGGCGTAAGGATACACCTTAAGGGTTTTTCTTCTGAGGATGTAGTAACGGAGTCGTTCTTTCTTCGAAGCAAACTCCAATTTCCCAAAAATGTAGATTTCGTCCAATTCAATGGAGCTTCTCAAAATACTATCCCCTTCAAAACGAACGTAATAGTCGGCAACAGTATCCTTCTCAATTTCCTGGGAGAAAAGAGGTGAAGCAAATACGCTTAGCACACAAACCAAAAAGAATCGGGACATTAAAATTGTTAACAAAATTTCGGGTTAAAATTAAGGATAATGACCAGATTGCCCTATTAAATAAAAGTGAATATTACTATGTTTGCCTCCTAAACGTTACGAATGGCTACTTCCAAAATTATTACTGAAGAATCCCTTAAATTTTTCGAAAACTATCTAAACAATGCCTCTCCCACGGGTTATGAGTGGGAAGGACAAAAGCTTTGGATGGACTATTTGAAACCCTATGTTGACGAGTTTATTACGGACACTTATGGTACCGCAGTGGCCGTAATCAACCCTGAAGCAGACTATAAGGTGGTAATTGAAGGGCATTCAGACGAGATTTCTTGGTATGTGAACTACATCACGGACAATGGACTCATTTATGTGATTCGCAATGGCGGTAGTGACCATCAAATTGCGCCTTCAAAATGGGTGAACATCCATACCAAAAACGGAATGGTGAAAGGGGTATTTGGTTGGCCGGCCATCCATACTCGTAGAGCTGGAAAAGAAGAAGTGCCGAAACTGGACAACATTTTCATTGATATTGGTGCAAAGGACAAAGAAGAAGTTGAAAAAATGGGAGTGCATGTGGGTTGTGTGATTACGTATCCGGATGAATTCCACATCTTGAACGAGGATAAGTTTGTTTGCCGCGCTTTGGACAACCGCGCTGGTGGATTCATGATTGCCGAAGTAGCGCGTCTTTTACACGAAAACAAGGTCAAATTGCCTTTTGGACTTTATATCACGAATTCCGTACAAGAAGAAATTGGCCTTCGAGGGGCAGAAATGATAACCGAGACCATCAAACCCAATGTCGCCATTGTAACCGATGTGACACATGATACGACAACCCCCATGATTGACAAAAAGGTACAAGGGGATTGTTCCATGGGGAAAGGACCTGTGATTTCATATGCACCCGCAGTACAACAGAAACTTCGCGAGCGCATCATTGAAACGGCGGAAACAAAAGAAATTCCTTTTCAACGTCAAGCGTCTTCAAGATATACAGGTACGGACACCGATGCTTTTGCCTACAGTAATGGCGGTGTCGCTTCTGCATTGATTTCACTTCCGTTGCGATACATGCATACCACGGTGGAGACGGTACACAGAGATGATGTAGAAAACGTAATTCGTTTGATTTACGAAACGCTTCTCACCATTAAATCTGGAGAGACCTTTAGTTATTTTGATTAAGACATAAAACATTCGAAGGATGGATGAGTATGTTGACATCCTTGATGAGGAGGGAAACTATACAAATACTTCCCTACTGAAATCGGAAGCGCACAAACAAGGACTTTTTCACCCTACAGTTCATATTTGGTGTTATGACCCGCATGGATTTGTCTTGCTCCAACAACGAGGCAAGAATAAAAAAACATTTCCATCCCTTTGGGATGTTTCCGTGGCAGGTCATGTGGCTGCAGGTGAAAGTTTGGAGCTGGGAGCACAACGCGAGATTTCCGAAGAAATTGGCGTTTCCATACAAATTCAAAAGCTGGAAAAATTCAAGGTATTCAAAACAGAACATCGGCATTCCGCAATTCTTTTTGACCGCGAGTTCACCCATACCTTTTTATATCCCTTAAGCCAAAAGACAAAGCTAACCCCACAAGCGTCAGAGGTGGAAGCCTTAAAGTGGTTGGCCATCGAGGAATTTGAAAAAATGATGGATTCGAAAGACACACGTTTGGTACCTAATTCGGAAAACCGATATCAAGAAGTGATTACAGCTTTGAAAGCGAAGTACTGATGCCTATTGAAAAGTAGCAGTGATATTATCCAAAGAACCTACTGACTGTTCTCCACTACTCATATTTTTTACAATGAATTCGCGCTTTTCCAGCTCTTCGGCGCCTAGAAAAACCACGGCTGGCACGTTGCGTTTATCAGCGTATTTCAATTGTTTTTGCATTTTGGCGGCGGATGGATACATGTCAATCCGAAAGCCTTGATTACGCAACTTCATTACCAATTCAAAAGCAGCTTTTTCGGCTTCTCCCCCAAAATTCAAGCACAAGTAATCCAAACTTTGGGTAAGTTTTTCTGGAAACAGGCCCAATTCCTCCAACACCAAATAAATTCGGTCCAAACCAAAGGAAATGCCAACTCCACTGACGTCTTTCAATCCAAAAATACCCGTTAAATCATCATAACGACCGCCTCCTCCAATGGATCCCATGGCTACCCCTTCTGGTGCAGCAACCTCAAAAATCGCCCCAGTATAGTAGTTTAATCCCCGAGCTAAGGTGACATCTAATTCTAGTTTTGCTGTCTGTAAGCCTCCTTCTTCAACCCAGTTGTAGATCTCTTCTAACTCTATTACCCCTTCCAAGCCAATTTCGGATTCAGATAAGAGCTTTTTCAACTGCTCAAACTGCTGGCTAATATCCCCTTCCATTTGGAAAAGCGGGGCTGCTCTTTCAATCGCATGAGCAGACAATCCACGTTCCAACATTTCAGCTTTCACCTTCTCCTCACCTATTTTGTCCAACTTGTCTAGAGCTACTGTAAAATCTATCAAATGATGTTTTGCCCCAATGACCTCGGCTACTCCAGAAAGGATTTTCCGGTTGTTCATTTTAATGGTACAACCTTCCAATCCCAAATCCGTAAAAATTGCGTCATACAGACTGACGAACTCAACCTCTTGCAAAAGTGATTTTGCCCCTACTACATCAGCATCGCATTGGTAAAACTCCCGAAAACGCCCTTTTTGGGGACGGTCAGCACGCCACACCGGTTGAATTTGGTATCGCTTGAAAGGAAAGGCAATCTCATTTTGATGCATGACCACATAGCGGGCGAACGGAACCGTAAGGTCATAGCGCAAAGCCCTTTCTGTAATCTTTGGAGCAAGAGTGGTCGAATTTTTTGAACTGTAGGTGACGTCGTCCACCTTAGAGATAAAATCTCCTGAGTTCAGAATCTTAAAAATCAATCTGTCACCTTCTTCACCGTACTTTCCCAAAAGTGTT
Source organism: uncultured Allomuricauda sp. (assembly GCA_937899065.1). Classification (GTDB taxonomy): domain Bacteria; phylum Bacteroidota; class Bacteroidia; order Flavobacteriales; family Flavobacteriaceae; genus Flagellimonas. The sequence goes on from CALBPG010000010.1 coordinate 14,980, forward strand.
TCAGAATTTTCAAAAGACGGGGTCTCAATCGGCTCAAAACCGTACCGCTCAAAGTGTTTTTTGATGGTTTGGATGATGTGCTGACGTTTGGCGACCTCAACAGGCGAAAAATCTCTAGTTCCTTTGGGAAGGGATGGTTTTTGCGGCATGATTTCAAATTCTCGTGCAAATATACATGGATTCAGACTTAGGATTCATCAATCGAAGCTGAGCATTGGTGAATTCAGCCTAGTTGATGTGCATGAAACATCGTAATCTTGAACCAACATTGTTATTGAAGACACCCCCAAGTGATTTCATTTTGTTCTTGAGGCCGCCGAAAGGTGGCCTATTTTTTTAAGCTACTCGATAATTTGTTCAAGCGATAATCAGTCTTTTTTCGACCAAAGTCAAACACAATTTGACAAGCCAACCTACTAAACCATGGATTCATTTGGAACATCTGTCAATTAAAAACAAGCATAGGTCAATTCAGTGAATGATAACAGAGAAAAACGCTTTATCCTTTGTATTTATAATCCTAAATCCAACACCTATGAAATTCAACTTGGTTTTCATTTTTAGTCTTATTATCGGTCTATTAATCGTTTCCTGTTCTGCTGAAAACGGCGAAATAGGCATGCAAGATGAGGATAATCTATTCGCTATTGAAACAGGTGGAGGGGAGGAAGTTAGTCATGAAGGACCAATAGATGAGTAATTAGTTACCCCAGATATTATTTTTGACGCGTGCTTATTCCATAATCTGTTCAAACCATTGGTACAGTTGTCCTTTGGTAATTACGGCGCCTTGCTGTATTAGCTCAAATTTATCTTGATTTTTATCATTGGTATAGGCTTTTACCGCCGTCAAATATTCCACAAAATCAGACTGGAAATTTCGTTTGAACCATGAAAAGCCTAGTTCGGTTCGCAAATCTATTTCAGGATTGAGGACTTTTACTGAAAACAGTTTCATCTCTTTTTCGGTCAAATAAAACAGGTGCATATGCCGTTCGGAAATATTTTCAAGGTATTCTACCCGAATCAAGACCCCTTCCATAAACAAATCACTGAATACAAACAGTACATGATCCGACACTTCAGGTATGTCTTTATTAAAGGCGGACCACTCCTCACCTGTAATGGATTGTGTCGCCAAAAAATTAATGAATTCCAGATGGAGCTCTTCTAATTGTTGCTGGGTGAGACGCGTGTATTTCATGGGCGCAAAAATAAAAAAGGCCGTGTGGAACACACGACCTTTTTATATAAATATTACCTATTCTACTAGTTGAAAATATAACGTACCCCAACTTGCGCTTGCCATCTAGATAGCAAACGGGTATCTGCAGAGAAGGTTTCATTTCGATTTTCATCAAAAGTATAAATTGGAGCCTGAGTGAAATCAGGAACAAAGTTATTTGGGTCTGGGTCAGCATCTTGGAAGGATACCCCTAAAACTTGGTCAAAATCTTGTCGTTCAATAACGCCCCAATTGGAATTGATAAGGTTACCCACATTAAGAATATCCAAACTTAATTGGAACTTGTTCTTATCGTTCACTTTGATGTCTTGAAGTACTTTTACATCCCATCTTCCTCTCCAAGGCGCAAGCGCACCGTAGCGCTCAGCATACTGTCCGCGTCTGTCGCTCAAGTAATCATCTTGTTGAATAAAGGCTTCAAAGGCTTCCGCTTGCCCAGCACCGCTAAAGGTCATTTGGCCTATCTCAGCTGAAGTAGGAATGTACAAGAGGTCATTTATAGAAGAACCATCATTGTTGATGTCCCCTCCATAGATGTAATTGAACCTTCCGCTTCGTGCGTACTCAAAGAAAGATGAAATGGTAGTGCCCGTTTTAAAGGATTTGGACAACACTCCAATGATTCTATGGGTATCTCCGTATCTTGAATTGGACAACACATCCCGGTTCGCGTTGCCTACGATGGCGTTTCCTGCGAAAGCATCTCCGGTAATTTCCGCATCAATGGAGTTTACTTCTTTAGCATCTAAATAGCTATAGGCTAATTGGGTGTATAATCCATTATCGAAAGTCTTTTGCAATTTTAAAGTAGCATTCCAAATTCTACCCTTATCGGAATTGGTAAAAACAAAAGCGCTATTTGGTCCAAACAATTGTGCTTTGTCATCGTTGGTGTACAATTCGCGATTATCTACCCCAACCAAATTTGAAGAAGGATTACCCAATCCCCAGTTTTGCACATGTGCAGCATTGATATCCTTGGTATAGGAAACATCAGCGGTCAAGATGATGCCATTATCAAAACGTTTGTCCACGCCAACGTTCGTTCTCCAAACTTGTGGCCATTGGAAATCAGGGTCTACTACTTGGTAGAAGAAAAAGTCCGTTCCCTGTACTTGGTTACCCAACCAAACAAATGGGAAACGTCCTGTAAACAATCCTGAACCTCCACGAAGCTGAAAAGTTTGGTTCCCCTTAATATCCCAATTGAATCCAAATCTTGGCGAAATCAACCAATCACTGGTAGGCAATTGTTCAGAATCAATGGTAATACGGTCGTTCGTATCTGGGTCGAAATATTGAATATCCGGAGCATAGGTTCCTCCTTCGGCCAACGTGCCTCCTTTGCGTTGAATGTTTTGTGCAACTTTTTGTCGCGTATCGAAATATAAAGGACGGTCAAAACGAATTCCGTAGGTAAGCTTTAAACGGTCGGTAACATTCCATTGGTCTTGTAGGTAGAAGGATAGTTGCCCCACATTGGTCTCTGCCAAAGCCCATCCACCTGGTGTACCATCATCAAACTGATTGTTGTTGTTTGCGGTTGCAATGGCAGCATCAAAAGCACCTTGATAGAAGGCCACCAAACCCGCCTCATTGGCAGGGTCGCGGTATTCAGCAATGGAATTGGTTGGGAAGAAAACCCCCTGAGCGCCGTAAGCTCCCAAGTTAAAAGAGTTGTCAAACTGGAACCTTTCGTATGAGAAACCAACAGTATAGGTATGGTCTCCTTTAAAAATGTTCAAGTTATCCGTAATCTGGAATACCTTTTGGTCCAAACGGTTGTTAATGGAAAACGGTTCGTGTCCAGCAATGATGTAGTTCGAGCTTCCGGTATCGTCTAAAATCACGATACTAGGTGCTGGTGTTGAAAATGGATTTCTAAAGTCGTCAAAATGGGTATATCCCATCTGTAACTTATTCGTTGCCGAAGAAGATAAGGTAGAGTTCAATTCGACTTGTACCGAACGAATGTTGTTGTTGATTTCGTAACCCGCGTTTTCAAACTGAAGGGTTTGTGTGCTAGGTCCTCTAAAGGTGATGGCATCTCGGTTGGCTGGTTTTCCTTTGGAGGCGTTCAAGAAGTTATAAATCACCGCCAAACGGTTGTTATCATTGATATTCCAATCCAATTTGATGATTCCCTTTGTACTCTCTTGGTCAAAGTTGAAGCCCGTAATAGCGCCAGGATTGTAGAAAATGTCATTTCCGGAAGCATCTTGTCCAATAACCACCTGACGGAGGATATTATCCACTAACTGCATATCTGACTGCAACACCCGCGATTCACTAATTCCACCTGTACCAGTATTGGGAACAAAACCGTCGGTACCGAGCTCAGTTAAGTCATCCTTTTCAAAGTTTACGAAAAAGAAAAGCTTGTTTTTGACTATGGGTCCACCAATACTTAATCCGTATTGTGTTTGTTCCAACCCGGTTTTGGTTACGTCATCACCGTTGATTTTACCACCGGTCAAGTCATCATTTCTAAAGAAACCATAGACGGTTCCGTAGAAATCATTAGTACCACTCTTGGTCACTGCGTTTACGGAAGCTCCTGTAAAACCAGATTGTGTAACATCATAAGGTGCAGTGGTCACCTGAATTTGGTCAATCGCATCCAAGGAAATCGGCTGGGCACTAGTTTGCCCCCCAGGAGTCGCCGCATCCAAACCAAAAGGGTTATTGAAAATGGCTCCGTCCAAGGAAAAGTTGTTGTACTGGTCATTTCTACCCCCGAAAGAAAGTCCCGAAGCTCCGGAAGAAGCTGCCGGTTCCAAACGAATGAAGTCATTGGCAGACCTCGAAATGGTGGGTAAACGTGTCAACTCTCTCCGGCCTACACTGGTTTCAGCTCCTGTTCGGTCACTACCAAAGGTCCCGGATTGGTCTGATACTACGACCACTTCATCAAGCGCCTGGCTATCCGAAGCAAGTTGAATACTATAGTTAAAGGTTTTACCTAACGTAAGAAAGATGTCATTCCGAACATCTGATTTAAATCCTACATAAGATATGGTTACTTCATAGGGTCCACCAATCCTTAAGTTTAACAGATTGAAACGACCTTCTTCGTTGGTAATAGCCCCATAACGGGTACCAGTAGGGGTGTGAACGGCTACCACATTGGCACCGTAAAGGGGTTCACCCTGGTCATCCGCGACAGCACCACGGATATTCGAGGTAGTAACCTGGGCATAACCCGAGGCGATGAAGGCAAAAACCAACACCACCAAAGGCGTAATTTTCTTCATAATGAGCTAGTTATAAGTTTTAGAGTTGCTGCAAACATAGGACAAAAAAAAGAGCTATGCACGCATAGCTCTTAACAAGTTATTAACTATAATTTGATGTTATTTTGCCTCAGCAATCACTTCAAATGGAAAATCCACGATTACCTCTCTGTGTAACCTGATTTGAGCGTTGTAAGGCCCAACTCTTTTAATGGTTCCACCTTTGATGGCGATAAACTTTCGGTCTACGGCTTGACCCGCTTTTTCCAAAGCAGCAGCCAAATCAATATTATTTACGGAACCGAACAATTTGTCTCCCGCACCTACCTTGGCTGGAATTCTAATTTCCAAACCTTTAATTGCGGTTGCCTTTTGGTTCGCTTCGTCAATAACCTTCTTTTCTTTATGGGCGCGTTGTCTCAAATTTTCAGCCAATACCTTTTTGGCGGAAGGTGTAGCCAATGCCGCTAGCCCTTGAGGAATCAAATAGTTTCTACCATAACCATTTTTAACGGTTACGATGTCATCCTTAAACCCTAAATCTTGTACGTCTTGCTTTAAAATAATTTCCATGCTTCTAGTGCTTTATTATTTCAACATATCGCCTACGTAGGGCATTAAGGCCAAATGACGGGCACGTTTTACTGCTTGCGCCACCTTTCTTTGGTATTTCAAAGAAGTACCTGTCAATCGTCTTGGTAAAAGCTTTCCTTGCTCATTAACCAATTTCATCAAAAAGTCAGCGTCTTTGTAATCAATATACTTGATGCCTGATTTTTTGAAACGACAGTATTTCTTTTGTTTGTTCGTTTCAATGTTCAATGGGGTCAAATACCGGATTTCCCCATCTTTTTTTGCTTTTGCTTGTTGTTCTATTGATGCCATGAGCCTAAGCGTTAGTTTTTAATTTGGTTCTTCTTTTTTCCGCCCATGCAATGGCGTGCTTGTCCAACTTTACCGTAAGGAAACGCATGATTCGCTCGTCGCGAATGAATTCCAATTCATAAGGAGCGATAACACTACCTTCTACGCTAAATTCGAATAAGTGGTAAAACCCACTTTTTTTGTGTTGAATGGGATAGGCCAGTTTTTTGAGTCACCAATTTTCTTTGGCAATCATTTTGGCACCATTCTTAGTTAAGAAATCTTCAAATTTCTTTACTGTTTCCTCTATCTGTGTCTCAGACAGAACGGGATTTAAAATGAAAACAGTTTCGTAATGGTTCATAAATACATATTTTAAAAGGAGCGCAAAAGTAATCATTTATCCTTCGCCATGCAAGAACCCAGAAATTTCCTCGTTTAAATTAATAAGTTATTAACAAAATGAACCAATCGGAACTACATAACGTATATAGCAAAGTACACAACAGAATGGACCATGTTTACATCTTTTGTTGCCGCTTAACCCCATTTTTGTGTAATTTGCCGATGATATAATTCCCTACAAATCTCCCCATTCTATTAAACTAAATAGTAAAATTGTTGTCGACTCCTCCATGCAGCGCATGGCCGTGGCGAAGTTGGTCAACAATCATCCTCATTTAGCCCTGGTCGCGGAGTACAGTAATGCAATTGAGGCTAAAAATGGTTTGAAAAACCACGAAATCGACCTAATCTTCCTCGACGTAGAAATGCCCATCATCAATGGCTTTGATCTTTTGGAAGCATTGGAAAACCCACCTCAAGTCATTTTGATTACCGGAAAGCCTGATTACGCACTGAAGGCTTTTGATTATGACGTAACCGACTACCTACACAAACCAATAACCATGGCACGTTTTGAGGCCTCTGTAAAAAGAGCTGTCACCAAGTACGAGCAAATGAATCGGGTTGATGAGGACGAAGAACATATTTTTGTAAAAAGTAACCTTAAGAAGCGAAAAGTAATCCTGAATGATATTAAATGGATTGAAGCTTTGGGTGATTATATCAAGTTGGTAACTGATGAAGCCAATATTGTGATTCTTTCCACAATGAAATCTTTTGAAAAGCAGTTACCGCCTGAGAAGTTTTTGCGTATCCATAAGTCGTACATCGTAAATCTGGAGAAAATTGAAAAGTTCAACAGTAAGAATGTGGAAGTAGGGGGACGACAGATACCATTAAGTAGAAACAAGAAAACCGAGTTGGCTGAAGCTTTAGCCAACGTATAAGTTAGATGTGGTCTACATCATAGACCAATCGAACGCGTTTAAATTGAGAAATAGCATTAAAGGATTGTTCAATTCTTTTAATGCTATTTTTTATTTGGGCCATAGATTGCTCCCTCCCAATTTTCACCATAATTATTTTCAGGTAATCTCTTCGTATTCTTCCGATTGCTGGTGCCTCTGGACCTAAAACAATGATATTCGGAATATTCTTTAAGGCTTTAGCGAACCAGCGGGATGCATCATTGGAAAGATTAAAATCCTTTGTCTTTAGTGTAATCTTAATGATTTTGAGCTTGGGAGGATATTTGAACTGCTCTCTTTCATAACGTTGTTGCTGGAACATTTGTTCATAGTCATAGGTTGTTACCTGCTGTAAAATTTGGTGGAACGGGTTATAGGTCTGAATCAAAACCTTTCCTCGGGTTTGCGTACGTCCTGCTCTACCCGACACTTGAGTCAACATTTGAAAGGTACGTTCATGCGAACGATAATCGGGATAGTGCAATAGCGTGTCCGCATTCATAACGCCAACCAAGGAAACATTCCTGAAATCCAACCCTTTGACCACCATTTGGGTTCCCACCAAAATGTCGATTTCTTGTTGTTCGAAGGCCGTTATAATTTTTTCATAGGCATGTTTACCGCGTGTGGTATCCAAATCCATACGCCCCACTTTTGCTTTAGGAAACAAGGTGGCGCATTCTTTTTCAATTTGTTCCGTACCGAATCCTTTTTTATCCAAGGTTGCACTCCCACACGCCCTGCATTGATTTTGCATGGCCATATGATATCCACAATAATGGCAACGCAATTGATTTTTGTATTGGTGGTAGGTCAAACTCACATCGCAATTCGGGCACTGGGGTACATGACCACAAGTAGTACATTCCACAATCTGAGAAAACCCCCTTCGATTTTGAAACAGGATAATCTGTTCGCCTTCTTCTAAAGCATCGTTCATCGCTACAACCAATCGTTCTGAAAAATGCCCGTTCATTTTCTTGCGCTTGGTTGCCTCCTTCAGGTCAACTAATGAAATATCAGGCATGAGCACATTGCCATAGCGCTGGGAGATTTCGGCGTACCCATATTTGCCTTTATGCACATTGTCCATGGTCTCTATGCTTGGCGTAGCGGAACCCAAGAGACAAGAGGCGCCTTGCAAGGCCGCTAGAACAATTGCTGCATCACGGGCATGATACCGTGGTGCCGGGTCAAATTGCTTGAAAGAACTTTCATGCTCCTCATCAATAACAATAAAACCCAAATTTTTAAAAGGAAGAAAAAGCGAAGACCTTGCCCCGATGATGATTTGAGCTTTGTCCGTATGCTTTCTTACATTCTCCCAAACCTCTACACGCTCATGAACGCTGTAGCGTGAGTGATATACCATGATTTTGTCCCCAAAATGATTTCGTAACCTACCGACAAGCTGAGCGGTAAGGGCAATCTCAGGAACGAGATACAGCGCTTGTTGTCCTTTTGTAATAATTTGTTCCAAGAGCTTGATGTAGACCTCGGTTTTACCAGAGGAGGTTACCCCATGAAGCAAGGCTACTTTATTTTCGGAAAAACTTTCTTGAATTGCATCAAGGGCGGTTTGCTGATGGGAATTCAATTGAATTTCTGAGCTATTCACCACTCCATCAAATCCCATACGGTCCATCTGAAGTTGGTAAATTTCCAAAACAGCTTTGTTTACCAGAGCGTTCACCACACCTCGGGAAACGTCACTTGTTTTCAGCAGTTGTTGCAAGGGTATTGGTTTCGGACTTTCGGATTGCAATTGAAACAGTGATAAAATAGCCTTGCTTTGTTGTGGCGCGCGCGTTAGTTCATCCAATAGAACTTCCAAAGCAGCATCCTCTTGATAGGCTTCGGAAAGTTTGACAAAACTGACCCATTTCGGCTTGTATTGTTCGTATAGCGCTTCCTTTTGAGCCACCAACCCTTTTTTTACCATTCGGTTAACCAAGGGGAGTACATTTTTTTTGTCAACGATGGCGGCAATCTCGCCAACCTTTAGCATGGATTGGTGCTGTAAGGCTTCGTAGACCAAAAACTCATCATCTTTTAGCCCCGTATCGTTGATTTCAACATCTGGTTTCCTTAAAATCAGTGTCTCGCTTTCGAGCAGCAGTGCTGATGGTAGCGCCATTCGAACTACCTCACCTAACGTGCACATATAGTACTGTGCAATCCAAATCCAATGCCTTAATTGCATATGAGTAACCAGAGGTGAATCATCCAAAATCTGATAGATGGGTTTGGCTTCATACACTTCTGGAGCGACCTCATGGGTTTTCAGCACGATTGCAGTGTAGATTTTGGACTTCCCGAAAGGTACGGCAATTCGTGTTCCGATTTGGATACGCACTACTTCCTCAGCAGTAAGGCTATAGGTAAAGGTCCTTTCTAAAGGAATGGGCAATACAACATCTACGAAATATGGCATCCACTTGCTTTAGTTCACTCGGTGCCAAGTCTGTGTCCGAAACAAAAACGCCACGTAACCTCGGACCTTTAAACGGTTGGTATTGTCTTCATCCAACCACAATTTTCCGCGATAGGTAGTACCATTTTCAGGATCTAGCAGATAAGTCCCTTTGTATTCGTTCGTGCCATTGGGTTTAAAATCTTTAATGATATGCATGCCCTTTACCGGCTTATCTTTTAAATCCCCTTTGCATTTGATGCATACCGCATCTTCTCTACCCTCTTCCAAAATCTGAAGGATTTTTGCATTTAAGGTATTGTCTTTTTGATACACTTCTACTATGGCTTTGGCCTCTCCGGTGGTATCATCGATGGTCTTCCATTTACCAAAAACAGTTTGGGCAGATAGTTGAAAACCACACGAAACCAATCCCACAACTAATACCAGCCTATTTCGCATTTCTTTTTTCATGTCTTTTTTTAAGTGAATTCAAGGTCGCGTTCAGTTCAAATCCCAACAAAAGAATATTGGAGTTCAACCAAATGAAGACCATTAAAATTAAAAGGCCTCCCAACGCCCCGTAAAGTTCATTATAACGGGCAAATTTTTCAACATAAACCCCAAAAAGATATGAAGTCAACAAAAAAAGCAAGGTCGTCATTAAAGCCCCGGATGAGAAAAACCTAGCCTGTTTGCCTTCAGCCGTGCCGAAGTAATATAAAATGGACGTGGTTAAATACGAGAAACTGGTGAAGAAAATCAATTTGGTGACTTGAATCCCCAAAGTATCGCCCTTCTCTTGGTCATACCCCAGCGTTTTGCCTAGATATTCGCTCGTATATTCCACAATGTAGAATTCAAAATACACGTAGAGCACCGCCGCAATTATCAAAAGGATGGAAAGGATTACACCCACCATGAGCGCGTATGCATACTGGCGAAAGAAGTTTCGCGTCAAATCAACGTGATAGGAGTTTTCAAATCCTCCGAAAATGGCATTCACACCATTAGCGACCAAAAAAATAGAAAGGACAAAAGCTGAGGACAACAAACCCCCACGACGTTGGTCTTTGATTTGCTGATAAATATCTCCAAAGTAATCACTCGTAGCAGAAGGCAGAAAAGACTCTAAGAACAATAAAAATTGCGCATCAAAATTCTCGTTTCCGACACTGGCATACGGAATGATAAAAGGCAATAAGGTAATCAAGAAGATGAGCAAAGGGAATAGCGCCATAAATAGGCTGAATGCAATGGAACTAGCTCTACTTGAAAGGGTTCCTTTGACGATTCCCACCAAATACATTTCAATCAAATCGTACAGCGAAAGCCCCTCAAACGCCTTTAGCTTAAAACGTTTCAATAGTTTGACCACGGTTTTGACCACCGGTATCTTCTCCAGCTTTTCTTCTATGGTCAAGGCCATGGGCTATACTGCTTTTAAACTAAGGTCCATATTGTGTACTGAATGGGTTAAGGCACCCGATGAAATGTAATTGACTCCACATTCCGCATACTTTCTGAGGGTTTCTTCATTAATACCTCCTGAAGATTCGGTCAAGCATTGCTTGCCGATAAGCGCCACAGCTTTACGGGTGTCTTCATAATTGAAATTGTCCAATAGAATGCGGTAAACGTTCTCACCTTGCAGAATCTGCTTTACCTCGTCCAAATTACGGGCCTCTACTATGATTTTTAGATTTCTATGGTTTTGTGTTAGATAGGTATTGGTTTTGGCGATTGCGTTACGAATTCCTCCTGCAAAATCAATGTGGTTGTCCTTGAGCATAATCATATCATACAACGCAAATCGATGATTTTCTCCTCCCCCAATGGTTACAGCCCATTTTTCCAAGGCCCGAATACCCGGAGTGGTTTTACGGGTATCTAGAATTTGGGTTCCCGTACCGTCCAAAAGCGAAACATAATGATGGGTTTTTGTAGCCATCGCACTCATACGTTGCATGGCATTAAGTACCAAACGCTCAGCTTTGAGAATACTTTGCGAGCTACCGCTTACATAAAAAGCAACATCCCCATATTTGACAGCGCTGCCATCTTCGATTTCAACAGTCATGGACAAGCCTTCGTCTACATAGTTGAATACCTGTTGTGCAAAGGCCACTCCTGCCAGAATCCCTTCTTACTTTAGCATAATTTTTGCTTTTCCTTCAGCTGATGGGGGAATACAAGCCAAGGAACTGTGGTCGCCATCGCCAACATCTTCACGAATTGCATTTTGGATAATAAGGTCAATTTCCTGTTGGAACTGTTCCTTTGAAATCATATGAGGCATTTTTACGAATGTACTAAAAACCCAAAATTTGTAGCCTTAAATAAGGGGTGGTCCATAAAGAATTCGTTTAATTTGAATATGAACATTCAAGTTATCGCCATTGGCAAAACCGATAGCAAAGCTTTGGCCCTACTCATTTCGGAATATGCCAAACGTTTAGGTCACTATGTGAACTTTGAAATGTTATGGCTACCCGATATCAAAAACACCAAGGCGCTTTCCGAAAAAAATCAAAAACTACAAGAATCGCAGCTGATTTTGAAGAAGGTAAAACCTTCAGACCACCTTATTTTATTTGATGAAAAAGGAAAAACCTATTCTTCCGTAGATTTTTCAGAACATCTGCAAAAACGGATGAATTCGGGCTTGAAGCAATTGATTTTTGTGATTGGTGGGCCCTACGGATTTGATGAATCACTATACCAACGCGCGCAAGAAAAAATAAGCCTTTCCAAAATGACTTTTTCGCATCAGATGGTGCGGCTTTTAGTAGTGGAACAAATTTACCGGGCTTTCACAATTCTACGGAATGAACCGTACCATCATCGTTAACGGGTTTCGTTTTCGGATTCTTTTGGTAGCGTTCCAACAGGTTTTCGACTTGTTTAATGACAAAATGATGGGGTTTCTCCTCATTTGCAGTTTTCTCTAGTGAACGCACCATGTTGTCGGAAACTGTTTTGAGTTGGTCGAGCTCTTCCGTGATAAAGCCAAAGATTTCACCTTGTCTTTCAGGGTTTTTCTCTGCCTTTAAAACATATTGTAAATCATTGATGTTTTTCATGTGCGAATTGAACACATGGGATTGATGCCATGCAATTTCCGTCAACTTCTTCTTTTGATTAACAATTCGGTTGATAATCGGATTGACAATGAACAGCAACTCGAATACTATAATAAAGATGGAAAAGATGGCCAGTTCCAGCTCGATAATCATCATGGCCTTGATATCCTTTTCGGATTTTCGTTGCAAAAGGGTTACGATATTGTCCATGATAACCAGAAACCTATCTACCCGAAAGCGGACATCATTAAAAGAGATGCTTTCAAAGTTGTTGAAATCCTTTAATTCAGCATACAACCAATTTAAATGCGGTTCCAATTTGTCAAACCGACTCAAAATGTATTCATCATCCAGAGGTGCAATCTTCAACGCGGCATTGCCATCCTGCAGGAATCCATTCATCTGAACCAATTTGGTTAAAGTGAGTTTCATATCAGCATAGTCGCAATTGTGATAACGACAAGAATATAATTCATTCAGAAGGCGCTGGCTCAACATCCGCTGCCGACCGGCCAAATTCACTACCAAGGCAGAAGAACTCTGCTTATTCAATGAATATTGCGTAATAGTTTGTATGGTGATGGTCAATAAAACTATGGAGACTACTAAAAGATAATAGGCCCGAAATCCCTTTTTAAAAACCTTCAGCTTTTTGAACGGCATTTTCTTTAATAAGAATTTGCCTACAAATTAAATTTAAAAGCTCCCTTTTCCTGAAAAATGTTGTGAATGCTAAAATTGCCATGGTGAACGCTGTTAACGCACACCCAAAAACCATTAATAAAGTACCCTGAACTTGATGGTGTGGTCAATTTCGCGCAAGGCAGTCATCACCTCTTTGTTGTACTCTTTGTCCAAATCAGTAATAACATAACCTACTTGATTATCGGTGGATAAGTATTGACCTGTGATGTTCATTTCATACTTGGCCAACACCTTGTTGACCTTGGCCATAATACCGGGCACGTTTTTATGAATGTGTAAAAAGCGGTGGGCGTTATTCTGTTTTGGCAAACGAATATTCGGGAAATTCACCGCATCTACCGTATTTCCGGAATTGATGTAATCCATGATTTTATTCGGCACAAAATCAGCAATGTCTCGTTGTGCTTCTTCCGTGCTTCCCCCAACATGAGGTGTCAAGATTACATTGGTCAAGCCTTGTAGTGGCGTTGCAAAGTCTCCATTGGACCTTGGTTCACTGGGGTAAACATCTACCGCGGCACCAGATAGTTTTCCGTTATTTAATGCTTCAGCTAACGCTTCTATATCCACCACGAAACCACGGGACAAATTAATGAGATAGGCCCCATCCCGCATTTGTTTGATTTCTTCGGCGGAGATGAAATTTTGATTGGCTTTGTTATCGTCAACGTGCAGCGTCACCACATCCGAAAGGCCCAACAATTCTTCTAAGGAGCTACACTTTATGGCATTTCCCAACGCCAATTGGTCAGATACGTCGTAGTAGTACACGCGCATGCCAATGGCTTCTGCAAGCACGGATAGTTGTTTTCCGATGTTACCATACCCAACAATTCCAAGGTTCTTCCCGCGAACCTCTTTAGAGTTTATGGCGGTTTTATTCCATTCACCATCATGAATTTCGGTACTTCGGGTAAATACGTTACGCATCAACATGATGATTTGACCAATGGCCAACTCTACTACTGAGCGTGTATTGCTATACGGTGCATTGAAGACCACTACCCCTTTCTTTTTGCAATACTCCAAGTCAATTTGGGTGGTACCAATACAAAAAGCACCCACCACCAAAAGCTTATTGGCAGCATCCAAAACCTTTTGGGTCACCTGGGTTTTCGAACGAATTCCCAAAACATGAACTCCTTTGATACGTTCAATAAGTTCCTCCTCGGTCAAACTATGCTTTATTAACTCTACCGAAAAACCTTCTTCCGAGAGATTTTCGAAAGCATCCGGATGCACGTTTTCGAGCAATAGTATTTTTATACGATTCTTAGGGTACGATAAACTACGTGGCAAATCATTCACAAATAAAAATTCATCTAAGTTAGGCGTGACATGGTCGGCATTTTCAGCAGCCTTTTCACGGTGTACATTTTCGGTATACGCAAAAAACTTATCAGCAATTCCGGCTTCGCGCATTACATAATCGCTGTAGCCATCTCCAATAACCTGAACTTCACCATCAAGGTCTAAGCGTTTCAAACATTCAATCTTACCGTTATGGGAAGCTAAAACATTTTCTTCATCAAAACCAATGATGTTTCCAGTAGTGTCAAATCGGAAGGTGTTCGCATATACACGGTCTGAAGGAATTCCATATGCTTCTACGATAGGGTCAATAAACTCTTTGAATCCGCAAGAAATGACATAAATATCATCGGTATACTTCTGGAAAAACTCCTTGTTGGCTGCTATGGATTTGGAAACCTTTTGTCGCAACTCCTCTACCAAGGGCTCCAAGTCGTTTTGATGTGCGCCCAACATGCCAATACGACGTTCAAGCGATTCCGTAAATGAAATATCCCCATCAATACCCAAATTGGTAATATCTTGGATTTCCTTAATGATTTCGTTTTTGTTGGATTTGTCCTTCAGGGTAATCTCAGCAAGCACATCCAACGCTTCGACACGGGTTAGGGTGCTATCAAAATCGAAAACATATTTTCTTGCGGTTTCCACCATGTCTTCCTTTGAATTAAACCATAAAAGTAAAATTTAATCCTATTGCTGATACGGCTAGTTTTCAAAAGGAATCAACAAATAACAATATGATAAAAAAATGTAAGAATCTTTGAGAAAAGTGAAAATCGATTCAAAACCCTTAAAACCAGCGGCGCGTATTCTTACAGTACAAGCGATAGGGTTTGCCAAATTGCTTTTCCAATGCTCCTTCTTCAAATCGAATTTGAAAATGATTCATATAATATACAAAACCAGCTGCCAACAGGGTATTAAAGGCATTGCCCAAACGCAGTCCCCAAGCCAACAACAACATCAGCATAGCCAAGTACATCGGATTTCGGGTATATTGAAAAATTCCTCCCATCACCAAAGCACTAGTTTTGGTCAAATCAATTGGATTAGAAGTAGTTTTGGCTTTTCTGAATTGAAAGATGGCCAAAAACATCAGTAAAACAGCAGCTCCCAACAAAAACCACATCAATCCATCCTGACCAAAGAAGCTAAACTGGCCCACAGGTAAAAACTTGGCCAAAAAGTACATCGCCAATCCAAACGCCAACATCACTAAAGGAGGTAATACTTTTATTCGCATGTGTTAGATTCTCCTTTGGTGAAAATACTACTTTTGACCACCATTAAATACATCCGTTATGGAAATCGTTTTTGCCACCCATAATTTGAACAAACTAGAAGAAATCAAAGCAGCCCTACCCTTGGGATTTGTTTTACGTTCCCTAACGGATATCGGCTGTACGGAAGATATTCCTGAAACCGGAGATACTTTGGCTGAAAACGCCGCCATCAAGGCCAACCATGTGACCCAAACCTATGGTTTGAATTGTTTTTCGGATGACACGGGTTTACTCATTAATGCACTACATGGAGCACCTGGTGTTTACTCGGCTAGGTACGCGGGACCGCAAAAGAACGCCGAAGACAATATGGCCAAAGTTTTGATGGAATTGGAAGAGGCATCTGACCGAAGTGCGTATTTCCAAACGGTCATCCACCTGAATTGGCAAGGAGAAGCCCATTCTTTTGTTGGGGAAGTACATGGTAAAATTATTCATGAAAAGCGAGGTGACGGGGGTTTCGGGTACGACCCCATTTTTGTTCCTGAGGGTTACGAAAAAACATTTGCTGAACTCCCGTTGTCCATCAAAAATCAAATCAGTCATCGCGGTAAGGCCTTTCAAAAGTTGATGGCTTTTTTAAAAAGTTCTTGATTTGTAGTCCCTTCCATTTAAATTAGACTACTTTTGCCGCTGAAAACGCCGCCGGTATGGCATCGTGTTGCAAGGGCTTAAGGGGTAAATCGCTCAATCAACACTACATATTTGCGATTTTAAACACACCTTATGACACCATTTGAAGAATTGGGCTTGTCCCAACCGCTTCTAAATGCTATTTCCGATTTGGGATTTGAGAAACCCTCTGAAGTACAGGAAAAAGCGATTCCCGTTTTGTTAGAAAATGAAACGGACCTGGTTGCCTTAGCGCAAACAGGAACTGGAAAGACCGCCGCTTTTGGTTTTCCCATGATTCAAAAAATACAGGCGGATAGCCGTACCACACAGGGACTTATCCTCTCTCCTACCCGTGAGCTTTGTCTCCAGATTACCAATGAGTTGCAACTCTACTCCAAATACGTAAAAGGTTTGAGAACTGTTGCTATTTATGGTGGGGCAAGTATCACCGAACAAGCACGTCAAATCAAAAAAGGCGCGCAAATCGTGGTCGCTACGCCAGGACGAATGAAAGACATGATTGGTCGTCGAATGGTAGACATTTCCAAAATCGATTATTGCGTACTGGATGAGGCAGATGAGATGCTCAACATGGGTTTCTACGAGGATATCAAGGATATTTTGTCCAACACTCCTGAAGAGAAATTTACCTGGTTGTTCTCAGCAACGATGCCTAAGGAGGTAGCCCAGATTGCCAAAAAGTTCATGCATAAGCCCCAAGAGATTACAGTGGGGACCAAGAATGCTGGATCCAGTACAGTACAACATGAGTATTATACTGTGGGTGGACGTGACCGCTACGCGGCACTAAAACGCTTGGCAGATGCAAACCCTGGAATCTTTTCCGTGATTTTCTGTCGTACCAAAAGAGATACACAAAAAGTTGCTGAAAAATTAATTGAAGATGGCTATAACGCAGGCGCTTTGCATGGCGATTTAAGTCAAAACCAACGGGATTTGGTGATGAACGCTTTTCGCAAAAAGCAGGTTCAAATGTTGGTAGCTACCGATGTTGCCGCCAGGGGTATTGACGTTGATGACATCACCCATGTCATCAATTACCAGCTTCCTGATGAAATAGAAACCTATACCCACCGAAGCGGTCGTACAGGGCGTGCTGGGAAATCCGGTATTTCAATGGTCATCGTGACCCGTTCTGAAATGCGGAAAATCCATGCCATTGAAAAGAAAATCAAACAAGATTTCATTTCTAAGAAAATCCCAACAGGAATTGAAATCTGTGAGATTCAGTTGTATCATTTGGCCAATAAAATCAAGGAAACGGAAGTCAATACCGAAATTGATGGGTATTTACCTGCCATTCATGATGTTCTCGATGGCTTAGACCGCGAAGAACTCATCAAAAAAATTGTTTCTGTAGAGTTTACCCGTTTTTATAACTACTATAGCAAAACCAAAGACCTCAATACTTCTGAACCTTCCAAGGAACGTTCTGAACGAAGGGATTCAGGTGGTGGTTCTGTGCGCTACTTCATCAATATTGGTGAAAGAGATGGCTATGATTGGATGAGCTTGAAAGATTTCCTAAGGGACACTTTGAACCTTGAAAAAGAAGATGTTTTCAACGTGGACACAAAAGGAAGTTTTTCCTTCTTTAATACAGACGCTTCCTTAACCGAATCCATTTTGCAAACCTTCACAGATTTTAAAATGAAAGGGCGTTTTATCAATGTGGAAGTTTCTACTAAACCCGGTAGCGGTTCAGGGAAGAAGCGTAACCGAGGTGACAGAAGGTCCAAATTCAAAAAGGGTGGAGGTGATCGCTCCTATTCGAAAAAGGGGAAAAAAGGAGGCCGCGGCCGTTCAAAAGGAGGGAAACATCCGGGGTTCTTTTCGTTAATTCTTTATTAAACCGAAATGCCTAAACCTTAATTTTACGTTGTTTCGTATTTTTAAGGTATCCTGAGTTCATGAAACCATATATCGTCTGCACCATTTTGTTGTTTTCTTTCGTGTGTCTGGCGCAGACCGAAGAGACTGATGTCATGCCGCGCGACATTACGGCGACCGTAGTGAATGCTCAAACCGGTTTCGCCATTGAAAGTGTTCACGTCATCAATTTGTACCAGGTGGTGGGTACTATTACCAATCAAGAAGGAAAGTTTTAGATTCCTGCTGTGGTAAACGACACTCTTTATCTCTCTTTCTTAGGATTCAAATCCCAAAAAGTTCGTGTCACCAACGATATGTTTAAGTTCGAGGGTACCGAGATCGCTTTGACAGAATTAGCTTATGCCTTAGAAGAAGTCATCGTACGCCCCTATCAGCTTACGGGATACCTAGAGATTGATGTCAAAAACCTACCGATAAACAATGCGTACCAATACAGCATTTCGGGATTGGGCAGGAGCTATGAAGCCGGAAATAAGAACCCAAGTGCAGTAACCAAAGTACTCGGTGCTATTCTCAATCCTGCAGATTTACTGCGGAACCTTTTTGGTAAAAAACCCAAACAAATGCGGAAACTGCGGAAAATGAAAGAGGATGAAGACATCCGAAATCTTTTAGCCTCCAAATTCGACCGTGAGACCCTAAAGGAACTTTTGCAACTGGAAAAGGTTGATATTGAGGATATTTTGAACAATTGCAACTATTCTAGGTCCTTTATACGTACCGCCAACGACCTTCAAATTTTGGATGCCATATCCAGTTGTTACGAAGAATACAAAGTCCTAAATCGGAAATAAAATACTACCAGAAGCACGTTTGACTTCTTAAATAAATTTTAAATTTCCGTATTCATTTTATAGTTTTAGGCAAAATACCTCCTTAATGAAAAAACTGCTTATCGTTATGTCTCTTTTTTCCTTTATCCTGGGTTGTAAAAAGACAAAAAAAGCTGAAAAAAAGGAAGAAGTTGTAACGATAGAACCCGAGCAGGAAAAACAGGTTCCTTTCGTTTGGGAAGGAGCCAACATCTACTTTCTTTTAACCGATAGATTCCATAACGGAAACCTCGAAAATGATATCAATTTTGAACGTACGGAAGAAACAGCCGTTCTACGTGGTTTTGAAGGAGGGGATTTGCAGGGAGTCATTCAAAAATTGGAAGAAGGTTACTTTACCGATTTGGGTATCAACGCCATTTGGTTCACCCCTATTGTGGAACAAATTCATGGTGCTACCAATGAAGGAACAGGAAACACCTATGGCT
This sequence comes from uncultured Allomuricauda sp., assembly GCA_937899065.1. GTDB lineage: Bacteria > Bacteroidota > Bacteroidia > Flavobacteriales > Flavobacteriaceae > Flagellimonas. The sequence continues at coordinate 34,224 of CALBPG010000010.1, forward strand.
ATCATGGGTATTGGACCAAAGATTGGACGGCTATAGACCCTAATTTCGGTACCCGAAAGGATTTGGAGAAACTGGTAAAAACCGCACATTCCAAAGGAATACGTGTACTTCTAGATGTTGTGTTGAACCATACTGGCCCCGTTACAGATAAAGACCCCGTGTGGCCAGAAGAGTGGGTAAGAACAGGGCCTGCCTGTACTTTTGACACCTACGAAAACACGACCGCTTGTACTTTGGTACAGAACCTTCCGGATATTTTAACCGAATCGGATGAGGCAGTTGAACTTCCCGATGCTTTATTGGCCAAATGGAAACGAGAGGGACGGTTAAGCCAAGAATTGGATGAATTGCAGTTGTTTTTCGAACGTACCGGTTATCCTAGGGCACCCCGCTTTTACATCATCAAATGGTTGACAGATTACATCAATGATTTCGGGGTAGATGGTTTTCGTGTGGATACCGTCAAGCACGTAAACGAGAATGCATGGTCAGATTTGTATAAGGAAGCGAACTACGCTTTCGAAACTTGGAAGAAAAAACATCCCGAACGCATTATGGACGAAAATGATTTCTACTTGGTGGGTGAAGTATACAATTACGGAATTACCGGAGGACGCGAGTTTGATTTTGGGGACAAAAAGGTTGACTTTTTTGACTACGGCTTCAAAAGTCTCATCAATTTCGATTTGAAATATGACGCAGAACAACCTTACGAGAAAGTATTTACCAAATACAGCAAGCTACTCAACACCAAGTTCAAGGGGAAGAGCGTTTTAAATTACCTCACCTCACATGACGACGGGCAACCTTTTGACAAAGACCGGACCAAGCCATATTTGGCAGCTAACATGTTGTTATTGACTCCAGGTGCTTCCCAAGTGTATTATGGTGATGAAACGGTTCGTAGTTTAGTGATTGAAGGTACAGAAGGCGATGCGACATTACGTTCGTTCATGAATTGGGAAGAATTGGATTCATTACCGCATGTAAAAGACATTCACAAACACTACCAAAAACTAGGTTCTTTTAGAAGAAACCATCCTTCGGTTGGTGCTGGAAAACACAAACGTTTGGCCAAAGCGCCTTATGTTTTCTCAAGAAGCTACACCCAAGGTGATTATAAGGACAAGGTAGTTATCGGACTTGATTTGCCTAAAGGCAAAAAATCCCTTCGTGTGAAAGGATTTTTTGGAGATGGCACTACCCTTTATGATACTTACTCCGAAACTGAAGTAGTTGTTGAAAAAGGACAGGTCACTCTCGAGAATGATTTTGAGGTAGCGCTCTTAGAGCTCAAAGAGTAAACCTTAGTTTTCGAGAATACCTTTTAGGCTTCCCAAGCCGTCTTCGAAGTCTCCTCCGACTGCTTTATCCATGTTCATAAACAACATGAAAATACTCATCGGGAATTTGTTTTTTCCTGAGAACCCCCATGTCACTTTAGTGGCATTGGGCCCTTCTTCCTCGGTGGTCATATAAGCATCTGAGGTAGATTTAAAAGGTTTTAAGAAGCGAAGCTCAGATTCAATACGCTCACCAGGTACAATCTTAGTGATTTCTTGTTCGCCCTCACCTACTTCTTTGTTGCCATTCCAATAGCTCACGGAACCTACTTCACCATCTGTCCCGGTGAACTTCTTTTCCATGTTGGGGTCTTTTTTGGCCCAAGGAGACCAATTGTCCATTTTTTCGAGCGACTTGATGTATTCAAAAACGGTATCCTTCGGTTGCGCAATAGAAATACTGCGCGAAACATTATAAGACTTCGGAGCAATAATCCCCAAAAAAACAATAAGGAGAATCAAACTTCCCAAAATGTAGAGAACTGTAGTCATTTGTTTTAGAATTGGTTACATGCTAAAATAGCAAAATTCAACGCGCAGACAAATACCGCTGAATAATGCTCTCCACGTCTTTTATGGATTTTTTGGTCCAATCCAAGCGTTTTTCCAACCGTTCTTTAGCTGATAAAGGCCATGGCAGTTCAGAAGTGCGAAGTCGCTTTGATAAGGTTTCCAGAATAATTGCGGCAGATACCGAAATGTTCATACTTTCCGAAAAACCAACCATTGGAATCTTGAGAAAACCATCAGCTCTACTTTTTACCACATCGCTCAAACCCTCTCGCTCTGTACCGAAAAACAAGGCCGTTTTCTCGCAAATTTGATAATCTCCTAGAAGAGTACAATCGCCATATGGAGTCGTTGCAAGTATCTTGTATCCCTGTTCGGACAAAGTATCGATGCAATACTCCATTTTGGAAAAGCGGTGGATATCTACCCATTGCTCTGCCCCCATGGCAATATTCTTGTCCAAACGGCTCCCAAAACGGTCTTCTACGACATGGGCTTCTTGAATGCCAAAAGCATCACAACTTCTGAGCACAGCACTAGTATTGTGCAACTGGAATACATCTTCCATCACTACCGTTAAGAACTTTGTTCGCTGTGACAAAACATATTGAAATCTTGCTTTGCGCTCCTCGGTCAGAAAGCCTTCCAAATAGTGCAGTAAATCCGTATCAATCATCCGGCAAAAGATAGAAAAAATGATACTTTTGAAAGTATTAGTGCGCTAACGGATGAAAAAGCAAAAGAAAATAGTGGTGATGACCGGTGCGGGAATGAGCGCAGAAAGCGGCTTGAAAACTTTTCGAGATGCTAACGGACTTTGGGAAGGACATGATGTGATGGAAGTTGCCTCTCCCCAAGGTTTTCAGAAAAATCCAGAACTCGTTCTTGAATTCTACAACCAACGTAGGCGGCAACTTTTAAGTGTGCATCCGAACGCAGGGCATCAGGCTTTGGTTCACTTGGAGGAGAGATTTGAGGTTCAAATTGTAACCCAAAATGTGGATAACCTCCACGAAAAAGCAGGAAGCACTCAAGTACTGCATTTACATGGCGAATTGTTGAAGGTGAGAAGTGTTCAAAATGAAGAGCTGGTGTTGCATTGGGAGAAAGACTTGGTCCTTGGAGATTTGGATGAAAACGGACATCAACTGCGCCCACACATCGTTTGGTTTGGTGAAATGGTTCCGCTTTTGGAAGATGCCGCTCGGCAAACGCAGCAAGCGGATATTGTTATTATCATTGGAACCTCAATGCAAGTGTATCCCGCAGCCAGCTTGATTCGCTACGCACCGCCCCAAGTTCCGATATATTTTGTCGACCCAGCTCCCGCAGTAAATCCCAGTGATTTTGTGAACTTGACCATTTTACAGCAAACTGCTGCGGAAGGAGTACCACCTTTGGTGCAAGAGCTTCTAGAAAAGGAAGGTTAAACCCTTGGTATGCAAGCGGAAGAACTTCATTCCAAGTTGAGCAAAAAGCGCTTGTCAAAATCTGAAGTAAATGATTTGACCAATGAATTGCTCAATTATCCGGAACTTGTTTTACCGCTCATTCAACATGTTTTTCAAGAAGAAAAAGAAGGCGTGTTTATGGCCAGTTGGGTGTTGGACCATCTGCTGCGGAAAGACCTTTCGTTATTGCTGCCCTGCATCGATTTTTTTATCGCTGGTCTCCCAGAAATGCAATCTGATTCTTCTATTCGTCCCATGGCCCATTGTTGTGAGATGATACTGGTCAAGGTATATGAGAAAAAGGACTCCGTGTATCAAAAAGCCATAAGCAAAGGACATAAGGATGTTTTACTATCCACTAATTTTGATTGGCTTATTGGTCCATATCGTGCAGCAACAAAAGTCTTTGCCATGACGAATGTGTATTATCTCGGAAAAGATTTTGATTGGGTGCACCCAGAATTAACTTCAGTTTTGCAAGAAACCTTATCCGAGGGTAGTACCGCCCAGCAAAATCGTGGTAGTATAATCCAGAAACGCCTCGCAGAAGAGTCGCGTTGACATTTCAAGTTTAAGTATCTTTGCGCTTTTAAACTACACTCATGCTGACGCCTTTGAATGCTATATCGCCCATTGACGGGAGGTACCGAAATAAAATCGAAGATTTATCTCAATTTTTTTCGGAAGAAGCCTTAATACGATATCGGGTAAAAGTAGAAATCGAGTACTTTTTGGCGTTATGCGAAATTCCTTTGCCACAGCTTGAAACTTTCCCGGCAAATCAAAACGAAGCGCTACAAAGCATCTACCTAGACTTTACAGCTGAAGACGCCGCGGAAATCAAAGAAATTGAAAAAACCACCAACCATGATGTCAAAGCAGTGGAATACTTTATCAAAAAGCGTTTTGATGATTTAGGGTTGCAGGAATATAAAGAATTCATCCACTTTGGACTCACCTCGCAGGACATTAATAATACCGCCATTCCGCTTTCCTTAAAGGAAGCAATGAATGAAGCCTATGTTCCTTTATATTTCAAAACCGTTGGGGTACTTCAAGAAAGAGCAGCGGAGTGGGCCACAGTTCCCATGCTGGCCCGAACACACGGACAACCAGCTTCCCCTACTCGACTCGGAAAAGAGATTGATGTTTTCGTGGCACGTTTGAAAGAACAATTCAATTTGCTGAATGACATCCCCAGTGCCGCTAAATTTGGTGGTGCTACAGGAAATTTCAATGCCCATACTATCGCGTACCCAGAAATTGACTGGAGAGCGTTTGGAAAGGAATTCGTTCAGGAACGTTTGGGCCTACATCATTCCTTCCCTACCACCCAAATTGAACATTACGACCATATGGCCGCCTTGTTTGATAATTTAGCTCGAATCAATACCATTTTGATTGATTTGGACCGTGATATATGGACCTATATTTCCATAGATTATTTCAAACAAAAAATCAAAGCAGGTGAAATAGGTTCCTCTGCGATGCCACACAAGGTAAATCCAATTGATTTTGAAAACTCTGAAGGAAATCTTGGGATAGCCAATGCGATTTTCCATCATTTGGCTTCCAAATTACCTATTTCAAGGCTACAACGCGATTTGACGGATAGCACCGTTTTAAGAAACATTGGTGTTCCTTTTTCTCATACAGTCATCGCGATGCACGCCACTTTGAAAGGATTGTCCAAATTGGTTTTAAATCAAGACAAAATCGACCGGGATTTGTCTGAGAACTGGCCTGTAGTCGCAGAAGCAATTCAAACCATTTTAAGACGGGAAGGTTATCCCAATCCGTATGAAGCCTTAAAAGGGTTGACCCGGACCAACGAAAAAATCACGCAACATACCATTGCGGCCTTTATTGACACCCTTGAGGTCTCCGATGCTTTAAAGGCTGAACTCAAAAAAATAACCCCAGCAAATTATACCGGGGTCTAAAGTTAGTTGAGAAGGTTTATTTACTTCAAAACTTTTTGCACTTCCACTTCGTGTGGATAAGGAATTTCTATTCCTGCTTCGTCAAGTGCCAGCTTACAACCTTCGTATGTGGCAAAATAGACATCCCAGTAATCTTCGGGCTTACTGAAAGGGCGAACTGCAAAGTTTACTGAGCTATCTGCCAATTCCAGTACATTTACAGATGGGGCTGGATCTTGCAACACCTTTGGATTATCGGTCAAAACTTTAAGCAGTACTTCCTTAACCGTTTTGATATCTTCTTCGTACGCTACGCCGATAACCGTATCTACCCGAATTTTTCCTTCGGCAGTATAATTCACGATATTACCGTTTGCCATCGCTCCATTGGGTACTATGGCCAATTTATTTTCAGGGGTGATAAGTTTAGTGGTGAAGATTTCGATTTCCTTGACCCCACCAAGTACGCCTTGCGCCTCAATTAAATCCCCGATACGATAAGGTTTGAAAATCATAATGAGCACACCACCCGCAAAATTGGATAATGAACCTTGAAGGGCCAAAACAATAGCCAAACCAGCTGCGGCAATAACAGCTGCAAAAGTGGTGACATCAACTCCTAATCTGGAAATCACAACAATAATCAAAAACACTTTGAGAGCCCATGATAATAGGTTCAACAAAAACCGTTGGAGCGATTCGTCATATTTGCTTTTTGCCATCACTTTGCGGACTCCTTTGAGCAGCTTTTTGATGACCCATGAACCGATAATATAAATGAGAAGGGCAGTGACCAATTTTGGCCCGAACTCCTTGGCTAATTCCAACCCGTAGTTTATCCACTCTTGTGCTTGTTCCATAATGCTATGATTTGTTAGTGTTTATCTGTTTGACCCTAAGTTAACAAGAAGGTCACATATTTAAAGGATAAAGCAGGTTATAAAAACAAAAAGCTTGGATGTAGAAAGAGAAGAAATGTTTTAATTACCTCAAGCGGTTCTTTAGTGTGGTAATCTCTTGCGTATCAACCCATAACAAAAAGTGCCCAACAGCGCTCCAATAATTACTACCAAGATAGAGGGAAACCCTGCACCAATTAAAGTGAACATGGGGCCCGGGCAAGCTCCGGCAAGTCCCCAACCTAAACCAAAGATGATTCCTCCCATCAAATAGCGTGCGATGCTTTTTTCTTTGGGATTAAAAACGATAGGGTCTCCGTGGAATGAGTTAAGCTTCAACCGCTTAATTACTTGTACCATGATTACGCCCAAAACTAAAGCTGAGCCGATTATACCGTACATGTGGAATGCCTTAAACTGGAACATTTCATAAATCCGAAACCATGAAGCTGCTTCAGATTTGAACATGGTAATACCAAAAAGAATACCGATGAGTAGATAGCCGATAGTTCGCATACGCTTAAAATAATAATGGGAGAATAAGGTGGACCATTACCAATCCACCAATGAAAAAACCGATTACGGCAATGAGTGAAGGCCATTGCAATTCGCTCAAACCAGAAATGGCATGCCCTGAAGTACATCCTCCGGCGTACCGCGCGCCAAAACCAACAAGGAATCCACCAACGACCAAAATAGCAAGACTTGAAACATTCCCTAGGCTAGCGATAGAAAAGAGTTTTTCGGGCAGATATGCGCTACCAGCACTTTCGAACCCCAAAGTTTTGAGCTTTTCAATTACCTCAGGATGAATCGCTACCGAAATATTATTGGAAAGAAGTGTATTTGCTATAAAACCCCCAATAATCGCACCGAGCACAACAGTGAGGTTCCACTTTTGGGATTTCCAATCGAATCGAAAAAAATCACTGGCTTTTTCCCCACCGCAAAGCGTGCAAATTGTTCTCAAATTGCCAGACATGCCAAAGTTCTTGCCCATCATGAGTAGCAAGAACATGACCAAAGCTATCATTGGCCCGGCTACATACCAAGGCCAAGGACGAAATAACCATTCCATAAAATTTGTTTTTCAGTTCGGTGAACACCTGTTTTTAGTGCATCATCAATTCCGCCTGAAGTTAACAAAAAGGGAAAGGTTACCTAAACATTCCAAGTAGTTTTGTGAGGTGCGATTACCCTTTCAAGAATCTTCCAATCTCACCCAATTCATCGCCATTGTAATCTGATTTTTGCAAGGCTTGCATCAGTTGAACGATATGGGCTGGATTCATGTTTTTTCCGAGCACGCGAACGAGAGCAAAACCTTTGTCACGATTGTCCCCGTAAATGATGACCTCATCAATGGCATCTTCCTCGCCTAAATACTTTACCACACCTTTGCCGTATTCGGTGTTGATTTTCATGAGTTCCACAAAGTCATCGCCTTTCAAGATTTCTTTGACCTTGGCTTTTTCAGCCTTGTAAGTCGAAACGTTTTCTGCAGTCTTTTTAAAGGCCAATAAGTTGAATTTGCGTAAGGAATTCACAGCTTCTTTTTGCGAGGCGTTCAACTCCATTTGGTCAATTTTCATAATACTCGCTGGAAGGTCTAAGGCGATAAAATCAGGGTTTTCCGAATTATCCACATAATATTCTTGCAGGCTCTGTTGTGATGAGCAACCGGCCAAAACGATGGCCACTAGTAGTAAAAGGCCTAAAACATTTCGTTTCATGGTTATTAATTTTGATTGATGTTCAATGCATTATACTTGTTCATAAGAGTCAAAAGACCCGGTTTTGTTACACCGGGCCTTTCAAAATCTTTAAACTTTTAGTTTTTCTTCCCTGCTTTATTCAACTCTTCAGGGAGGTGCATTTTATTCGTCAACGAATTGATTTTGTTCAAGTCGATATCTCCGGTAAGAGACAAAATGACGGTCTCAAAATTTCTACCATTGGCTTCAACATCTTTAAGTCCTGTAACGAACATGAGCAATTCACTCACATGGTCGGCATCCTTCCCTTCTTTGATATAGAACTTTACATTGGCATCTTTATCCTTGATGCGCATCAGTTCTTCCATAGTAGAGCTTTTAAGATATGTGTTCACAGAAGCACGCATATCTTTTCCGATAGCGGTATCATCCGTAGTGAATACTTTTAAGCTTTTCAAGCTACTGGCAATGTCCATGAACTCTTTGGCTTCAGGGTCATCGACTTCTACATCGATTTTAGCCAAAAGGTTGAACATGCTTTTGTTCACGATTACTGAAGTGACCTCATCGAGGTCTTCGTACTTGTCAAAAAGTGATTGCGAAAATCCGAAAAACGGTAAGGCTGCAACCAATACCATGACTATTTTAAGTTTCATCTTTCTTGTTTTAATTGTTGTTGTAGATTTTTTGTTTTGCATTTTCGAACTCCTTTAAGTAGGCTACCTTTTCGGTGCCGCGACCAAAGTTCTCGGCGAGCAGTTCAAACGCTTTTTTAGTTTCTTGATAAGCATACTCCGCTTCTTTTTGTTCCCGGTATTCGTTACCGAAATACAAACTAAACGAGAGGAGGGCTACTGCTGCAACGGAAATCCACTGGTACAAACGTGTTTTGGATTTTAATGGAACCTGCCGGGTAAACCGCTCCTTTTTTGCTTCAGCAAAAAAAACGAACATTGGTCTGTATTGTTCTAAGTGTGGTGCCACACTGTCTTGGGAAAAGTATGTTCTGAGTACTTTTTCCTCTTCAACGGAAGTAGTCGCTTCAAAGTACTTTTCCAATAATTTTTCTATGTTATCCAACGCCATAGCTATGTTTTTTTAATAATGCTTCGCGAACCGTTTTTCGTGCTCTGGACAAGTTCACCCGTACTGCGGTGGGTTTCATGTTCAATAGTTCGCATATTTCTTCAAACTCGTACTGCTCTATATCTCGCAGTTGTAATATTATCTTTTGTTGTTCAGGCAATCCTTCCATGATTTTCTCCATCAGCCGTACACTGTCTTCTGCCTCAATCTGTTTTTGCAACGAACGACTCTCGTCTTGATAGTTGCTGTGTACCAGCTTCAAATTGCTGGCTTGTTTCGACTTCAATCGGTCCAAACAGAGGTTCTTGGTCATGGTCATTGCGAACGCTTCCACATTTTTATAGCGGTCCATACTTTCGTTTTTCGACCAGAGGCGCAACAATACTTCCTGCGTAGCGTCCTCTGCCTCTTCTTTTGAAACCAACAATCGCTTGGCCATACGGTATAGTTTATCCTTAAAAGGCATTACTATTTTCAAAAACTCGCTTTGTTGCATGGTCTATGGTTCAGTTTTTTGGGTTTTTTAGACCTCTTACCCTCAAGACGACACATATCGAAATTTGTTACAAAAAATTAGAATTTTGAAAAGATGTCTCTAATTTGTTTGCTTCAAAGGAATGGAATTATTGCTCTATTCCACATCCCAAAGGTAGTTTGGAACAAATTTTGGGGTACTTTATAAAAACACAGCTATGAAAAAATTTATGTTATCTACGGTATGCTTGGGATTATTATTTGCATCCTGTAGTAATGATGATGAGGGACAAACCCAAATTCAAAATCCAAACACCAACCTTCCCACGGTTGCTGAATTTCCGAATCAAAACTTTATGTGGCAGGCCATGAACCTCTGGTATTTTTGGCAGGCTGATGTTAATGATTTAGCGGACGACCGATTTGCGACCAATGCAGAATATGCCGAGTTCCTAAGTCAGAATCCCAACCAAGAAGATTTTTTCTACGATATCTGCAATAATCATGTTCGTGTCGTAGGCGACCAGCTAGCGGTTGATAGGTTTAGTGTTGCAAGAAGTAACTATGAAGATTTGGTAAATAGCCTTGCCGGCGTATCCCGCAGTAACGGGCTAGAATTTGGGATTTTGCGCGTAGCCGATAACAGTGACAATCTTTTTGTATATGTGCAATATGTTTTGCCTGATTCCGATTCCTCTACAAAAGACATCCATAGAGGAGAAGCTTTTACAAGAGTTAATGGACAACAACTTACTGTAGGAAATTATATTGGTTTACTCTTTACAGGGGATGATACTTACACATTGGGTATGGCCAATATTGTGAATGGAGTTTTGGTTGATAGTAACAAAGAAGTAACGCTTACAAAGGTGGAGGGCTTTCAAGAAAACCCTATTCTAGTAGCAGAAACTTTGGATGTAAACGGTACCAAAATAGCCTACTTGATGTACAACCGCTTCTTAAACGAGTTTGATGAAGAGCTTAATGAGGCCTTTGGCAAGTTTGTAGCGGACGGCGCTACAGAATTGGTGTTGGATATGCGGTACAACCCAGGAGGCTCTGTAAATACCTCAAGACTTTTATCTAGTATGGTGCACAGTACGGACGTAAACAAATTGTATTTGCGTCAGCGATGGAACAGTAAAATTCAAGACCAATTGAGTCAAGCACAACTAGAAGATTATTTTGCCAATACCACCCCAGGTGGAGCACCAATCAACTCATTAAATTTATCAACGGTTTATGTTTTGGCCACTAACGACTCAGCTTCGGCGAGCGAGCTCGTTATGAATGGACTAGCCCCTTATGTAAATGTGGTCCATATTGGCGAAACTACAAGTGGTAAAAATGAATTTTCCATTACACTTGTTGCTGATTCAGGCAATTCGTTTATTTACAGTCCAAGTAGGGAAAATCAAATCGACCCAGAAGTGGCTTGGGGACTTCAACCTCTGGTGGGCCGGAATGAAAACGCAGACGGTTTTTTCGACTATACTGCTGGCCTTTCTCCTACGATACCTTTAGAAGAGGATTTAACCAATTTGGGTATTTTGGGTGATGTGAACGAACCTTTATTGGCAAGGGCAATACAACAAATCACAGGAACTACAACTAGGCGTAGTTTCGATGTGCAAATGCCAATAAAAAGGTTTATTAGCTCCGGTGCCATGACCGGCATGGGGGACCGGATGTTCTTGGATAAAGATTTATCCCTCGAAAAATAAAAAAGCGGCCTTTGGCCGCTTTTCTTTTGCAATATTCTTTTTTAAAAGGAGAAAGCTCCGTTGAAGTAAACACCTCCAGGAATAATCGACACATCCAATGATTCGGTGAGTGAATTATCGGAGAGGTTGTAGATTTCCAATGAGCCGTCACTTGCAAAGTCTTTCGCATCTACGCCTTACTAGCTTCCATTGATTACGGTCATGTTATAGAAGGCGACACCTGTGATTTCTGCTGATGTTTGAAAATCCATATCAGAAACATCAAGTTTGAAAACACTTCCACTCAACAGATAATAGAGAGAATTACCATCCACTGAAAGATAGTTGGGATGTTCGGTTCGGCTAAACTCAAACGTTTCTTCCACCGTGTTGGTGGCTAAATCAATTTTATCCAATTGACCTGCAGTCTCATTTCCGGTAAACGCTGGATTCCCTCCAGACAATACCCACAGCTCATCATTGACCAATTGCATGGAGTTAGGCCTGTCCGCCACCGTAATAGGAGCGCCAGCAGTATTCGTAGCGGCGTCAATCACTGAAACAATGTTGTTTTGATTGAATCCACCCTGGTGGGCAACATACAACGTATTTCCATTGTTTACTATCCATTCTGGACCTTCTGGCACTGGAATGGTAGATTCGACAGTTATATTCGTCAAATCAATTACCGCTATATAATCATCATCGGGGTTGGAGCCGTCACCCCAGTTGGTGACGTAACCCTTGTCATTGGCAAAAGTGATGTATCTCGGATTTAGTAATCCGGTATCCACTGTTCCAACCGACTCAAAGCTAAATCGGTTAACTACTTCTACCTTTTGGGAATTATTGACCACGATATAGGCCAAATCCCCATCGAAGGCCATACTTTGGGCAACATCTCCTAAGGCTTCGCCAGTAATGTCATTGAAAATGCCGTTGGTTACGGAAGAAAGGTCTTCAGAAACAAAAGAGACAGACGCGTTACCACCAAAGAAATTCCCTTCGTGAAGCACAAGAATACCATTTTCAAAAGCAAAAGAATCATTATCCGTAATCGTTATGGTCACGGAGTTGTTTGAGGATATGAAACCAGATGCACCACTCACATCAGTCAGCGTTATGATGATTTCCTCATTTTCTTCTACAATATCGTCGTCGTTTAATACAAAGTCTTGGGTAACACTGCTTTGACCTACTCCCAGGGTCAAGGTTCCAAGGAGTAAGGTAAAATCTTCCCCTTCGGTCGCCGAGCCAGAAACTTCAAAGGTGAGTACCACGTCGGTTGAAAAAGTATCTGTTGTGCTAAAAGTGAGGGTTACAATACCATCCCCTTCACTGAAAGTATCTTGTGTCGTAGAGACACTTACTCCAGGTGCAAGGGGCTGGTCATCATCGTCACTACAGGCGACAAAAAGCAATCCAATTAAAGCCGTTGCTAAAAAAAATCGAGTGTTCTTCATTTCAAAAATTTAATACTAATTGGGTTTGAATATTTCTATTGGGCATAGGCCGAAATGCAATGTTTTCGTAGTATGTATTAAACACATTGTTTACAGTTAAGCCTAAGCGATATTGAAATTTTCCAGAAGTTTTGAGCGCATAGGTCACTCCAGCATTGGCTACTTGAAAGCCTTCCAGTTCACCACCAATGATTCGGACGGCACCATTGTACAAATGCTGATAAAAAGTTCCAAAATTGCCAAAACGGTAGGCTACAGAGGCGTTTCCACTATGAAAGGGCACATATATTAGCTGCTCGCTTGTTGCTCTATCCTCTGAAACCGTGTAGGCATAGTTTGCCCGAAAATCAATTTCATGTTTTTTTCCAAAGGATTGTTGGTATCCAATCTCAACTTCAGCGCCGTAGATTTGAACATCATCCACATTTACGGGTGACCAGATTCCAGTTAAATTGGGCAACCAGCGAATCATGTCTTCTGTGGCAATGTAGTAAGTATTCAATCGGGCTGTGAAGGTATTCCAAGTCAATTGGTGCCCTAGGTCCAACTGGTAGGATTGCTCGGGCCGCAAATCCAAATTACCTCCTGGTTGCCAGTATAAGTCATTAAACGTGGGTAATCGAAAGTTTCTGGAAGCGTTCATCAATAGTTTATAGGCTTTGCCAAAATCATAACTACCATCCACAGAAAAGACTACTGGACTAGAAAAATCAGATGAGAAATCCTGCCGCGCACTAACATTGTACCTGAGCTTCTCGGTTACTTTGTGTTTCAGCAAAGCGGTAACCGCGAAGTCATTTCGGTTTGGAGCGCCAAAATTACTTCCATTGCTCATGAAGTTGTTGTATTCCAAAAAGGAGTTTAACCTAAAAGCGTCTGAAAGTTCAACATCCAGTGCGTATCGAGCCAACAAGGTTGTAACCCTTCCTTCAGAAAAGAAATCCGAATCTTTGTTCTCAAAGTATTTAAAGGCATCATACAAATGGGCAGCTTTTACGCTATGGGTTGCTTTATTCCCCAGTTTTGACCATTCCAATTGTGTTCTGTGTTGGTCGTCTTCATATCTACTGCGCCCCGGAGCAACTAAAGTCCCAGAAAGGTTTCGGTCTCCAATAAAACTTTGGTGATACAACCTTAACACTTGGTCATCTTTCAAAAGATAACCTGCGTTGAAGTTGAAATTCACATGCTCAAACTCCCCATTGGTATTTCTCTCGTCTGTTTCAAGAAACACATAATCGTTATCAGAACTGTTGTAGTTGACTCCAAAACTCGAAGACCATTTTCCGGTGCCAAAACTATTACTGTAATTCACGCTTCGGGTATCAAAACTACCGTAACCAGAAACCACCTGATGCTCAAAATGCTTCTCGAACTTCAAATCGTTGTTCAAATGAACTGTTCCGCCGATAGCTCCAGTACCAAACTGTACACTACCCCCGCCACTTCGGATGGCTACCGAACTATAATTTAACGGATTAACTGTGTTGAAATCAACTTGACCATTGAGTTGGGAGTTGATATTGATTCCGTTCCAAACCACTGCCGTGTGCGATGCATTTGTTCCCCGAAAAGCAGGTGAAGACACCATACCCAATCCATTTTCCTTAAAGTAGATGTTACTGTTGAACCGCAGCAAAGAAGTCATAAAAACACCATTGCGTTGTATGGTGCTGTCCTTTAATTCCAAGACTTTGTGACCATCAGCATAACGACGCAATCGTGTGTCGGACACGACCACCTCATCCAAATTTTGGATGGGAAATTCCTGTGCAACAAGTGCAAGACAGGGGAATAAACATCCCAATGCTATTAGAAGGTATCTTATACTCATAACCGTAAACCCTTATCCCGAAGGTTTTAAGTTTTGTTAAATTTGGCAGGTCTCCTGGCTTGTCCAGTCGAATTAACCTTCCCATTCTTTCGAACAGTGGCATGAAGAAATTCAACCCTTTCTTGAAGAAAGAAAGCATGCTTAAAGCACACCATGAACTTACAGTTGCGGGAACAGCTTTGGTTTTACACCAAATTCCCTTTTAATCCCTTGATGCGGCACCAAGGGAACCAAAATTCTCAGCGAAAGTAAGGATTCTGTTTAATCTTTTCTCCCAAAAAATCAAATAAGCTTACTTTTGGTTTCATGGTAAGAACCCTATCTCTTTCAAAAGTTTTACTGGCCCTCACTATGCTTATTGTGCTCAGCTGTAAGTCCAAAAACGAGACAAAGCCTGTTGAACAAACCAAAATTGAAAACCCACTTACTTATGCTTCGGGATTTACCATAGAACGGTTTTCAGATTATACGGTAATCGAGGTAAATTCTCCTTGGCCAGGGGCCGATAAGACCTACACTTATGCACTTGTCCCAAAGGAAAAACTACCTTCAATAACCCTACCGAAAGAAAAATACGATGCCATTATCGCGACTCCAGTCAACCGAGTTGTTGCAACGGCCACCACTCATATTGCGGCTCTGGAACAGCTTGGGGTTCTGGATAAATTGGTTGGCTTTCCCAATACGGATTACATTTCTTTACCACAAGCTAGAAAACGAATTGAAACGGGTGATATCAAGGACTTAGGCGCAAACGAAATGCTGAATACCGAAATGGTACTTCAGCTTCAACCCGATTTGGTAATAGGCTTCGCCATCAACGCTTCTAACAAATCATACCAAACTTTGGAGAATGCGGGTATTCCCATAGTTCTGAATGGCGATTGGACGGAACAGACTCCGTTAGGCAAAGCCGAATGGATTAAGTTTTTTGCCCCCTTTTTTGATAAGGACACCTTAGCAGATAATCACTTTAATGAAATCGAAACCAACTACAGTGAAGCCAAAACGTTGGCGAAGAATACCAAAAACATACCTACGGTTTTGATTGGTGGATTATTTAAAGATGTATGGTACGTTTCTGGTGGTAAAAGTTGGATGGCGCAATTTCTAAGTGATGCCAATGCCAACTATTTATGGAGTGATACTGAAGAAACAGGAGGTATTGGATTAAGCGTTGAAAGTGTTCTGGAAAAAGGGCAATCAGCAGATTTCTGGTTCAATCCCTCTATGCACAAATCTTATGAAGAGATGAAGACCGCCAGTCCTCATTATGAGCGTTTTATGGCCTTTCAAGACCAGAGAATTTTTTCCAACAGCATGAAAACAGGAGAAACGGGAGGCACCTTGTTCTTTGAACAAGGCCCTTTACGCCCAGATTTGGTATTGAAAGATTTGATTTCCATCTTGCATCCCGAAGTTTTGGAGAATCATACCTTGCAGTTCTTTGGACCAATTGATTAAATGGGGGACACAAAGGCATATCGCATTACATTTCTGGGCTTGGCCATCGTTTTGACGCTCACGTTTTTTTTGAATATTTCGTTGGGCTCTGTAGCAATCCCCCCTATACAAACCCTAAAATCCCTCATTGGTCAAGCTCCGGATGTCCCCTCATGGGATTACATCATCTGGAATTACCGAATTCCAAAAGCGTTAACTGCAATTCTGGTCGGCGGAGGACTTTCCATCAGCGGGTTACTGATGCAAACTTTGTTTCGCAATCCCCTGGCAGGACCTTTCGTTTTGGGAATCAGTTCAGGGGCTAGTTTAGGAGCAGCCCTTTTCCTCATGGGCGCTACAAGTGCGAACGTAATGGCTTTTTCTGGATTTTTCAACGATATCTCATTAGCTGCTGCGGCAAGCATTGGAAGTTTCGCTGTGCTTTTCGTGGTCGTTTTGGTAGCGAACCGCGTTAGAGATACTATGGCTCTTTTGATTATAGGCCTAATGTTCGGAAGTATCACCGCCGCCATAGTCAGCATCTTGGCTTATTTCTCAAGCGCTGAAGATTTACAACGTTTTGTGTTTTGGTCCTTTGGAAGCCTTGGGGATTTATCGTACCCCCAAATTGGTTTGCTCGCTACCATTAGTGGGATAGGCCTATTACTGTCCATTGCTGCGCTAAAGGCCTTAAATGCATTATTATTGGGAGAACAGTATGCCAATAGTATGGGTATTTCCATGAAAACGACTAGATTCACTATTATCTGTGCCACTGGGCTTTTTGCTGGAGGAATCACGGCCTTTGTTGGCCCAATTGGTTTTGTAGGGCTAGCTGTCCCTCATTTAACTCGCCAGATTTTCAAAACCATGGACCATAGAGTTCTATTGCCAGCCGTTTTTGGATATGGCGCGATACTCATGCTTCTTTGTGATATTTTGGCACAACTCCCTACTTCGGAAAGTGTTTTGCCCATCAACGCGATAACCTCATTAGTAGGTGCCCCCGTGGTGATTTGGTTGTTGATTCGAAAACGAAAAATAGTATTCTAAGGCATGGCACAACCTATTCTTTCCGTTGCTTCTTTGTCCATAGGATATGGTTCCAAAACCATATTGGAAAATCTTGATTTTTCTATACCAAAAGGACGTTTCGTTGGGATTGTTGGGGTAAATGGCGTGGGCAAATCAACTTTGATGCGAACTTTGGGCGGGTTTCAATCGGCCTTGGCAGGAGAAATTCGATTGGAAGATCAGCCTTTACAAACGATTTTACCAAATCCGCTTGCCAAACTTCGAAGCGTAGTGCTAACCGAACAAGGAGTAACACAAAATCTAACCGTTCAGGAGCTCATCGCCTTAGGACGCTACCCCTATACCAATTGGTGGGGAAAGCTAACTAAAGTAGACCATGAACAGATTTCAAAGAGTTTGGAACGCCTAGAACTTATCCCGTTAAAAGATTGTAAGTTTCATGAATTGAGTGATGGGCAACGTCAACGAGTATGGCTTGCGCGTGCCCTAGCCCAGCAAACACCAGTTATCCTTCTGGATGAACCGACCACCCATTTGGATTTGTACCATAAAATCCAAATCTTGAAAATGCTACAAAACATTAGTCATACTGAGGAAAAAACCATTCTCTTTACCACCCATGAAATCAATATAGCGCTTCAACTTTGTGATAACATTTTGCTATTAGACCCAACCACATCCGCTTTTGGCAAACCCACCGAATTGATTGCTGGAGGACATTTTCAACGTTTGTTCCCTAAAGGCATGGTTGATTTTGATGAAAAAACAGGGGCTTTTGTTATTAAATGATACCGTAAGCTTCGTTGGGAATCTGTTATCTTTAACCTGATTTTGATGGTATGGCTTCCGAATTAATTTATCTTCTTATTGGTCTCTTATGCATTGCCGTAGGTGCGTTGCTGGGAAACTATTTTCAAAAGCTCAAAATGCGGGGAACCCTCGGTATTTGGGAGGAACGCGAAAAACAACTTCAAAGCACCTTGGTTGCCCAGCAAGAAGACGGTAAAACCAAAGCGGCACAGATTCAACAACTTCAAGTTGAGAAAGAGCAACTAGGACAACAAATCATTCGCCACCAAGCAGAAGTTCAGAATCTTGCTGAAAAGAATGCAGAGCAAAAAAAAGAGGTTGAACAATTACAAGAAAAGTTTACCAAGGATTTTGAAATTTTGGCCAACAAAATATTAGAGGATAAATCCAAAAAATTCACCGAAAGGAATAAAGAGAACATTGAAAACATTTTGACTCCTTTGAATAAAAAAATCAAGGAGTTTGAGGACAAGGTGGAAAAGTCTCAAAAGGAAAATATCAGTATTCATTCGGCGCTCAAAGAGCAACTGCTGCATCTTCAAAATCAAAATTTGAAAATAACCCAAGAAGCGGAGAATCTCACCAAGGCCCTAAAGGGAGATAGCAAAATGCAAGGAAACTGGGGGGAATTGGTTTTGGAAAGGGTACTCGAAAAATCAGGTTTGGAAAAAGACCGAGAGTATAGCGTACAACAAAGCTTCACTTTAGAGGACGGAAGCCGCGTAATGCCCGATGTGATTATTCATTTGCCGGACGGAAAAAAGATGATTGTTGACTCCAAGGTTTCTCTAACGGATTACGAACGCTACACCAATGCAGAGGACACCGACAAACCTGCACATTTAAAAGACCATATTGCCTCCCTTCGTAAACACGTTTTGCAGTTATCAGCCAAAAAGTATGAGGACCTTTATGCCATGGAGAGTCCGGACTTTGTATTGATGTTCGTGCCCATCGAGCCCGCCTTTGCTATTGCAATCAACGAGGATAACACCTTATACAACAAAGCCTTTGAACAAAATATTGTTATCGTAACCCCCTCTACCCTGCTGGCTACACTTCGTACCATTGATTCTATGTGGAGCAACGAAAAGCAACAGCGTAATGCTATGGAAATTGCACGTCAAGCAGGCGCGTTGTATGATAAGTTTGAAGGATTTGTTTCTGATTTGACACGAGTGGGCAAGAAAATGGATGAAGCTAAAAACGAATATCGCGGGGCGATGAACAAGCTAGTGGAAGGTCGCGGCAACATCGTGACCAGCATTGAAAAATTGAAAAAAATGGGGGCAAAAGCGAAAAAGTCCTTGCCAGAACCCATTTTAAAACGTGCCCAGAATGTGGAAGAAGATTCAAATCCAACCTTAGAACTGTAGTTATGAAAAAGTTTGTTTTCCTTTTTATCTCAATCGTTTTGTTGGGTGTTTCCGCGTATTTCGCATTTGTGTATTATGTACCATTTAGCGAAGGGTATCGTTCAGGGGAACTCATCAAATTCAGTAGAAAAGGCGTATTGGTCAAAACATGGGAAGGTGAAATCAGCCAAGGTATCTCTGGGGCACAGATATTCCAATTTTCCGTTCAAGACAATAAAAAGGAGGTTATAGAAAAGCTCAAGGAATATCAGGGTCAATATGTAAAGGTGACCTACCAGGAAAGGTACACCACCTTCTTTTGGTGGGGAGATACCAAACATTTTATCACGGAAGTTGTCAAAGAAACCTCTCCCCATTTCAGAAAATGAGAAAATTCAAAACAGCAGAAGAATCCAAAGTATCCATCACTGAGTTGATGTTGCCTTCGCATTCCAACTTCGGCGGCAAGGTTCATGGAGGGTACATTTTGAATCTGATGGACCAAATTGCTTTCGCTTGCGCTAGTCGCCATTCACAATGCTATTGCGTAACGGCATCGGTGAATCGAGTGGATTTCTTAAACCCTATAGATGTAGGCGAATTGGTCACCTTAAAGGCAAGTATCAACTACACCGGAAAAACCTCAATGGTGGTTGGTGTGCGGGTGGAATCAGAAAACATTCAAACGGGAGAGATTCTACACTGCAATTCCTCTTACTTTACCATGGTCGCCAAAGATCATAACGGCAACAATGTCGAAATACCGGGATTGGTTGTGACTGACAAGACGGGATTGCGCCGTTTTGCACGCAGTAAGGAACGGAAACTATCCGCCTTTGACCGGGACTCCAAATACAAATCTGAAAAATTCAAAGTCAACGAATACCTCGATTTTCTGGACGGAGAAAATGTAAGCTTGGATTTGGATTAAGGCAGTAACGCAGCTGCATCCTCTTCCTAATACCAAAGCAATTTTCCAGAAGTTGTACTGACCAAAGAAGCCGGATTCTTCTCAAAACCTTCTTTTTTCTGCGTAATCGCTTCCACTTTTTCCGCTTTACCCTTTCCGGTAACCAAGAAAGCTACCTCCATGGCCCTATTGATTACTTTGCCATTAACGGAAACCCTTTTTTGACCACTTTCAGGATGATTGGCTACTACGCAATGGTCGTCGCTATTCCAAAGTTCAATTTCATGCGGAAAAATAGAAGCCGTATGTCCATCATCGCCCATCCCCAAAATGACCAGGTCAAAATGTGGGACCCCTTCTACCCTATCCAAATTGATTTCCAAAAGGTTTGCATAGCGCATAGCTTCTGAAGTTGGGTCATTTTCCCCAAGAACGCGATGAATGTTTTCTTTTGGTACGTCAATTTTTGAAAACAGATGGTCTACCGTCATTTTGTAATTGCTCTCTGCATCATCCGGGGGGACGCAACGTTCATCTCCCCAATAGAAATGCATTTTTTCCCAAGGAAACTGACCCGCATAGGTCTCCGCCATAATATCAAACAATAATTTGGGCGTACTTCCCCCAGAAAGGGCCACATGAAATTTCTGCTTATCCTTTATGATTTCAAGCAAGTGCTCGCAGAATGCTTTCGCTACTGCGGTGTTATCCTTATATATTTTAAATTCCATCTTTTCACTTTAAGAATTCTCCTTACCTCCTTCGATAACTGACAACTGATAACTGATAACTGATAACTGATAACTGATAACTGAACTTAGCAAATCACACAATAGCCCGGGTCGTCAGCCAAATTCTGTTCCGGATTCCGCCAATAGCCGAGATCTTCGATAAGGTCATCCGCATTCTCTGGACCCCAAACACCAGCAGCATAGCCGTACATGCGCACATCTTTACCATTCTTCCAATATTCCAAAATGGGGTCAACAAATTCCCAAGCCGCCTCGACCTCATCCGCACGTGCGTAAAGGGTAGCATCACCTTGCATGGCATCCAACAATAGACGCTCGTACGCTTCCATTACATAGGTTTCTGCCAAGCTTGAATAATAAAAATCCAAATTGGCGCGCTCTACCTTAAATCCTTGACCGGGAACTTTCACGCCGAACTTCACCAAAATGCCTTCGTCGGGTTGTATTCGAATTATGAGTTTATTGTCTTTTGAACTTACCCCAGAGTCTTGAAAAATCTGATGATGCGGGGTTTTAAAGTGGATAATGACCTCCGTAACCTTCGTAGGCATGCGTTTCGCCGTGCGGACATAAAAGGGAACACCATGCCAACGCCAGTTGTCCACATAAAACTTTACAGCAGCGTAGGTCTCCGTGGTTGAATCGGGATTCACTCCATCTTCCTCACGATAGCCTTTGACCTTTTTTCCATTGATTTCAGAAGCGACATACTGGGCCCTGATGGTATTTTCGAATAGTGTAGCTTCATCCCTCATTACACGAAGGGATTTGAGCGCTTTTACTTTTTCGTTTCTAATTTCTTCGGGTTGGTCACCAATGGGCGGTTCCATCACCACTAAAGAAACAATTTGAAGCAAATGATTTTGAAACATATCCCGTAAGGCGCCAGACTTATCATAGTACCCCCCGCGCTTCTCTACCCCAACACTTTCCGCATTGGTGATTTCAACATGATGGATATAATTCCGATTCCATAAAGGTTCGAAAATACTATTTGAAAAACGCGTCACCAGCAAGTTTTGAACGGTTTCCTTACCCAAATAATGGTCAATACGATAGATTTGGGGCTCTTTGAAAAAGCGTTGCAAACCGCGATTGAGGTTCTTTGCTGTTTCCAAACTATACCCAAAAGGTTTTTCCACAATCAAACGTTTCCAACCGGAGTCTTGATTGTTCAAACCGACTTGCGCCAAATTTTCGGCGATTGCCTCATATAAGTTTGGCGGAGTGGACAAATAAAACATCATATTGTTGTCCGTTCCGCGTTCTGTATTCAATTGCTGGATGCGATTGTTTAGCTTGGAATATTCGGCGGTATAGTCACTTCCCAAATCTTCATAGTAGAGCATATTTGAAAATCCACTAACATAGATATCTTTCAAATCAGATAGCTTCTCCTTGAGGTATGGGCTATTATGTACCACACGGTCACGGAATTCTTCATCGGTCAAATTGCTACGACTCGCACCCAAAACGGTAAAGTTTTTGGGGAGTTGTTTTGCGACGTAAAGATTGAATAACGCAGGAATCAATTTTCGGGCGGTCAAATCCCCAGAGGCTCCAAAAATGACCAATAAATGGTTTTCGGTTTTTTTCATATCGCAAGTGCTAGTGGTCGCTCGGGAAATTGGTGAAAGCCTGTCACAGATTTCACAAACAAGTCTTGAGCAAAACGAATATAAGGTTTATTTTAGGTTCCAAATTGGTATGCATGTCAACAAATTGATATCGTTGGCTTGGTAACCACAAACCGCAAAAAATGGCAGATACTTACGATTTTGGCCTTGTGGGCCTTGGCGTCATGGGACGAAACTTTATTCTGAATGTAGTAGACAATAGTTTTACAGCATACGGCAATGATTTGGACCCTGAAAAAGTGGAAGCCTTGATTACAGAAGGTGGTGATACCGAGAAAGTAAATGCCACAACTGATGCGAGCACTTTTGTGCAATCGCTCAGCTTACCGCGAAAAATCATGTTATTGGTGCCCGCAGGCAAGGTGGTTGATATTGTTATCGATAGTTTATTGCCCCATTTGGATGAAGGCGATATTATTATTGATGGCGGAAATTCATTTTTTACGGATACCGACCGTCGCGAAGCCTACCTAAAGGAAAAAGGAATCAACTTTTTCGGTTCTGGGGTGTCGGGAGGAGCCAAAGGAGCAAGAAAAGGCCCCAGTATAATGCCTGGCGGTTCTAGAGAAGCCTATCAACATGTGAAACCCATCTTTGAGGCCGTGGCAGCCAAGTACCAAGGGGAGCCTTGCGTAACCTATTTGGGACCAAAATCTGCTGGGAACTATGTGAAAATGGTGCATAATGGAATCGAATACGGTTTGATGCAGTTGACTTCCGAAATCTATGATATCCTTAAAAAATCAGGGGGATTGACGCAAGAAGAACTACATAAAACCTTCCATTCATGGAACGAAGGAAGGTTGCAATCTTTTCTGGTAGAAATCACTTCTAAAATCATGAACCGTAAAGATGACCTGACCGATGGGTATTTGGTGGATATGATTTTGGACAAAGCCAAACAGAAAGGAACCGGAAAATGGACCTCGCAAAATGCCATGGACTTGGGTATTCCAGTACCCACGATTGATATTGCAGTAAGTATGCGTGAAATTTCTGCCCTTAAAGGAGAACGTGTTCAAGCTGACGAGGTATACGACAGACCCGAACCGGAAACACCAGACAAAACAAAGTTGATTCAAGAGGCCGAACAAGCGCTTTACTTTGCCTTTATCGTGACCTATGCGCAAGGGATGCACCAATTGGCAGATGCCAGCAAAGAGTACAGCTATGATTTGGATTTGGGTGAAATCGCCAAAATTTGGAGAGCCGGTTGCATCATTCGTGCGGCGCTTTTGGCGGACATTACCCAAGCATTTCATGAAAATGAAGCGCTGCCCAATCTTTTGTTAGCCCCATCTTTTATTGAAAAAGTCAAGGAAACCGTGGGTGCGGCTAGAAAATTGGTTGCCTTTGGAGCGACCAATGGTATTCCCCTACACGGTCTTTCAAATGCGTTGACTTATTTTGATGCTTATACCAGCAGCAGGCTTCCGCTTAATGTGATTCAAGCGCAAAGAGACTTTTTTGGTTCTCACACCTATGAGAGATTGGACCGAGAAGGTATTTTCCATACTGAGTGGGAAGACTAACCACGATCCCCATCTAGGAGAATTTCACAAACCCCGTTATCAAAAAAAGTTTGCGTAACCAAAAGGTTACATTTATATTTGTAACCAAACGGTTACTTAATGAGGAGAGATGTTTTTCAAGCGATTGCAGACCCTTTACGTAGGGATATGATTGCCTTGCTCGCCAAAGAACCCCTTACCATCAATCAAGTAGCCGAAAAATTTGATGTCAGTCGTCCTGCTGTTTCCAAACATTTGAAAATATTGGAAGAGTGTGGTATTATTTCCATTACCAATCAAGGTCGAGAACGGTATTGTGCCATACAACCCAAGCAACTTATTCCTGCCTTTTTATGGATTGACCAATACAAAAACCTTTGGGAGGAAAGACTTGACCATTTTGAAAACTATGTGAACCAATTAAAAAACGAACGAAATGAACAATCTTGAAAACGCCAAATCCAGAACCTTGACCATTGAAAAAGAATTGAACGCGCCCCTAGCCTTGGTTTGGGAGGCTTGGAGTCAACCAGAACACATTGCCAAATGGTGGGGGCCCAAGGGTATGGAGATAACAGTAGAAGCTCATGATTTTAAAGTTGGCGGCCAGTGGCGTTACAGTATGCAGATGCCTGATGGAAATACATTCATTACGGAAGGAACCTACCTCGCCATCGATACCCATGAGCGCATTGTTACTACTGCTGATTTCAAACCCATGACTGAAAATGTGGAACTTCACATTCTTTTCGAAGCCCAGGGCGACAAAACCTTGTTTACCTTTCACTGCGTGCATGAAACGGAAGAATACTGCGCACAACAAGAAAAGATGGGTTTTTACAACGGTTGGGGCTCAGTGTTCAATAATCTAAAAACATTTGTGGAAACACCTTCTTGAAAGTTCCATTCTTTTCAAATTTGGAGATTTGGGTTTTCTTTCTATATTTGTGGTGTACTAGTTATCTAATACACTATATATGTTAACCGTTCGAAACTTGTCTTTTGCCTACCCAAAGGCCCCAACAGTGCTGAATTCTATTGATTTAGGACTCCAGCAAGGGAGTATTTACGGTCTTTTTGGAAAGAATGGCGAAGGAAAAAGCACACTGTTAAAACTCATGTGCGGAGCGCTCTATCCACAAAGAGGGCAGTGCGTTTTGGATGGGGAAATCATGCAGAACAGAAAAGCTTCCGCTTTGCAAAAGCTGTTTTTTGTTCCTGAGAGTTTTGATTTGCCTTCTTTACATCTATCACAGTTCGAGCAGATACAATCCCCTTTCTACCCCAACTTTAACCACGAGAATTTTCATGCCATCCTAAAGGAGTTTAAAGTTCCGCACCAGGGTTTGCTTTCCAAGTTGTCTTATGGTCAAAAAAAGAAGGTATTATTGGCTTTTGGTTTGGCCGCGAACACTTCCGTATTACTCATGGATGAGCCCACCAACGGTCTGGATATTCCTTCCAAAACCACATTTAGAAAAATATTGGCCTCATATTTATCAGAAGATACGTGTGCACTTATCGCTACCCATCAAGTGCGAGACTTGCATAGCCTGATTGACCATATATTGGTTTTGGAACAAGGCCAACTTATTTTTGCCGCCTCGCTGTTGGAAGTTACCGACGCACTTTGGTTTGGCCCAAAGGCTCAAGCCAAAGGTGCCTCTCCTCTGTATATAGAATCAGGATTCAAAGGTAGAGGAATCTACCCTCGCAACACCTTACCTGAATCTGAGGTCGACTTGGAGTTGCTATTTAATGGATTACTGACCCATCCGTCGCAAATTACGACACTATTCAAATCTAAAACCGCAGCGTATGGAGTTTGATATGCAGCGGATAGCGTTTACTTTACGAAGAGATGTTGTGCTCTTGAAGAACACTTTTCTCACGGGTATTCTTGTAGGGAGCATTATTCTGTTCTTGTTGAGTTTGTTCAACATGATTTGGGACCAAAAACTATCTCCCGACGAGTTCTTGGGCAGTTTCAACTTATGTCTTTTTCCTTTGGGGGTATTGTTCACCTTTACCGTATTTCGTGAGTTCCACGACCCTAAGTTAAACGCATCCTTTTTGACCCTTCCGCTTGCTGCGGGAGAACGTTTGGTAGCCAAATGGCTGTTGTGCGTTCCCCTATTCATATTCTCGTTTTCAGTAGTGGGTATCTTAATTGGTTTTTTTGCTTTGCTCTGCGGAGCATTCCTATTTCAAGCTCCTTTTGATAGTACCATTTTGTTTCAGGCTAGATACTGGAAAACTATTTTTCTATTCGGTTTGGTGCAACCTGTTTTTATGGTGGGTGCCTTGTCGTTTTCAAAAAACCGACTGGGGAAAACCGTTTTAATTCTAGGACTACTGTTTGTGGGGTTTTTGTTTTTCAACTTTATCGGGTTTGGTGTACTCAATCATGATTTTGGGATTTTTTATGGGAATGAAATCACCTCAGAAGCGTTTGACGAAGCTAGTAGTGATTTCTCCACTATTGGGAAGTGGTTTTACGGATTGATTTTCGGTCCGGTCATGTTGTGGGTCTCTTATTTGAAAATCAAAGAAAAGCAGGTGTGAAATGGATTTTGACAACAGCAAGCCTATCTACCTGCAAATTGTGGATTTTTTCTACGAAAAAATTCTGGAAGAAGAATGGAAACCAAATGAACGTATCCCTTCGGTACGAGAAGTAGCTATGATGGTAGAAGTCAATCCCAATACAGCGATACGTGCTTTCACCCATTTGCAGGAGTTGGAAGTGATTTACAATAAACGCGGTATCGGCTATTTTGTAGCGGAAGATGGACTAGAAGCGGTGTTGCGCATCAAGCGTAAGGCGTTCTTGGAACAAACACTACCGGATGTTTTCAAACAAATGAATCTTTTGAACATTTCATTGGAAGCGCTGGAAGAAGCATATAAACGTATGAACGATGAAAAGAAGTAATCTCATATTGCTAGGAGCACTTGGAGCCATTTTGCTGTTCAGCACTGCTTTTCAGCTTACGGTAAATCGGTATGCCCAAGTTATTGAAAAACGTCCGAAAACGGATACCTGGAATTCTATTACCCGAACTATTGATGCGTTCACCAAAGTCTCTACCGATTCAGACATCACATTGGTGTATCAAAAGGGTGCAGAGTCCCAACTGGAAATCAAAACCAATGTGCTTTTTTTAGATTCCATTACTACCCAAGTGGAAGAGGGAACTTTGAAAATTGACGTTTTGAAAACATTAAAACGGAAAGATAGCATCGCTATCATCATTACAAGTCCGACACTCACTGGCATTACCTTGGGTGGCGAGAGTCATTTAATTGGAAAAGACACCCTAAAAGGAAACCAGTTGACACTTGAATTGAAGGAAAAGAGTTCTGCCAATGTCATACTGGATTATGAGAAGGTGGAATATCACAACACTTCTTCAGGAACTGTAGACATCAAAGGAATACTAAATCAAATCAATATAAATAATGCGATAAAAAAGTAATCAGCCGTATTTATTCATCAATCAATCATCAATTCATAATCATCAATCAAAAAACGAACAATCATGCAATCGAACATCAAACTTGGGCGTACCGCCGGAATCTTGTTATTTACCATCGTGGCTTTGGGCATTCCCGCCATGAATTTGAGAAACCTTTTTAGCTCAATGGGCTGGTCATCGGGCCTGCTAGAGCATATCTCCCAGAATACTTTTGAAATTCAAGTTTCCATCTTCCTTGACCTTTTGGTTTGCGGATTATGGCTTGCATTCGCCATTTTCATGTTTCCAATTATCAAATCCTTTCGAAAGGGTTTTGCACAATGGTTTTTGGGAATTTGGATACTACACTTCGCCGTAGTCCTTTTTGGACTCCTTTCCGAACTCTCTCTGTTGTCGTTGGCGGAAGTCTTTTCGAACCAAACCGACGTTAACGAAGAATTACTCGTAGCAATGGGAACCTTGAAACTTGAGGAGTATTTCTGGAGTCATTACTTGGCCATAATGATTTTCAGCTTGGCAATGCTCCCATTGTACTTTGTTTTTTACAGAACAAAACTGATTCCGAGGTTGCTTTCTGTCTGGGGTATGGTAGCCATGTCCATTGTCTTTGTGGCCTGTCAGCTCGCACTTTTTAACATCACGGTAGATTTTACCTTTTTTCTCCAAAACGGGATTCATCTGCTGGTCTTGATAGGATGGCTGATTGCCAAAGGTTTTCAAAACCAATCCGTTGCAGTTCCAGCTACCTAACTGCGATTTTTCAAGACTGGCCACTTTATTCAACAATCAAAAAACGAATATTCATGAGATCACAAAGCATTGCTTTCTTCACTAGGAATGAACAGGGTATTTCCAAATTTAGGATATGGCTCATGCGAGGATTGTACGCCCTCACCTTTATAGGGCTGGCTTTTCAAGCTTGGGAAACCTTGTTATATCCTGAAGAACCACTACGTTACTTAGAAGGTGTTGCCTTTAGCTTTTGGGCTGCTTATGCCACATTAATGGGGTTGGGCGTTTTTTTCCCTTTGCGGATGCTGCCCCTAATCTTCTTGCAACTCGCTTACAAGGCTATTTGGGCTATCTGGGTGTATTTACCCATGGAGGCCGCGAATATGGTCACCCCACACGCTACTTCCTTTTACAATATTTGTTTAACGGCAATTGTTTTGGATGTTTTGGTCATTCCGTGGTATCATGTTTTCAAAACATACCGCCTTAAGCTTCTGAAAAAGGATTAGTTCCTTTCAAAATTCAACATTCATCATCAATCAAAATCATTTGTTATGCAAAACATTGTACAAACCCTATCATCCCCAAATCGAAAAACCGAGCTTCCCAAAAAATTCATGAACCTATCGGCCAAAGCTTGGTTTTTGACCACAGTTGTCGGACAATGGCTTTTCGCGTTTTATGTAGCTGCCTTTTATGGCGGTTCGGCCATGAGCGGTGATTTTATGAAATGGAATCGGGTATTGCCCCATGGCTACAGTGAAGGAGAAACTATGGGCAACCTCGCGGTGGCGCTGCATCTGCTGTTTTCGGTCATTGTGTTGTTGGGTGGCCCACTGCAGTTCAGCGCTAAACTGCGAGCGAAGTTCCCCAAATTTCATCGCGTCAGTGGACGGATTTACATTTTCTCCGGGATTCTGATAAGTCTCAGCGGGGTCTATATGGTCTTCACCAAGGGAACCGTCTCGGGTTGGCTGGGAGATGTAAGCATCTCTATCAACGCGTTTTTAGTTGTACTGTGTGCCTTTTTTACCATACGGCAAGCGAGGCAAAAAAAATTTGCGTCACACCAGCGCTGGGCCATGCGACTATTCTTGGTCATGTCTGGGGTTTGGTTTTTCAGAATTGGCCTCATATTTTGGTTATTCGTGAATGGGGGGCCTGTAGGCTTTGACCCCGTTACTTTTCGAGGACCTTTCTTGGTATTTCTAGGCTTCGGTCAATACATTTTGCCCTTGCTTTTCGCGGAAATCTTTTTCTGGGCAGCCAAAAGAAAAAAAGCCAACACCTACTACGCAATGAGTGGGGTATTGGCTGGTCTTATTGTTTTCACGGCAATAGGACCCTTCGCAGCAACTATAATGATGTGGCATCCGCGATTATAAAATGTGAATCCTATTTGCTCAAGTACATTTTGCGCCTGGAATACAGATTATAAAAATCATCATCCTTAAGGCTATCGATAAACAGGATACTTTCACCAGTACTTTTCATTTCAGGCCCCAAATTCTTGTTCACATTCGGGAACTTGCTGAAGGAGAAAACCGGTTGTTTGATGGCATAACCGTCTAAATGCGGATTGAACTCAAAATCCTTGATTTTCTTCTCGCCGAGCATCACCTTGGTGGCGAAATTCACATACGGCTCACCGTAGGCTTTTGCAATGAATGGCACCGTTCGAGAAGCTCTTGGGTTGGCTTCAATAATGTAAACGGTGTCATCTTTGACCGCAAATTGGATATTGATGAGTCCTACGGTATTTAAGGCCAACGCGATTTTTTTGGTGTGGTCCTTGATTTGCTGCATCACGAACTCACCCAAATTAAATGGCGGCAAGGTGGCATTCGAATCCCCGGAGTGGATACCACAAGGTTCAATATGCTCCATAATTCCTATGATGCGTACTTCTTCACCATCGCAGATGGCATCCGCTTCAGCTTCAATGGCACCATCCAAATAGTGGTCCAGAAGGAGTTTATTGTTTGGAATGCTGCGAAGCAAGGCTACCACATGGGCTTCCAAATCCTCCTTGTTGATAACAATTTTCATCCCTTGCCCCCCTAGCACGTAAGAAGGTCTTACCAAAAGTGGGAAGCTCAACTCTTCGGCGAGTTGCAACGCATCATCCGCAGTTTCAGCAACCCCGAATCTTGGATACGGAATGTCATTCTCCTTTAATAATGTGGAAAAACTACCGCGGTCTTCGGCCAAATCCAAGGATTTGAAGCTGGTACCGATAATATTGATACCGTATTTATCGAGTTTTTCGGCAAGTTTCAATGCCGTTTGCCCTCCAAGTTGCACAATAACGCATTCAGGCTTATCGTGGAGGATGATATCATAAAAATGCTCCCAGAAAACAGGCTCAAAGTACAGTTTGTCTGCCGTATCGAAATCCGTGGAAACGGTTTCTGGATTACAGTTTATCATGATAGTTTCATACCCGCACTCAGCGGCCGCTAAAACCCCATGTACACAACAGTAATCAAATTCAATGCCTTGACCGATTCGGTTAGGTCCAGAACCAAGCACCACAATCTTTTTTCTGTCAGTGACTTCACTATCGTTGGCTACATAACGTGTGCCATCGGGTCGCTGTATTTCTTCTTCAAAAGTGGAATAGTAATATGGTGTAACTGCCTTAAATTCTGCGGCACAGGTATCTACCAATTTGTACACGCGATTGATGCCAAGGTTGGTACGCTTTTTATGCACCTCGCTTTCATAGCAGTCCAACATATGTGCAATCTGTCGGTCAGCAAAACCTTTTTGCTTGGCCTCTAGTAACAATGCTTTTGGAAGACTTTCAATCGTATATTTTGAGATTTCCTTTTCCAAATAATGCAGCTCTTCATATTGCTTAAGGAACCACATATCGATTTTGGTAATCTCGTGGATGGTTTTTAAAGGAATACCCAACTGAATGGCGTCATACAAAACAAAAACCCGATCCCAACTGGCTACCTTTAACTTTTGGATGATGGTATCATAATCCTTGTAACCCTTTCCGTCGGCGCCCAATCCATTACGCTTGATTTCAAGGGATTGCGTGGCTTTATGCAATGCTTCTTGGAACGAACGCCCAATACCCATAACTTCTCCCACGGATTTCATCTGAAGTCCTAAAGAGCGGTCAGAGCCTTCAAATTTGTCAAAGTTCCAACGTGGGATTTTTACGATAACGTAATCCAAGGTAGGCTCAAAAAGGGCTGAAGTAGACTTGGTTATCTGGTTGCCCAATTCATCCAAAGAATAGCCAATGGCCAACTTGGCGGCAATTTTTGCAATTGGATATCCTGTCGCTTTGGAAGCCAATGCCGAAGAACGTGAAACCCGGGGGTTTATTTCAATAGCGATGATATCTTCCGCTTCATCAGGGCTTA
>CALBPG010000011.1 GCA_937899065.1 uncultured Allomuricauda sp.
CTGGCATTCCTGTATTAGGCTATCCGTTGGCTATGGATTGGATAACTGCTACGGAAGAATTGACGTAGGTCCATTCGCGTTCCACGAAGGAGCTCATATTTTGTCCGTGACAACCCCCACAATGATTTCGATATGCTAGCTCCACTCCTACTAAATCGACGGTTTCGTCACCTGAATCCACATCATCTGCGGGCGCTTCTGAATCTTTTGAACTATTGCAACTTATTAAAACACAGGATAGGCCAATCAAAACAAGCCTTACCGTTTTTTTTATGTGATTATGAGAATTACCAAAAAGTGTGATAAAATGATTCGGGGCTAGTGAACTCATGACTATCAATTTTATACTATCTACGTAAACGCTTTAAAAACAGATGACGTTAAGCTTGGATAGTTATAAAAAATAACGTCATTCATCATAGAAAAGTATTTGAACAATTAGGATAAAATCAATTGGTTATCAACAATTTAAATCTGGTTATTCGCTATACTTTACAATCGAAACTAAAAGAAAACGGGAATCGCTCCCGCAATTCCCGTTGTGATGGTGATAAGTGATTCTACGGATATGCTACTCCAAGGACTTTGCCTTGGCAAAAGCTTCCTCAGCCTGCTGGGTTTGACCCATACCTTGCAAGGCCGTACCCAAGCCTCTCCAAAAATTAGGATTGTTGGGGAAACTTTCTACAAAAGTGCCAAATACAAAGGCGGCGGGTTGATATTGTTGTTGGTCTAAAAGCATTTGCCCTGTTTGGTTAAATTCATATTCAAAATCAATGTGCTGGTATTTTGGGTCACGTATAATTCGAGCAGATTCGGTTTTGAGCTGTTCCAACTTCCCCTCAATAAAGAGTTGTTGAAAATAGGCCATAGGGTCAACCACGGTGGTAGCAGGGTCTATGGTTTCGATTAGGTTTAAAATTGGGTCCTGATTGGTACGGTACTCCTCAAATGTTGGCTCAGCGTAAAAATTAGGGGCAGTACCCTCGGCATTTTCCCATTGGGGTTTATCTTGCCACCAAGCAAAAGACAAGTAGGCCCTGATTCCTGAATTGGGTAGTTGTACCGTTCTGGTATCCCCATAAAAGTTTTTGTTCTCAGAAGTGCCCTCGCCCACCAAAATAGCTTCGGTGTAGGTCTCCACATCATTCGTTAAGTTTTGACAGGCTGAAAAGGTGTTGCGGCCAATCACGAAAAAGAAATTCCCTTCTTTGTTAAGCTTGGGGCTGGCCATTATGCCCTTTATAAAATGAATGTTGTTATAGTTGTTTCCGCCTCCATTCAACCGAACATCATAAATCAATTTCTCTACACCTTCCGTATCAATAAATTCAAAAAGCCGAGCATAAAAATCTTTAAGGGTTTCATCGGGATGGTCAAATACTGAACTTTGACGAACGTACAAGGTTTTGGTTCCTTCCAACAACTCAAAATAAAAATATTTCTCGTTTAGGTGTTTGAGATAAAGAGGTGTTTCGACTGCTTCGCGAACGCTAACCCAATTTTCGTTGGGTATGGTATACAAATACCTTCGGGACATATCCGCCAATGGAATGGCTGAGAAACTATGGTCAAAATTTTTTCCATCTTTTTCAAAGCTTAGACTTACTTGCTGCTGTAAATTCGCTGTAATGCCCTGAGCGTGCAAAACGCCTGGAACCGTAAGGAAGCGAAGACCATACCCTTTAAAGTATTGGTCGTTTTCCACAGGAACTACTGGTCTTATCTTGGCCAAAGCTTCCTCCACAGGAAATCCGTTGACCGCAATGACCTTGGCACCCAACACTTTCGAATGGTCTTTATGCACTCCCTCAACATAAATTCCATCTTTAAAATGATATAGGTTTACCGGCAGCACAGCATCCTTGGCCAAGGTGCTGAATGGAATTTGGGTATGGCCGTAGCCAAAGGCGGATACCATTCGGGTAAAGCCAACTTTAATCTCATGTTCGGTCAATGATGGAATCGCAGCACGCAAGTTAGTTACCTCTTTGTCCCAAGACTCTTGAGTGATTTTTTTAAACAAAAAGGGATATTCCTGATGTACGGTTTCTTGCAAATAATCCAAGTCAGCTTGCCACTTTTCGGAGGTTAACTTTTCTTGCGCTATACCATAATTGACAGCTGTTAAGGACACTAACAATACTAAAACGGACTTAAAAATGATGGTTTTCATGGGTTTGATTGATTTACCTATTTGAGCGCAAGAAACGTACTTTGTTACAATTTACAATCCGCGTTTTTTTGAACCATCGTATTCCTGGGTTGAAATGGCATTTTGGATTTTTTAGGAAAATTTATTCTAAGGAACGACGTGAAAATTGCAAATTCTAGAAACCTACCGAAAACCCAAAATTGAACCTGCTCCCATCATCACTATTGAACAGTCCTGCATTTAAGGTAATCACTCCCGCACCATTAATAAAGATACCCCCACCATATGAGGTGTTCCAGACGTTGGAATCATCATTTGCAACCCATACCCTTCCATAATCAAATCCGCCATACACTCCTAAATACAGCGGAACAACACCTGTCCGCACCCTACCGGTTACGATTCTCAAATCAGTGGATTGATAATAAGACCTTTTCCCGGTGAATCGCTGGAAACGATAGCCTCTTAAACCATTTTCCGCTCCAATGGTTGCTCCTTGAAAAAATTGAAAATCATTTCCAAAGTTCACTTGCCCGCCAAGCTTGGATGAAAGTACCAATGCCCCTGAAGAGACCAATGGATAATAGAAAACCAACTCAGGTTCCAGGTATCCGAAATCATCGTCTCCGTTTGAGATATTCCATTTATAACCTGATTTCATTTTAAAAGACAAACCCAAAGTTGGAAAGGACTTGCTGTTTAAATTCTCATAAGAATATTCACCGTGAACCCCCAAAAAACTGTTCTCATTGTCAATTTCTGGATTATCATCGTAAAAGGTTTCAATAAACCGATTTTCCGTTTCTTCAACTTTCAACCATTCAAATGAGGTTCCAATTGCAAATTCACTACCATGTCTCCCAGTCCATACCAACGAGGGAGCAAAGGTTATGGTTTCTAGCTTCACTCGATTGAAATCAAGGTCCAAGTCATCATCAAAGTTTGCCGTTTCGTTGCCAAAGCCGAAGAAATTATACGTAAAATTAGGGCCGGTGAATCCGGCTTCCAAACGCAAAGCGCCTTTACCAATAAAACGAGCGAAATCTCCTTGATACGAGATATCATAACCGCTTGTAGCAAAATAAAATCCAGCGCTGATATTGTGCCTACTTGTAAAAGGGTCTTTTATAAATCCGTTGCGCGAAAAAGAACTACTGGCCAATAATTGAATGCCTTCATCTGGATTGTACCCTACAGAGGGCAACAGCAGTCCCTGGTCTGATTTTAGATTATACGGATTATAACTGTTGATATCATAATCATCTGTCAATGTCTTTTTACCTACCTTGGATGTAAAGGTGTTCTTTTTCGATTTGTAGTCATACATGAAAACCTTATTTCGGTCCGAGATGTCGTACATGTCATTGCCCAGCCCACCTATCAATCTGATTTTAGGACCTCTTTTGGGACCTCCAACTACCTCAAATTCGTCCTTATCATCCAAACCATAAATCCATATCTCTTTGGTTATCTCCCGGTCATATATTTTGTCGAAAAACTTATCGTCCCGCCTCTTATTTTTTATACGGAACCCGGTAATCTGTGTTTTTCCATCTTCTACGTCCTGTATTTTAAAGTAATCATCTTTGTCCGTTCCAATTACTACGGAAATTCTATTGATAACCTTGTAGTATTCCTTGGCGGTCTCTATCAAGTGCTTTCGCCGGGACAATAGAGCATCTTTAATCCAACTGGTTCTTTCATCGTTTCGAATGGCTTCAGGAAACTGCCCCAATGCACTGTCAATGACAATTCCATCAATGTTAGTTTGAATAGTCTTCGCCTCTTTAATCCATTGCGCCTCTGTGGTTTCTGGTAACAAGAGCATATCCAACGAAAAGGTTTTTGGGGAAGAATTGAAGCCTTTCACGCTTCTTATTTCCTTATCAAACCCTTCCATGAGCTGTAGAGAAGGTATGGCTCGGGTAGCAAATCCCATCAAAAAACCATCTCCCATAATGGAAAAAACTTGGTCCCTATCTCTGGGGATTGGTCGGTATATGACTTTTCCGTTTTCCTTGAACTCCGCCCAACGCCACTGGTCGTCATGCCGGTCCCAATCTCCCATTAGCATATCAAAAAGCCTTGCCCTAACATACATGTTTAGGTCCACCTCATACTTTTCATCGGAGGCCAATTTGGCTACGAGGTCATCCGTGTCAATTATCGTATTAGCATTTCCAAAGCTTTTTTCTGCGCCGTGGCCATCGGTAACACGTTCCTCAATCATGAAGAGTTTGTCACCAAATTCTTCATTGTACATTCCTAAAGTTGGTTGCTTTGGGATATAACATAAGCTGGGATTCGTATGGTAAATACCTATGGCATCTGCCAGTACGCCGACCACAAAAGGGGCATATGGATGAGACCCCGTGTAAAAGTCCTTCAAGATTTTTTCAGGTGCTGTTCCCTTAAGACGCCCAATGATGAACTCCTCTTTTGCGACAATTGCTTGCAAATAAGCTTCAGCACTTTTTTCCAATGCACGCATCACATATTCCCTTCCTTCTTTGTTTCTCAGTCGTAAGGATTTGGATTGATGCCCCCCTCCTTTTCGAAGTATGGTCACACCGCCCATGAGGGTATCCAAATCTACTACGGGTACGGATACAGGAGTGGAATAATAGTTACGATACCGTTCTCCCCAAAACCATTTATGAAAACCGGACTTTTGGGTGTCACTGGGGTTGTAGATGGAGGCTATGGTGTCTTTTGGAAAGGTTTTCGCCGCCCATTCACTTTGGGTGGACTCTTCTTGTTCGAAAATTTTTCTTTGATATAGAAGTGTTCCGGAATCGTCATAGAAATGCAACATGACTTCTCCTTTCTCGTAAAAATCAATTTTGGCATACCCTTTTGAACCGCTTGAAAACAACCCGTTGTTCATGAGTCTTGCCGGTTTGGACTGTACTAAAGAACCACTAAGGATTTGATGGATATCATCTTCAAAAAGATGTTGCAAGTTGTTCTCATGAGCGGACACAAAAATTACTTTCTCGTTAAACCTCGATAAAGTTATCAACCGTTTTCTAAATGATCTATACGTTTCATTTTGTAGGTCATCAGAGGCAAAACCGCCCATTTTTGATGCGGCAGTTTTGAGTGAACCCAATATAGGCAACGGCGTAAGGTTTTGTTCTAGGGAATATTGACCTCCGTGATTCCCATTACTCAAGACAGGATGGTGAACCGCAACAATCAGAACCTTATCCGTGTTTTTTTTGACAAGCCCTTCAAATTCAACAAAGAACCGTTCTCTATCTCTTATCCCACAGTTATCGTTCATTTTTGGAAACTTGTCCCAATCATTTAAATACCATTGGCTATCCACTGAAATCATCATCACATTGTCGCCAATCTGCTTTGTGGCCAATGGACAACCGTTTTTAGGTAGGAATGTTTTTTTTCCAAAAACATCGTCTACCTCTTTGCTCAATGCTTCTATCCAATCTACTCCTTCCTCCCACTCGGTTTCACCAGGTATGAAAGTGATATCCCCAACGTTTTCCTTTAGCAAATCTGAATAGTTGGAAACTTGTTCTTTCATGAATCCTTTAGCGCTGCCGCCATTTTTTTTGGGAACCGAACCAACCGCATTGCCCAACAGCAGCACGGTCGTGTTTTCGTTTAAACTCTTTTCCAAGGCGCTTTGGATGGAAAGGATTTCCCCCATATCGAACCCTTGCTTTCCTTCCAAGTTTCCCAAAAGAATTACACTATGCACTGGGTATTTTGCCGGGTTTACATTGTCGATTATATCCTCATTCACGTATTTTGTTTTGTAAGAAGCGCATCCAGCCAGTATTCCAGCTAGAACGACTAATAGCGTAGTTTTTTTCATTTTCTAGATGCTTTAGAGTTGGTTAAAAAGAAAAATGAGTACTGCCAGCACAAAGCCGACCAAAAAGGAATTGTATGAGAATTCCAACATTTTGAAACCTTTCTTCAATTCGCTTTCAAACACAAAGTGTGTCCTGATTTGATTTCCTATTTGAAGCTCTTGGTTGTTGACCAGTTCGTTATAGGATGCTTCATAGGCATCAAGGTCGAGATGGGAAGAAAGCCCTACCATGAAGACTTTCTTGGCAGCAACATCATATTTGGACCCAATCTTTTTCTTGAAATCCCGTGTAAACTTGGTAATCGGTGGCCGTGCTGCGAATATGGCGGTGACCAAGGACACAAATGAAAAAACGATTACAATGACTCCAATACTCTTTCCACCCTCTATTTGCGAAATGTGTTCGAAGAAAACCAAAATACCAGAAACGAGTGTAGAGTTGATTTTAATCATCATAGAAGCCTTCCTATCCATCATGTTCAACATGTTCACCATTAACTTGTTCTGGTTCCTGAAAAAAGTGGACAAAGATTTTCGAGGTTCTTTTTTGGTCCAGAATAGTTCGTGGTTTTCTTCTGGTCTTAGTTCTTGCGTAGCTGAATCATCCAGTGGCTTTTCCATTTTTAAACGGTTTTTAGAGGTTAGTCAAAAGGGATAGTTTTAAGCGGGAAATGTAGATTCCACCTTTAAACGGTTAAATCTAAACACAAAAAAATCCTAAAGCATTGAATTAATTTAAGAACGGAGTGCTCTCAAAATCAGTTCACTAAAAAGTTGTGCAAGTACGAAAAGACCATCTAAACGTATTTACTTCAACTGGTTCAAAAAAAAGGTAATTACTTCCGCTAATTATTAAATGCAACTTTGTCGCATTTACAGTATTACCTAGTATATTTGCTAGTCTATGGCTTTGGCATATACCAGGGTTATCACTATGAGCTGAATCAAAATCCTATCAAATGACACTTGGACATCACATTAAAAAATCAGTTTATTTTCTAATCCTATTCGCGGGTATGATGAGTTTATTAATGGCTTGCGGAGAGAAAAAGAAGGATGAAAATCTAATTCAAGCTTTTAAACTCCATGAAGAAGCTATTCAAGTAAGGCAAACCGCAAAAGACCAAATTGCCAAGCTTGAAGCCATTACTGATTCGGTATTCGTGGCCACCAATTCTGTTCAATTAAACTCCCTAAGCAATGCACTAAAGGAATGGGATGAACAATTAATTGAAGTCCCTGGGTTTGAAGAAGAGCACGACCATTCAGATCATGATCATTCCGGTCACGACCACGATCATGACCATGACCACAATCATAGCCATTCCGAGCAAGAACTTACTCCTAAGCAACATTTGGAGGTTCAACAACACTTACTGAATGAAATCAAAAGCATTTCGGAAAAATTAAACACTATTAAATAGAAGAACTGTTTTTACCTCGCCATACTAGGCTTAAATAGAACAATACATGTTATGATACTAAGTGGTTTGGAAATCGCGGCGCGAATGGGCAAGGACATATCCATAAACCCTTACGACGTGAATCAGCTCAACCCGAATAGTTACAACCTTCGCCTGCACGATGAATTAATGGTGTATGACAA
This sequence comes from uncultured Allomuricauda sp., assembly GCA_937899065.1. Lineage (GTDB taxonomy): Bacteria > Bacteroidota > Bacteroidia > Flavobacteriales > Flavobacteriaceae > Flagellimonas. Next base: position 7,603 of record CALBPG010000011.1, read on the forward strand.
TTCCGTGTTGGACATGAAAGTTGAAAATACGGCCACAAAATTGACCATTCCACCAACGGGACTGCAACTGGAACCTGGTAAATTGTATTTGGGAAGAACCGTAGAGCATACGCGTACTGATTCATTAGTCCCCATGCTAGAAGGCCGAAGCAGTATTGGCAGGTTAGGTATGTTCGTACATGTAACCGCTGGTTTCGGAGACGTGGGATTCAACGGGTATTGGACCTTGGAAATTTTTGTGGTGCAGCCTTTGATTATTTATCCGAATATAGAAATCTGTCAGATATACTATCACCATATTGACGGTGAGTATGCCACCTATAAGCGAGGAAAATACCAAAATAATAAGGATATTCAACCGAGTAAATTATTTCAAGATTTCAAACAAAAAGCGTGATGCCGACAGGCCGCTTTTTTCAAAAGGAGTACGATGGAAATAGCAGATAACAACAAGCTGGTAGTATTAGAGGAAGGAACTGAATTTACACCACAGTTTGAAAAGCGAGGAGGCCTGCTTCCCGCAGCGGTTCAAGAAACCACTTCGGGACAAATACTGATGTTAGCCTCGCTTAATGCAGAAGCTTTGGAAAAAACGATACAAACTGGCTTGGCTACTTTTTGGAGTACTTCCCGAAATACACTTTGGACAAAAGGAGAAACTTCAGGCGATTTTTTGACTATTGACCACATCCTTGTGGACTGCGACCAAGATGCTTTTGTATATAAAGTCACCCTTCAAGGTGAAGGCGTGTGCCACACCTACAATCAAAAAGGTGAACACCGAAAAGCTTGTTTTTATCGAAATTTGAATACTGAAAAAAGCACGTTGCAGTTCATTGAGGAAATGAAATAGCGAGATTTTCCTTTATCCTCAATTATTCGGGTATATTAATTGTCCAACCGTAATCGTCTACCAATTCTTGTAATAGCGGAATCTGTCGGTCAATTATCACGGCCAAATCATTAAATAGAATTCGCCCGTCGGTTTTCGGGTTATTTGCCTGCCCTTCAAAAACAGCATCCAATAAATCCGCTTCATCCAAGAATCGCGCGTTGGTCAGGTCGATATAAGTTATGGCATCCCAACTTTGAGGGGCAGCCACCTGCTTTAAGAACACTGAAGACAAATCCAAGTATTCCAATTGACTCTGTTGGGTAAGGTCCAATTCTTCGATAAAATTGGCATACAGGTTCAAAGACGTTAGTGCCGTATTGTTCGAGAGGTCGATTTGGCTAAGGCTATTGTTGGTAATGGATACGTTTTCGAGATATACATTGGCATCAAGATTAATTTGTGAAAGTTCGTTTAACTGCAAAATCAATGAGGTCAGTTTTGGATTTTGCGATACATCCAATGTGCTCATCTTGTGCCCCCGAATACTCACGTGATATAATTCTGGGTGCATGGCGAGATTCAGATTCTCAATAGTTCCTGTTACCCCAAGGAATTCCAATTGGGTTAGCGTAGACAAACCTTTGATTTGCGAGTCAAAATCGTTGCCGATGACCAAAATTTTCAACAACGGATAGCTCGACAAATCAATGGATGGTAAATTGCCAAAACGGAAGCCAAGTTGGTTAAGATTAGTAAACCGTTGCAAAAAAGGGTCTATGGTGATTAAGGTATTATCGCCCAAACTAAGCACGGTTAAATTGGGTAAATCTTCAATTTCAAGGGATTGAATTTTATCCCCTGTTCCGTTTCCAGTAATCTGAAGATTTAAACCAGTTACTTCCGTCGCGTCTGTTGTACTCAAGGTGATGGTGTATTCGCCAGAAGAAGCATACCGATGTGCCATTCTATCACTTGCGCTTTCAACTTCTAATGGCGCTTCGCCTACTTCTTCAGTTCCATCTCCCCAATCAATGTGGTATAAGGACCCAAATCGCTGATTTACTACGAGGTCAATAAACCGCCGCCGGTTAGAACCATCCAGTTCAGATTGCACATTAAAAGTTGCAATGGTTTGGTTTTTGTAATGTTCGAATTGAAGTTTCAATGGATTATCCGTGGTAAAAGCCAGTAATTCGGCTCTGGAAGCGTAAATCTTAATTCGTCCCTGAGTTGGGTCTTCCATTTCAAAACGGTAGGTTCCTTCAGAGCTTAAGTTCAATTCAATTTCTTGAACGGTATTGAATGGTATTCCATTCTCTTGGCTTATCTGACCATTTTCAACCGTAATGGTCAAATCCCCTGAACCTGAAGCACTATTATTGGTGACCACTTCAATAGGAACGGTTTGTTTGGTATTGTCTTCTATCTGGGTGTCTTCGCTTTCACAAGCAAGCAAACAGAAAAAAAAGAATATAAGAGTGGCTGAAAGGGGTTTGAGGTGGAATGACATGGGTCTTGCTTTGGATTATATCAAACGGGAATACACCCTAATTAGTGTTCCCATTAACCTGTTAATCAAGATGAGGTTATCATCTATCAAACCATATCAGCACATCAAAAAATGGAACATGGCAACCTATTTGTTAAAATGAAGTAATCCAATGGATTTGATAAAACCATCATAAAATATTCGAGGAATTGATGATATTTTACCGAATTCTTAGGTTTTAATTACAGCGCCTTTAACGTTAGATGCTTCTTGGAAAGATACTTTTGTCTCAACCGAACCAATTGCATGAGACACAAACAGCTCGCAATACTGTTTTATATATTTCAGTTTGCCCTCTTCAGTCAAGATCAAGAAAAGTCCAAAACACAAATTCAGAAAACGTCACTCTCCGAAAACTTTTGGGATAGAACCGAGTTCAAAGTCGGTTTTGTGGGTACTGTTTTTTGGAGTAATGGACTTTCCATTGGAGGGGAATACTTATGGAAGGAAAATGAAAAAACCAAGATTCGTAGAGGCAAAGAACGAACGAACACGCATCAATTCCTATTTAATGGAAACCTAGGGTTCGTTACCAACTTTTCAACAAAAACAGATACTGGCGCATATACCAATTTCGGTTTGACTTGGCGCCGTACCAACAAAAAGGGAAAACAATTTAGTATTGAAATGAATCCTTTGGGATATTACCGCTCATTTTTACCTGAAACCTATGAGGTGAACGGCGATTCAGTTGATAAAGTTTTCTTGCCTGGACGTGGATACTACGCTCCCTCCCTATCCGTTGGTATTGGACGGAAACGCAAGGGTAAAGTCCGTTCGGCAAATTACTTCAACATCAACTACACCATGCGGACCCCTTACAATGCTGGAGCCCTTCCGACTTTTTCTTTTCAATATGGTTTTCGCTTTAATTTCAAAAACAAGAAACGATGAATTTGCCAACGAATACTTTCAAAATAGTGCTATTGCTTTTTTCAGTACTCTTTATTGGTTCCTGCTCAAACGACCATACTCTTGGCAATCTCGATGCTACAGTTTTTGTAAGGCATAAGGATGCGGATATGCCCGCATACATTCGGGGAAATGGTACAGAAAAGGTCTTTCTGATTACGTTACACGGTGGTCCTGGCGGCGCTGGATTGGGTTTTCAAGGAAATGCCTTCGACCAGATAGAAGACAACTATGGCGTGGTATATTTTGACCAACGCGGTTCGGGTATGTCGCAAGGCAGTTATTCTGAAGATGACGTTACTATTGATTTAATGGCAGAAGATGTACTTGCTTTAGTCAAAGTTCTAAAACGGGTATATGGTGACGACTCACGCTTCTTTTTATTGGGCCATAGCTGGGGTGGTGCTCTGGGACCTGCTACGTTACTTAAAGACCAAGATGAATTTTTAGGTTGGATTAACGTAGATGGCAGTCATAGTCCCAAGGACCTATATTTTGAATACATACGAAATTTTGAGCGCGTGGCAGCTACCCAAATTGAATTGGGCAATAGCGTTCGATTTTGGGAGTCCGTATTCGATGAACTGGATAGAGTTGATAGAAATAGGGTTACGCTCGATGACTTTAATACCCTCAACAGGCTGGCTTTTGATGCGGAAGAATACCTCACTGATGATGGTTTTATCAAAAAGGTAGAAAATGGTGGTATCAGTGTTTCCGACTATAATTTGCTCACTTTTGTATGGAACCTTTTGAAGATTCAATCCATTTTGGATGATGACTTTATTGGTAAATTGTCTTTTACTGAAGCACTTTCCGAAATAACAATACCTTCACTGGTTTTATGGGGGAGATACGATATGGTAGTGCCTGAATTTTATGCCCAAGAAGCTTTTGAGAATCTCGGCTCGGTTAATAAAAGAATGGTGATTTTCGAACAGTCCGGACACTCACCAATGTTTTCGGAATCCAATCAATTCGCGGAAGAGGTATTACGATTCATGGATGAAAACAAATGATGGTTACCTCCTCCCTACTTAAATTGGAATTGGCTTAGTTCGCATCGAAAGAAGCTGGAATCTTGTTTTCAGCACTTTCTCCGTCCCAACCCCAAGCCACACTCCACCATCGGTTGTCCTTGAAGTGCAATTGCATACTGTTGATACCCCTACTGATGATGGGGCCATTTTTTTTATTTCGAATTTGATAAGTACTCCACACCTGTGCGATGTTTCCAAAAACCCGTATTTCTCGGTTGATTTCTTCTTCAAAGAATCCAGATTCTCGTATATCACTCATTCCACTAAAGAATTCCTCTACGCTCAAAACCTGTCGTGATGGTTTTCCATCCACTGAAGTGTTTTTGAAAATTATGGCATTTGGGGCATACAATTCCTTCAGTTTTGTCAACTCGCGGGAACTGCCGGCCTCCCCTGAAATGCCTTGATATGCACCAGAGACAATTCCAGATAATGTTTTCGTGGAATTAGGTGATGCTTTCGCTTCACTTTTCATTTCTTGAGCGATTGCGGTAAAAACAAAAAACAAGAAGAATACGGATGTCAAATTGTGTTTCATGAATATTGTACTTTAAAGAGGATAGATTTCTTAGTGATACTTTTTTAAAGACATTTTTATGGATTGGCATCCAAAAAGTCAAATACGGTTTTGAAACTCAGTTGAAACTGTTCTTCTGAAAATCCAATATGGGTACCCCCTTTTAAGGTTAATAATTTGTGATTTTGAGCGCCCACGTTTTCTAGTTTTTCATGAAGTAGCACTGCTTGGGCATAAGGGGTCAAAGTATCTTCATCTCCTTGAATGGTAAGAATTGGTGGGGCATTTTCCGTAACGTATTGAATCGGTGAGTATTTTGTTATGAGTTCTTGGGCATTCTCTTTCCCTTGTACCCAATTCATTACGAAGTTTTGGTCAGGCAGATGGTCACTCAAATAGGTTTCGATTTTGTTAAGGTCGGTAGCTCCGTACCAATTGATAATGGCTTGAATTCGAATTTGGTCACCTATGTAAGAGGGATGGCTTTTAGGCACACTATTTATCAATCCCGCCAACAAGGCCAAATGACCTCCAGATGACGCACCGGAAACGACAATTTTATCGGTATCCAACCGATAGGTTTCAGCATTCTCACTTATC
>CALBPG010000012.1 GCA_937899065.1 uncultured Allomuricauda sp.
AAAGTGATGTGGATGAGGCCAATGCCCAACGTAAGGAAATGGGGTATGGCACAGTTGATATGATAGGATGGGCAGAACCACCGCATTATGATTCTGCGAACAAAAAGCAGTAATGGGCCAAAGAACTTCATTTTGAAGAAGAGGAAGCCAATACGCTGAACTATAACATTCGAATTTTGGGCCGTAAAGGCTATTTGAACATGAATGCCATTAGCGAAATGGACCAATTGGCTTTGGTTGAAGACAATGTTGAAGATGTTTTGAGTAGCGTGGAGTTCAACGAAGGGTATCGTTATGCAGATTTCAACCCAGACCTGGATGAAGTTGCCGCATATGGTATTGGCGGGCTTATCGCTGGAAAAGTATTGGCCAAAGCAGGTTTCTTTGCCCTGTTGCTTAAGTTTTGGAAAGTAATTGCCGTTGGAGCTGTAGCCGTGTTTGGTTTTTTCCGAAAAGCATTATTCGGTTCAAAAGCAGCGTAATTGTTTCGGTTTTTTGAATTTCTCTATATCTTTGTACCAAATAAAGCACTGATATGTTTGAGTTCGACCAGTATTTAGGATTTTTAGCATTCTTGACCATTTTGACCATCGGATTTTGGTTGATGATTTTCTTGCTAACGTTTGTTATTCCTTACTGGTTATTTGGCAGTGCGATGGAAGCGTATAAAGAATGGCGCGCCGCTCGCGCCGCCAAGCGAAACGAATAAAATACAGAAGAGGCCAATGGCCTCTTTTTTTATGCGCTTTTATCCTAAACCTTTAAATTTTCCTGACTACTCTTATCCTTAGTTTATAGTCAACTTGAACTCGGTTTAGATTCTGTTTACATAAAAGGTATATTGGGAAAGATGCTGAATCCAGTTCAGCATGACTTAAATGGTATAAGTTTTATAAGGACACGAATTACACGAATGATGCGAATCTTTCAATTCGCAATATTCCGAGGGGCGGCCGTCGGTCAAAGCCTCTGGCGTCGAACGAACGAAGTGACCAAAGGAATCTTTTACAATCAACAATGAGCAATGAACGGTTATCAGTATACACTATTACAATCTGATATCTGATATCTGATTACTGAGTTCTGACAGCTAAAATCGATTGTAATTTGGAATTTGAAGTTTCTCGCTTAGAAGGCTACACTTTTTCCTTCTTGTCTTTCTTGCTTTTCTTTTTCTTCTTTTTGCGTTTGGCGCGGAACCCATCATCTTGAAATTCCATGTAAGCGGCAAATTTTTCAGCAGGTAGGCCCGCTTCCAATTCCGCATTTTGGCTTTTGTTCACCTTCTCTAGTTCCTCACGCATTTTATCTTGCTCCAGGTTTAAAATCTGAAGTTCTATTTTCTGTTGTACATGCTTTACCAATGTGCTACGGACCACCGCTTCTTCAAACGGATCCAAACCAATGGCTTCTACAATGGTCGGCATTCTCCCATCTACAATTTCTTCTGCAGTTTGAGGTTCTGGAGGCTTAGGAGTGTGTTGGGGTTGCTGTTGTCTTGGCATACCACGTTGACGTCCCAATTGATTACCATACGGATTTCCGAACTGGGCCATTACTGATTCGCTGCCCAAGCCTAGTAGCAACACAAAAAAAAGAGATACGGAAAGTAAATTTTTCATACACATTTCTGAGAGGATAAAGATAATTAAATCTTTTAGGCTTTTGAAAAACAGCCATTTGTAATCGTTCTTCTACAGAATTTCAAGAATCTTTTCGGCGGGACGCCCAAGTACGGCTTTGTCTCCATTGACCACAATAGGGCGTTCCATTAGTTTGGTGTGCTCTAGCATTATGTCTACCAACTGACTTTTGGACAGGTTTTTATCCCTGTATCCGGTTTTCCAGATTTGCTCTTGGGTGCGAACCAAATCAATGGGCTCTAATTTGAGTTTTTCCAAAAGGGA
>CALBPG010000013.1 GCA_937899065.1 uncultured Allomuricauda sp.
TTTATCTTATTCAGTTTTAGTTCTCAACGGTTTCGAGTATCCCACCTGCAAGTGCCAGAAGCGAACCGCCCAGCATGATGTAACTCCATAAACGATTTGAAATGTAAAACAGATGATGGTTCATGTGAACACGTTCCTTTTCACCATCTACTTCAACGTAGTCATAGCTGGTGAGGTAGGTCCAAACAAAAGCGATAAAAAGTCCGATACCCAGTACAATTTGACCATCATACTCCTTCGCAAAAATACCGCCCACCTGTGATTTTAGGATTCTATTCAGAATCAGGGTGCCGAGCACGGACACTGCAGAGTAGACCGGAACCAGAATCCCACGTTTATTATAAATAAAAAGCATTTACGTTGGTTTTGGGCCAATGGCCAATAGCAGAACGCAATTTTGGAGATTATGTTCTTCACATATCTGGAAAGTTTAGACTATGACGTAGGGACAGAAATAGTTTTGGCTCAAATCTTCTCTCTTTCCGCATCAAAGTTTCTAACGAGGCATAAAACTATAACGAAGATAAATTTTGTGATGCCTGAGGTAGGGCTTTATAGCCTGCAAAAATATTCGTTGTGTAAACCATTGAGTTTACAAAAAGTATAAGAAGTAAACGATTAAGTTGACAAAATAAGCACTTGGATTTACTTTGTTAGTTTTTTTATTAAGGTACACAATAGTCTGGGCAGTAAGTGGCTGCTGGGGCTAGTTTTGTTGAGTCATTGGGGCATTACTTATGGCCATTTTTGTAAGGTGCGTTTTTATTTTTATTATCTCTGATAATGTAAATGATGTACGTAGAGATGAAAATCAAAAGTGGAATCTGAAAAGTCAAATAATTGAATTTCTCTAACGGTAGTGCAGTTAATCGTTTTGCGATTGGTATTAGCATAAGAATGAAGCTAGATACTTTTACTAACCTCACTTTTCCATATTTGGTAAAGTTTAGAATAAGTCCAACTAGTCCTAAAATTGCGAAAATCTGATTATTATTTCCAAAGTCGAAACTTGTAAAAATCAGCCACAAAATAAAGGGAAGTCCAATCATTTGACCCATAAGCATGATAAGAGCGTATGAGGTTAGAGAAATGATTTTCAGTTTATTTTCCATCTATATTACTCAATTTGGAGGCGATTTAGTCAAATTTTGAAAAAATGTTCTCAATAGGAACTTCTCCCATAATGAAATCTGGAAATGTAAAACACCCATAAATTTAAGTTAACGAATTGCAGCTATAAATTGTAGCCCTTGTTGTAGCATGTTTATTAATAAGGATTCATTGTAAATAGTCGAAAGATTACGAAAATCCAGAATCCAACTGCAGGAAAGGACAATCCGATTAAAATCCATTTCTGTTTTTTGTTGGTCCAATTTTTCCAGTTTTTAATCGCTCTGCCTATTACAAACAAACCTAGACCAAAAGCTATTAACATAGCCGGAATAAAAAACCCAAAATTGAATGCAAAATTGTGAGGTGCGTATCCTTTAGCAAATCCTATTAAATGTCGAAATTCGTTAGTAAGGAGTGTTATGAAGAAAATTCCCAAACTTGAAAAAGCCATTTTTTCAGTCCACCATTTTTTTGTTTTTCCTTTCACATTAATTTTCAAATCGATGATTCTGTTTTAAATGTCTTGTAATGTTTACTTAAAGATACACCAATTAGCACAAGACTCTTTCCGTCTAAAATTACAACTTGCCATATACGACATGCAAAACCCAAAAACACTTTCCGTTCTTTAGGTTCAAACAAAATGCATGACCAAAAAACAACGAAAAGTGTTTTCAAAACTATTGAAAGAGGGGTACGGCGAGCCTACAAATTTTACCAACATCCTCGACCAAGGCATTGAAATGCTGTTTTACCTCGAACCAGATGTGTTTACTCAACGCGAGGTGCAAAGTGTGGTGACGGCTCTACGCGAAATTATTGTGGTACTTCGTACTGACTAAACGTTATGTTCTGCAACCGGTATGGGCTTCAAGGCCAGGAGCTTTAAAACGTGTTCAAATTATTGTGAATTCTTTCCATGAGGTCTTGGCGCACTCCCGCCTGTTGAGAATAGGTTTTCCAGTTTTTTACCACCGCGTTGATTTCCTCTAAAATGGTTTTGCCCTTTTTGAGGTTGTTGTCCTTGGCGATGGTTAAGAGGTCTTCTTTAGTGATGTCCAAACGCTTTCCGTTTACACTTAAGGTTTGTTTATTCACCCAGTGGTTGGTGGGGTCAAATGAAAAGCAAAGGTCATAGGCCGGGGCCAGCCGCCATTCTCCATCCTTCTTTAAGATGAAGGAAAAATTCTTGGTGTGGTCGTCATAATTGGTGGCCAAAACATTAAATACCATTCTTCGAAACATTTGCTCGGCTTCGGGGTAGGTGAGCCGTAGTATGCGCATGGTTTGGAACAGCTGTTCATAGCTATACCCATACATATCATTGAAATCGTAATGTTGAATACCGCAAAGCGATTGGATGTGATGACGGGTATTGCCCTTGCGGTCAAAACGCTGGGTCATAAAATGGGCCCTTCCGTTTTCTTCCAGCAATTGGCATTCGCTCATATCAATACCGCAATCTTGGGCTATGAGGTAATAAGCGTATTCCACACGCCCCCAACCTGAACTTTCACCGAACTGTTCTCCACTGACACCATCCAGTTTAAGCAACCAGTGTTCAAACCCTTGGGGTACCTTCCCTTGCCCAGAGCGTACTTCCTTGGTCTTGGGATTATAGGCAATGACCGCCTTGGGGCGTGCGCCACCAGCCGAGGTTCCTATTTTTAGGATATCCATCATGGCTTTTTCGTCGTTCTTGTTCAGTTGCGTCAAAAAGGTTTCGCGTTCATTCAACATTTTTTGGGCCACTGCCACCAGGCTATCCAGCTCCAAAGCGTAAGTGTATGCTCGGGTTTTGATGCTCGTAGGCTCAAATTCTAGCGCTCCCATGCCCCTTGTACCAATAAAGCAAAGCTTTTCCACAGGGTTCATGCTGTTTTCCGGTCTACCTTGCTGGGCTAACCAAATGTTGATTAGCTTGTTTCCGTATTTGTCCGGTAAGGCGTCAGATAATAGCCCGGGCAATCCTTTAAACGCATCTTCGGTTTCACCCCGGCCTTTTCGCAATTCCGGAAAACTATGGATACGCTCGCTTTGCTCCAAAGGCATTTTAATGGGGGATAGGTCCCAGCCTTTTTGGAGAAACTGAGGGGCATACTGAAAATACCCTAATTGCTCGGATTCGTCCCAGCGAACGGCCCCGACCAGTTCGTTCCATATTTTAACTTCTGCCACATCTACCATCCCAAATCGTCTTTGTTGGGTTTGGGATTGGATTTACCACTGGCCCTTTGCCTTTGTTGTTTTTTGAGTTTGGCATACGCTAAAGGGCTTATTTCCTCTGAAACTTGAAAGGTGTTGAGAATATGAAGGCTTTGTAAAGCTCTCAAAATTTGAATGAGGCTCATTAAAGTAACAGGCTCACCATTCTCTATTTTACTGATGGTCCATCGGTTTAGCCCCGCTTTATCTGCCAATTGGGCCTGTGAGGTATCTTGCTGTAACCGCAAACGCTTTATATACGTGCCTAGTTGTTGTACTATGGCAGTATCGGTCATATGAACCCAGTCTATGTTGGTTTTTGCCATCATTATAGGTAATATTGTTATGTAATGTTGGTTTTTACCATCAAATTTACAAATTTATATAAGATTTTCAAATTTAAATGTTGGTAAATACCATCATTATGAGCTAAAAATAGCTATAATGTTGGTTTTTGCTATCATAACTAAAGATAGAAAACCTGTAGTAATTTAAAGGTGTAGAAATTAAGGGAAGACTATCTACCGGTGAATGGTCTGTAAGCGGTCGGGTCCTACGGAAACGATTTTAATCGGTACGTTCAGCTCCTTTTCCAAAAAGGCAATGTAATCGTTCAATGCTTTGGGTAGGGTAGCGGCCGTGGTCATTTTTGTTAAATCTTCGGCCCAGCCTTGCATTTCGGTGTAGACGGGAGTTACCGCATCGCCTTCCAAACTGTAGGGCAGGTGCGATATGGTGTCGCCTTTGTATTTATAAGCGGTGCATACTTTTAGAGTTTTGAAGCCACTCAACACATCAGCCTTCATCATCATCAATTCGGTAACGCCATTCACTTGCACGGCATAACGCAGGGCTACCAAATCCAACCAGCCACAACGTCGTGGACGTCCAGTGGTCGCGCCAAATTCGTTGCCTACGCGACCCATGGTCGCGCCATCTTCATCGAACAGTTCGGTAGGGAAGGGGCCGCTGCCCACACGCGTAGTATACGCTTTGAAAATACCCAATACCCGTCCAATCTTGTTAGGAGCCACGCCCAAACCAGTGCAGGCGCCCGCAGCCGTGGTATTCGAAGAGGTGACGTACGGATAGGTCCCGAAATCAATGTCCAACAACGAACCTTGTGCGCCTTCAGCTAAAATCTTCTTACCCTCAGCCTGAGCCTTGAAAATGTATTCTTCGCTATCGATAAAGGTGAGTTCTTTCAGCTTGGCAATGCCTTCGTGAAATTCGGCTTCCAATTCCTCCAAATCGTATTGGATGTCCACATTGTAAAAGTCAATCATGGCCTCGTGCTTATCGGCCAAGGCACGGTATTTTGTTTTCCAGCTATCGAATTCCAAATCCCCGACGCGAAGGCCATTTCGCCCCGTCTTGTCCATATAAGTTGGGCCAATACCCTTAAGGGTAGAGCCGATTTTGGCCTTGCCCTTGGCGGTTTCCGAAGCAGCATCCAACAAACGGTGGGTAGGGAGTATCAAATGCGCCTTGCGCGAAATCAACAACTTGGAGATGATGTCAATGTTGAATTTGGAAAGGTTGTCCAACTCCTTTTTAAAAATCACAGGGTCAATCACAACACCATTGCCCACTACATTGATGGCGTTCTCGTGAAAAATACCAGAAGGAATGGTGTGCAGTACGTGCTTTATGCCATCAAACTCAAGGGTGTGCCCTGCGTTGGGCCCGCCTTGAAAACGGGCGATAATATCAAAATCTTTGGTCAGGACATCAACAATCTTTCCTTTTCCTTCGTCTCCCCATTGGAGACCAAGCAATAAATCCACCATGGAACGGTCTGGTTATTCGGTTACGTTTTCTTCTTTGTTTCGGGTGCCATAAAAGTAGAGCGAGTGGGTGTTGATTTGAATATCGAACACCTCTTCAATGGTCTTTTTTATGGATTGGATACGGGGGTCGCAGAATTCGACCACCTCACCTGTATCGGTAAGGATAACATGGTCGTGCTGCCTGTCGAAGTATGATTTTTCGTATTGGGCCTGCGTTCCGCCAAACTGATGCTTGCGCACCAATTTGCAGTCCAGCAACAGCTCAATGGTATTGTACAATGTAGCGCGGCTCACCCTATAGTTTTTGGTCTTCATTTTAATGTAGAGCGATTCAACATCAAAATGGTCATCACTATCATAAATTTCTTGGAGAATGGCGTAGCGCTCGGGTGTTTTGCGATGCCCGTTTTCCTCTAAAAACGTCGTGAACACGTTTTTGACGATTTCTTGATTTTTATTGTTCCCCATACGACTTATCCGTAAAGAACAAAGGTACATTAAATTTAAATTCTGGTCACCTTGTCAATCCCTTCAACTTGCTTGAGGTTGTTCATGATTTTTTTGAGGATGTTGTTGTTTTTCACCATCAAGGTAATCTTGCCCAAAAAGGTACCGCCATCCGCACTAAAGTTCAAGTTGCGCATGTTCACGTGCATGTTGTCCGAAATAATATTAGTGATTTCGTTTACCAAGCCCAAATTGTCGATTCCGGTAATCTGGATGTCCACTGTGAACTCCTCTTGCGTGCTGTCAATCCATTTGGCTGACATGATGCGATACGCGTAGTTGGATTGCAACGAAATAGCATTGGGACAGTTTTTCTTGTGCACTTTAATGCCGTCGTTCACGCTCACAAAGCCAAAAACATCGTCTCCCGGGATGGGATTACAACAGTTGGCCATTTTGTATGGTAGTTTTTCTTCCTCTTTCCCAAACACCAACATGTCGTATTTGTTGGTGATTTCTTCTTTGTTGATTTCTTGCTGATTCGGCGTTCGCCGGATGCGGTTTTTGAAGAAGTTCAAAAAGGCATTGTGGAAAGATGAAGCGAAATCCTTGATTTTCTGGTTGTCAATGACACCAATACCTACCCGATAGAACAAATCCAAACTGGTTTTTAGTTTGAAGTAGACCACCAGTTTGTTTACGGTGTCTTCCGTCAACTCAATTTTTTGAGATTTGAGCTTTCGGCGTAAAATCTCCTTGCCTTCGGCTGCAATGGCCTTTTTCTCTTCGCTTAGTGACGATCGAATTTTGGCTCTAGCCCTTGCGGTTTGGGCATAGTCCAACCAGTTTTGGTTCGGTTTGGCCGTTTCAGAGGTGATGATTTCGACTTGGTCACCGCTGTTGAGCACCGAACCTAGTGGTACTAGTTTTCCGTTAACGCGCGCACCACGGGTTTTCATCCCGATTTCGGTATGGATATGAAATGCAAAATCCAAGGCGGTCGCTCCCTTCGGCATGGATTTTAAATCTCCTTTGGGTGTGAACACAAAAATCTCTTTGGAATAGAGGTTTAGTTTGAACTCTTCCACAAAATCGACGGCATTGCCATTCGAGGTTTCCAAAGCTTCCTGCAGGCGATTGAGCCATTCTTCAATGCCTTGCTCTTTTTGCTCGCCGTGTTTGTATTTGAAGTGGGCTGCATACCCTTTCTCTGCAATTTCATGCATTCGCTCGCTGCGAATCTGCACCTCTACCCATTTGCCTTTTGGACCCATCACGGTGATATGCAAAGCCTCGTAGCCTGTGGATTTGGGAGAAGTAATCCAATCGCGCAAACGGATTGGGTTAGGGGTAAAGTGGTCCGTAACAATGGAATAAATCTTCCAGGCCAAGAACTTTTCGTTCTTCCGGTCGGATTTATAAATGATACGAATCGCAAATTTGTCATAGACTTCATCAAAGGCTACATTTTGCGCCTTCATTTTCCGTCGAATGGAGAAGATGGATTTCATCCGTCCCTTGATTTCGTAATTCAATCCTTCTTTGTCAAGCGAATTGCGAATGACATTGGAAAAGTCTTCGATATAGGCGAGCTGCTCCTCTTCGGTATCTTCAATCTTGGCTTGAATGTCATTGTATACCTCAGGTTCCGTGTACTTTAAACTGAGGTCTTCCAGGTGCGTTTTGATGTTGTACAAGCCAATCCGGTGGGCAAGTGGCGCGTAGATGTAAAGGGTTTCGGATGCTTTTTTTACTTGCTTATTGGCGGGCATGGCATCCATGGTGAGCATGTTGTGGTAGCGATCCGCGATTTTGATGA
>CALBPG010000014.1 GCA_937899065.1 uncultured Allomuricauda sp.
AAAGAAAACATTAACTTTCTTTAACGCCAAATTATAAGGTTATCCACGTACTGTTAACAAATTCCGTTTTATAGCATGGCAAATAATCGTATTTTTAGCCTCTAACTTACTATGAAATGGGCAAGATTATTGCTATTGCTAATCAGAAGGGAGGAGTAGGGAAAACAACAACTACAGTAAACTTAGCCGCTTCTTTAGGTGTTCTTGAAAAGAAAGTTTTATTGATTGATGCAGACCCTCAGGCCAATGCCACTTCCGGATTGGGCATTGAGGTTGATGGCGTTGAGAAAGGCACCTACCAACTACTGGAACATACCATGGGACTTGATGAGGTGATTATTCCCACCGACAGTCCAAATGTGGACTTGATTCCAGCACATATCGATTTGGTCGCTATAGAAATTGAATTGGTGGACAAAGACAACCGGGAGTACATGCTGAAAGAGGCTTTGGGTTCAATCGGCGACCGCTACGATTTTATTTTGATTGATTGCGCTCCATCCTTAGGATTGTTAACGTTGAATGCATTGACCGCCGCAGATTCCGTTATGATTCCAATTCAATGTGAATATTTTGCGCTTGAGGGACTAGGGAAACTGCTAAACACTGTGAAAAGCGTGCAAAAAATACACAACAATGATTTGGACATTGAAGGCATGCTACTGACCATGTATGATTCGAGACTTCGCTTGTCGAACCAGGTTGTGGAAGAAGTAAAAAAACACTTCGCGGATATGGTTTTCGATACCATCATCCAGCGAAACGTAAGATTAAGTGAAGCACCCAGTTACGGCGAAAGTATTATCAAATATGACGCAAGCAGCAAGGGTGCGACCAATTATTTAAATTTGGCCAACGAAATCTTAAAGAAAAACAAGGAGAAAGTGTAGATGGCGAAGGCAACGAAAAAACAGGCCCTCGGAAGGGGCCTTTCCGCTTTATTAAAAGACCCTGAAAATGACATTCAGTCGGTTGCGGATAAAAATGCAGATAAGGTTATTGGTAGTGTTGTGGAATTGGATTTGGAAGCCATTGAGGTTAACCCCTTCCAACCGCGAACCAACTTCAACGATGAAGCTTTGGAAGAACTAGCCAGTTCCATTCGGGAATTGGGTATTATTCAGCCTATCACCGTTCGTAAATTAGATTTTAACCGATATCAGCTCGTCTCCGGGGAACGACGCTATCGAGCTTCCAAAAAAGTGGGACTAGCGACCATACCCGCGTATATTCGTATCGCGAACGACCAGGAATCCTTGGAAATGGCTTTGGTCGAAAATATCCAACGGCAGGATTTAGACCCTATTGAAATTGGCCTTTCGTACCAACGGCTCATAGATGAAATCCAGGTTACTCAAGAAAAACTGAGTGAACGCGTTGGAAAAAAACGCTCAACTATCACGAACTACATGCGCCTTTTAAAGTTGCATCCTATCATCCAGACCGGAATGCGTGATGGCTTTATTAGCATGGGACACGGTCGGGCATTGGTCAACATCGACAAGAAAAAAGACCAAATCGATATTTACGAAAAAATTGTATCCCAAAGTCTTTCCGTTCGCGAAACTGAACAATGGGTCAAAAACTTTAGGGAAGGTAAAAACGGTTCTACACCGCAGGCTAAGCAAAGTATTGCCAAAGAAATCCCCGGGTTTGCCCAGAAAGGTGCACAAAACATCAGTGATTTTCTATCGGCAAAGGTGGAAGTTGCCACCAGCTCGCAAGGAAAAGGCAAAATTGTGATTCCTTTTCATTCGAAGTAAGAATTTCAGCGTTTACGAAATCTGCTCACGGGTGATAAATTAGCACTTTCTTTTTATAATAGCCTTGGTTTTAGTTATTGGGAACATTCAGGCCCAAGACGATATTCCCGATGAGGCACCGCCACCCAAAGAAATTGATTCTCTGGCCCAAGACCTGGAGAACTCTGGAATTGTTATCCAGGAAGTCACTTATGAGAAAAAACCCATAAATCCTTTGGCGCCCAGTAAAGCGGCATTTTATTCTGCCGTACTTCCAGGACTGGGACAGTTTTACAATAAAAGAGGTGCCTGGTGGAAAATACCGGTTATTTATGGTGGTTTCGCTACTGGAGTTGGGTTATACGCTTTCAATAATGGCGAGTACAACAAGGCGAGAGATGCCTTTAAGCGAAGGCTTGCAGGATTTGAAGATGATGAGTTTTTCGATATCAATGGAGACAATCCGCCTGGTTCGGAGCCTGATGTGGACGACGAAGCTTTGGAAAGCGCACAAGAAAACCTCCAACGAAGTCGAGATTTATGGTTGGTTATAAACATTGAGTGGTAATCCCTGAACATTATTGAGGCAAACGTTACCGCACACCTCATGCAATATAATGTGGATGACACGCTGTCTTTTGATATGCGCCCATTCCTGAACCTAGACCCAGTGACCAATAATCCAAACTACGGAATGGCGCTGGTAATTTCTTTTTGATGATGAGAATAGCATTGTTTGGTTACGGCAAAATGGGTAAAATGATTGAGCAGATTGCTGAAAAAAGGGGACATTCCATCGTAGCAAAAATCGATGAAACTTCAGAAGCCGTTGACTTTTCCCAAATGGATGTTGCCTTAGATTTCAGTACTCCCGACGCTGCTTTTACCTACATTTCTACTTGCCTATCCCATCAAGTACCCGTGATTTCTGGAACCACCGGCTGGTTGGAAAAGTATGATGAAGCCGCCACCCTTTGCCAAGCGCAAGAGGGAGCGTTTATCTATGCCTCCAATTTTAGTCTTGGAGTGAATCTTTTTTTTGCGCTGAACGAATACCTCGCCAAAATGATGGCCCCTATGGAAGATTATGACGTATCCATACATGAGGTGCACCACACCCAAAAATTGGATGCTCCCAGCGGAACAGCTATTACGCTAGCGGAAGGAATTCTTGAAAATAGTGAGCACAACACTTGGGGGTTGGTCGGTAAGTCCCAAAACCATGACATTCCTATCTCATCAGAACGGATTGGAACGGTTCCGGGCACCCACACCATCACCTATAAGAACACCATTGATACGCTTCAAATCGAGCATAAGGCCCATAATCGTGAAGGATTTGCCCTCGGCGCCGTAATGGCCGCCGAATGGATTTTGGGAAAGAAAGGTGTTTTCACCATGCGTGATGTGCTAAACCTTGCTTGAGGCGTAACAATAACGTAACTATGTAGTCTAAGTAACAAATCATTTTAATGGACTGTACACAGTTGATACTTTTTATACTTATCGTTCAGGTGATTCATTTTTTGGGCACCTGGAAACTTTATGTTAAAGCTGGGCGAAAAGCCTGGGAAGCGGCCATTCCCGTTTACAATGGTATCGTATTGATGAAAATCATCAATCGCCCGTGGTGGTGGGTATTGCTGCTTTTCCTACCTATTATAAACTTATTGATGTTCCCAGTGGTTTGGGTAGAGACTATACGAAGTTTTGGTAAAAACAAGCTTTGGGACACTTGGTTGGTCATTCTATCCCTAGGGTTTTACATTTACTATATCAATTACATCGAAGATGTAAAACACATTTCCGAACGCAGTTTAAAACCAAAAACGGGTTTGGGCGAATGGGTCAGTTCCATCGTTTTTGCTATTGTTGCTGCTACTTTTGTTCATACCTATTTTATTCAGCCTTATGTGATTCCTTCAGGTTCCTTAGAACGCACCTTGCGAATAGGAGATTTTTTGTTTGTGAGCAAATTCCATTACGGTGCACGACTACCTATGACCACTTTAGCTGCCCCAATGGGTCATGACTCCCTTCCCGTAGTCGGAAAACGTTCCTATTTGGCTGACGTTAACCCACAAACACATGACAAATCTTGGATAAACAAGCTAAGGTTGCCCTACATGCGTTTACCCGGTTTTCAAGAAGTAAAGAAAAATGATATCGTGGTGTTCAGTCTTCCTTCCGATACCTTGGTTCAATTTTTCAAAAAGAATAAACCGGTCAAAAAACCTGTTGATAAAAAATCCAACTATGTAAAGCGTTGTGTAGGTACTCCGGGCGATTCACTGGAAGTGATTAACGGTTATGTTCATATCAACGGAAAGCAGTTACAACTCTCCGACCGCGCTAAGGTGATGTACTACTATACCATTTATTCCAGCAAAGGAGTTTCGCGCAGAACCTTGGAAAAAGTAGACGCTGAATATCTTCGAAAGTATTTGACGGACCGATTGGATGAAAACCAATATCGAGGTCTTGCGCCTTACGTTAGAGGTGTCAATCTCAACCAAAATACCAACAAGTATGAAATTCTAACAACTGAGGAGGGACTGCCCGTGCAGTTAATCCGACAGTTGCGCTTATCGCTCACTGAAGAAAAATCACTCTCCCGAGAAGCGAACATGACCAATGAAATGGTTGCTCAACTTCGCGCTATGCCTGAAATCGATTCGATTGTGAAGCGAAGTGACCCAAAAGGGGTCTACCTAGGTGCCTATCCGCAAAAACCAAACTTCTATCCTTGGAATAATAGTTATTTCGGTCCCATCTATATTCCGGAACGCGGTGCAACGGTAGCGATTGATTACAAAACTATTCCACTTTACAAAAAAATCATTCGCGATTACGAGCACAATGAGGTGGAGGTAAAAGGGCAAAAAGTGTTCATCAATGGCAAAGAAGCTACCGCCTACACCTTTTTACAAGATTACTATTGGATGATGGGAGACAATCGGGATAGCTCGGAAGACAGCAGAACTTGGGGCTATGTACCAGCAGACCATATCGTGGGCAAACCCGTTTTTCTATGGTTGAGCTTTGACAACTTTACAAAAGGATTCTCTAGCTGGAAACCCCGATGGGACCGTATGTTTACCACAGTTGGTGGTTCGGGTCAGCCCGTTTCTTACCTGAAATACTTTTTGATTGCCGTTGTGGGCTGGTTCGTTTTTGACTTTTTCCGAAAGCGAAGAAAGAAACGTAACGCTTGAAAACGGTACTGCACCCAACATATTTTCCGAGCATTGGCACCATGGCCATAATAGCGCAACGCGAAGTGGTTTGGGAGGTTCATGATAATTTTCAAAAACAGACGTACCGTAATAGATGCTATATATGCACCGACCAAGGGCGGCATCGCATGAACATTCCCATTAAGCACGTGGGTGGCAATGAAGGAAGACAACACTACGCAGCGGTATCCATGGATACTAGTACGGATTGGAAAAAAATCCATTGGAGAACCTTGCAAACTGCATATCGTACTTCTCCCTACTTTGAGTTTTATGAAGATGCGCTAGAACCCATTTTTACGGCGAAAGCACCAGATACTTTATTGGAATTCAACTTCCAAATTCTAAAGGTACTATCGGAATGTCTAGGATTAATCCTGAGTACTGAAACCACGGAAAAATACCAAAAAACATACGATACCATTTGCGATGCCCGGGTTATGGTAGATGCCAAGCGACCTCTTGCAATGCAACAACTCAAGTATACCCAAGTGTTTGAAGAAAAACACGGCTTTGTGGAAAATCTAAGTGTATTAGACCTGTTGTTCAACGAAGGGCCGAACACGATTACGTATCTGAAATCCATCCCTTTATCTTATCTGGAATGTTGAGATTATTCATCCACTACGGGATTCATTTTATTGTCCCTTTTCTGATTGCCTTTTTGGTGTTCAAAAAAGAACAATGGAAAGTTTTGGCCATTTTCTTATTGGGAATGATTATCGATGTGGACCATTTGCTGGCAGAACCCATATTTGACCCCAACCGCTGTAGCATTGGATTTCATCCATTACATAGTTATGCGGCGATTGCCGTATATGTTGGATTGTCTATCTGGAACAAAACAAGATTGATTGGATTTTCTTTGCTGTTGCATATCCTTGCCGACACGGCGGACTGCATTTTAATGCGGACGATACCGTAGCACCGCTTTTACAGGATAGTGGTCGGACAGTTTTTCGGAAAAGTTTTTATGGGCCAACACCTCAAATGAGTCATCCAAAAGAATGTGGTCTATCCGCATGGGAAAACCCATCAGGTCAAAGGTTTTTCCAAAACCTGAACCCTTTTCATGATAACTATCGGAAAAATTTCCCTTTATCAAATCGTATACTTTTGAGTATTGGGTGTTATTGAAATCGCCCACCACAATTTTGGGATGTTCGGTTTCGGCCATATTCTGTCGAATCAATTCCCCTTGATCATACTGTTTTTGCAAAGCACTGTTAGTTTTGGAAAATAGCTTGGACGATTCTTGCTCTTTTAAGGCATCTATTTCAGGAATAATCTTGAAGGATTCCAAGTGAATATTATATACCCTAAGCGTGTCTTCTTGAAACAAAATATCGGCAAAAACCGCGTTGTTATAAGAGTTTTTAAAAGGTAGGGAATCTACTTGAACAATAGGATACTTAGAAAAAATGGACTGAATTACCTTGCCGTCGTATGCACCGTACACAAAATCCACAAAGTGATACGGATAGGAAGGAAACGTCTTTTCCCGCTCTAAAAAATGTGGGCTTTCTTGAAAACACAAAATATCCGGAGACTCTTTTTCAATCAAATCGATAATCAAGCTATCTACATTTTCCTTTTTCAATTGCTCGTATTCATTGAATATGCGCACATTGAAAGTCATAATGGATAACGTATGTTCATCAGCCTCTGCCTCGTCTTCCCCACCCAACTTATAAAAGGGCGGATGTGCTATCACCCAAAAGAGCACCACCCCCAGAGATAACACAAACTGACGTTTGCGACGATATAACCAGAACAAACCGAAAATCAAGTTGATAACGACCAGCTGGGGTGCCACCAAAACCAAAATGGATAAGGCACTGAACGATTCAACAGAAAATGAGGGTAGTAAAAAAAGTAAGAGCAACAGCAGTACGAAGACCAAATTCAGGGCCCAAACAATCCTCAAAAACAATGACAATCGTTTCACGAATCAATCTTCTTTTCCAGCCTTGAACAAAAAATCTTTTTCCGCTTTGGACAGGCTTTCATAGCCTGATTTGCTGATTTTATCAAGAATTGCATCGATTTTCTTCTGTCGTGCCTGCTTGTCGTAGTCTTCACGTGACTCTTTTCTGCCTTTTTTGTAAACGGTCTTCAAAGGAGCTTTATGCTCACGCTTTTTGAACAAATTGCCCAACCCATCCAACATATTCGAAAAGCCACTACCAATATCCATTCCTTTTAGCAACTGACGTGCATAGACATACCCCAAAAGCGCTCCGCCTAAATGCGCCAAGCGTCCTCCCAAGTTGTCACCATAGGAGATTTGGACCAAATCCATTAAAATGAAAAAGGCCCCGACATACCAAAGCTTTACGTTAAAAAATATGATGCGAACCTCTTGATTGGGAATATAAGCGCAGATGAAAATCAAGACTGCCGACACACCGGCAGAAGCACCAATTAGAGCAGTATTGGCACTAATTAGTGTAGGAAAGACATTGTAGCTCAAAAGGAAGAACAATCCCCCCAGTATGACACCCAAAAAATAGACATTGATAAAACGACGGGCGTCAAACAGGTTCATGAAGATTCGGCCCGTAAAATAGAGCTTCAACATATTCCTAACTGTATGTCAAAAGCCTCAATGAAAGAAGGAATAGGTTACCAAGGACCATGGCTGGCCAAAAAAGGCAACAAAGTCTTTGGGAAGGTGGAACCATTTTGAGAAGCCAAACCCCAAAAGGGCCATGGACAAACCATCCAAAATGAAAACCAGCACATTGACAACAATGAGCTTTTCAGCAATGTTCAATCTCGCGAAAGTATATTGCAATCCACCGTTTGCCATGTCAATCCCAACGGTTTTGGTTAAACTGATTTTTCTTCCAGTACCACATCATTATAAATCCGATGAGTGCGCCGCCAATGTGAGCAAAGTGTGCGATTCCCGTGTTAACATTACCAATGCCGAGAAATAAATCGATTCCAATCAACACAGGCACAAAATACTTTGCTTTTATGGGAACGGGCAAAAAGATTAACATCAATTTAGCTTCGGAATACATAAAGGCAAACGCCACCAAAATTCCATAAATCGCACCAGAGGCCCCAACTGCTGGAATATTAAAGGCTTGAATAAAGTTCTCTATGGTACTTCTAGAGGCGAGATTATACCAATCCGTGCTGTACTGTCCATTTGACAAAATATCGATAATCTGGTTCTGCGTCATGGCGCTACCGGCTACAATAGCCTCCAAACCGTTGTTGAACAGCAAATAATTTACTCCGGTATGCAATAATGCTGAACCTAGTCCCGCTGAAAAGTAAAAGAACAAAAACTTATTTCGGCCCCAAACCTGCTCCAAAGGTGTACCGAAAGCCCAAAGCGCGTACATATTGAAAGCAATGTGCATAAAACTGCCATGCATGAACATATGGGAAAACACTTGCCACCATTGAAAATTGGGGTTTTCTGGGAACCAAAGGGACAACCATTGGTACATTTGATCGCCATAAAGTTTTGTGGCGAAAAAGAGAATCACGTTGATTATCAGTAAGTGCTTAACCGCATCGGTCAATCTACCCATTAGCTAAATCTTTTGTCCAAATCCGTATCGGACAGGATGGTATATGTTTTTTTTCCGAAGGGGCCTATGGCTGGCTCTTTGCAACCGAACAAATCATTTATCAAAGCCGATTGCGAATCTGGTTCAAGAATATCACCAGTTTTAATGGCCAAATTACGGGCCAAGCCTTCTGCTAGGACTTCGGCTTCTGAAATTTCTGCTTTTCCAGACCCTTCTTTATACTCTGAAATCAAATCGTCCAATACCGTGCCAATCTTGCTTTCTGCAATTAAAGCAGGAATGGCTGTCACTTTAACAGTATCATCCGCAAAACCCTCAAATTGAAATCCTACTAGCACCAAGCTGTATTCAATCTCTTGCAAAATGGCTTTCTCTTGGGGGTTCAGATGAATTTCCAAAGGAAAAAGCTATTGCTGGCTCAAACCCTGCTTCACGGTGATTTCTGCTAGAAAACGTTCTTACAAAATACTTTCGTGCGCTCGGTGTTGATGCACCATCAGCAAACCAGATTTTAGCGTGCACACAATATATTTTCTACGAAGCTGAAAAGTAGTACCTGTTTCCTGTGTTTCCTCTTCTGAGTATAGCGTGGATTGTACTTCTGAATCTGATTCGATTTGCACCATGCTAAAAGCTTCTTCCGAATCATTTGATAAACCTTCATATAGGGTTTCCCAACCTTTTGGACTCTTTTTCGTGTAAGGAATTGCTACGGATACCCCGCGCTGTTTTGTTTGGGAGTCCGCAAAAGGATTGAAATTCGCATCCACGGTTATACCCGGCACGGGGGCCAACTTTTCTTTGTAGGCATAAGGAGTATCCAAATTTGCATCTCGCTCAAAATCAAGTAAGGGTGCGACATTGAATTGTCCCAAACTATGTTTGACAGCGGACCGAATCATGGCATACAACGTCTGCTCATCATGAAATTTGACCTCCGTTTTGGTGGGATGGATATTGATATCAATAGTCTGTGGGTCTACGTTCAGGTAGAGAAAATATCCTGGAAAATTGTCAGGTTTTAACAGACCTTCGAAAGCAGCAACCACCCCATGATTCAAATACGGGCTTTTGATAAATCGGTTATTGGCAAAAAAGAACTGTTCTCCCCTACTCTTTTTGGCATATTCGGGTTTGCACACAAATCCGAACAGTTGCAAAACATCCGTTTCCTCGGATACGGGAACCAATTTGTCGTTCATTTTATGACCAAAAACTTGAACAATCCGCTGACGGTGTTTGGTCTCAGGCAAATTGAAAATCTCCGAACCGTTATTGAAAAAATGGAAGCTCACCTCAGGGTGGACCATGGCCACGCGCTGAAATTCGTCCGTAATATGTCTCAACTCCACCGCATCGGATTTCAAAAAGTTGCGACGTGCTGGAATATTGAAAAATAAATTCTTTACTGAAATAGAGGTGCCCCTAGGAACTGAAACCATTTCTTGAAAGACCACCTTGCTTCCCTCAATACGAATATGGCCTCCTACCTCATCGGAAGGTCTTCGCGTTTGTAAATCCACGTGGGCGATAGCGGCAATAGAGGCCAAAGCTTCACCTCGAAAACCCTTGGTATTCAAATCAAAAAGGTCTTCTGCCGAGGTTATTTTGGAAGTGGCATGTCGCTCAAATGAAAGGCGCGCATCCGTATCGCTCATTCCGCAACCATTGTCCACTACTTGAATAAGGGTCTTACCCCCATTCTTGACAATTAGCTTTACTTGTGTTGCACCTGCATCAATGGCATTTTCGAGTAATTCCTTTACAACGGACGCAGGTCGCTGAACCACTTCACCCGCTGCGATTTGATTGGCAACGTGGTCTGGTAAGAGTCGTATTACATCTGCCATTTAAGGAGCAAAGAATATGGATAAATCAAAATCGATGATAAAGAGGAAAATCAAAACCAACACCAAAAAGATGATGACAAAACGAATCTTAAGATTTCGGTCACCTTCGTTTTTTAAATCCTCCATTGCGGAAGAAATTTTGTTCTTAATCCCCCTTTGCGTATGCGCGGTAGTTCTGTATTTATCGAGTTTATGTTCAATTTTAAATGGACTGCCTTCTCCCTGATAGTAACGAGGAGTATAATTATAGCTTCTGTTTTTTCTAAGTTTCAGAAAATTACGCATGGCGAATCCAACTATGGTATACTTTCAAAGGTACTTAAAAAGCGAAGAAGCCTTTTACTAGGGGTCCCAAAAAATGTTAACAGAAAAAAGATGGGTTTAACTTCCCAGCGCTGCCATTTTAATAGCCGCTATGGCTGCTTCGGTACCTTTGTTACCGTGCTTGCCCCCGCTTCGGTCTATAGCTTGTTGGTAGGTATCATCGGTCAATACACAAAAGATAACAGGAGCATTAAATTGAAGGTTTAAATCTTTGATACCCATCGCAGCGGCGTTGCATACGAAGTCAAAATGGCTGGTTTCCCCACGAATCACGCTGCCGATGGCAATCACGGCATCCAATTCTTCGGTTTGCAGCATTTTTTTGGCACCATAGGTCAATTCAAAACTTCCGGGCACATTCCAACGAAGGATATTGTCTTTTTGGGCGCCACAATCCAAAAGGGCTGCTTCGGCACCTTTGTATAGATTTTCGGTAATGTTTTCATTCCACTCTGAAACCACTAGACCAATCCGCAGGTTAGCGGCATCAGGAAGGTCCGCTTTATTGTATTCGGAAAGATTATGGTTTACCGTGGCCATGACTTAGTTTTGGGCAAGGCCAATCATGACATCGATACCGGTCCCTTGTTGAGAGGATTTAAATTCGTCTTGAATTCGAGTGAAATATTCCAAAGCCTTGGCTTTGTTACCCAAATTCAAGGAAACAACCCCAGCTTTATATAAAAACCGTGGCGTAGAATATTCGTTTGTGCTATGCGCTATGGCTCGCTCGTAATATTCCAGTGCTTCATCAGCTTGGTTCAATTGTGCGAAAGCATCACCAATGCCTCCTTTGGCCATAGCGCCTAAGATGGCATCATCAGAAGAAAAACCTTCCAAATGTGAAATGGCATTTTCATATTGTTGCAAATTCAAATACGCCATTCCTGCTGAATAATGCGCCAAATTGGCTGCTTTGGTTCCTTTGTATTCCTCTATGATATCCAAGAAGCCGTACTTCCCTTCTGCGCCATTCAAGGCCAAGGTAAACAACGAATCTTTTTGGGTTTCATCAGCTAAGGCTTGGTCAAAATACTGTTGCGGGTAAAACAATTCGTTGGCAGCTGAAGCTTCCTTTGGCTTTTGAATGAACTCGCTGTATCCGAGATATCCTAAAACCCCCAAAGCAATAGCGCCAATGAATCCAAGGATATAGTTTTGGTTCTTGCTTACCCAAGCTTCGGTTTTGGATGCACTTTCATCCAAAGTGTTGAACACTTCTGCGGTTGTGCTGTTTTCCTCCTGCAGCTGAGCCTCTTCTACTTTATTCTTTGGTTTGAAACCCCGCTTTTTATATGTTGCCATCCTTGTTTTGATTAATCGCGCAAAAATAAAGGTTTTATCGAAAATCGAAAGCTAAAATATTCGTTATTTTTGGTGTCTTATCGAAAAAAAGACCTCTTGTCCTTACGGTATTGCGTTCCTTTTTTATGTTTTTAAATCGCTTATCCTTAGTTAATTATAAAAACTTCGATTCGTTTGAATTGGAGTTTGACCCCGTAATCAACTGTTTGGTGGGTAACAATGGTGTTGGCAAAACCACCGTACTGGATGCGATTTACCATTTAGCCTTCGGTAAGAGCTATTTCAACCCGGTTTCGACGCAAAATGTCAAGTACGATGCTGATTTTTTCGTTATTGAGGGGGAATTCACCAAAAACAAACGGACCGAAAAGGTAACCTGCAGCTTTAAAAAAGGGATGAAAAAAATCATCAAACGCAACGGAAAAGCGTATGACAAATTTTCGGAGCATATTGGTTTTCTTCCCCTTGTCATTATTTCACCTGCAGACAGAGACCTCATCGTTGAAGGAAGTGATACGCGTCGAAAGTTCATGGATGGGGTGATTTCCCAATCCGATAAAACCTATTTGAATGATTTAATCCGATACAATAAGGTGCTTACCCAGCGAAATTCCCTGCTAAAGTATTTTGTGGTGAACAACACTTTTGATTCAGATACTTTATCGGTCTACAACACGCAAATGGATGAGCTTGGACATCGCATCCACGAAAAACGACTAGCGTTTATTTCAGATTTCAATCCCATTTTTGCAGAACAATATGCCCATATTGCTACTGGGTCAAAGGAGCATATTACGCTAACCTATCAGAGTCATTTACATGAGGGAAAATTGGAGACCTTGCTGGAAAATTCCGTGAATCGTGACCGTGCCCTCCAATATACTTCCGTAGGCATCCATAAGGATGATTTGTTATTTCAAATCAATGACCATCCCATCAAGAAGTTCGGAAGCCAAGGACAACAGAAATCGTTTTTAATAGCCTTGAAGCTCGCCCAATTCCATTTTGTGAAGCAGCAAGCAAAAACTACTCCTATTTTGTTGTTGGATGATATTTTTGACAAACTCGATGAAAACCGCGTTGCACAAATCGTTAGTTTGGTCAACAATGAAGAATTTGGACAACTTTTTATAACCGACACGCATCCAGAGCGCACGGAAAAAGTAGTTAAAAACATTCAACAACACTACAAAATTTTTACCTTGTCTCCATGAGGGGTTTTTGGATTTTGATACTCATAACCTGTCTGGGGTGTTCCGAAAGAGAAGTACTTGCTGAGGACCTTCATTTTTTGAACGGATACTGGCAAATACAGGAAGTCACACTACCAAACGGCAATAAAAAGACCTATGGTCCCGGTGCGGTTATCGATTACATTGTCATAGAAAACCAAAAAGGATACAAGAAAAAAGTACAACCGCGAATTGATGGCACGTACCAGATTTCGAAAGATCAAGAACCTTTGGAAATTCATAGCAGCGATACAGGTTTTTCCATAGTGTATCAAAATCAATTAAGTTCTTGGCAGGACCGTTTGGTTTCATTAGATTCTACGCAGTACAGCATCATTAACGAGGATGGTATTACTTATACGTATACCCGCTATCAACCGATATCAATTGAACCTTAATGGCTAAAAGACATAATTCATATATACCCTTGAATGAAGCGATGAAAGAATTCATCGATGAAAACAAGCTTCGCAAAGGTCTTGATAAGGTTGATGCGCGCAAAGCTTGGGAAGACATTATGGGTGCTGGGGTTAACAGCTACACCTCGCGCGTAGAGTTGAAAAATGAGGTGTTGTTCGTTTCCTTAACCTCATCTGTACTGAGGGAAGAATTAAGTTTGGGCAAACGCAAAATCATTGCAATGCTAAACGAAGCGTTGGGGCAGAAATTGATTAAACGTTTGGTATTGCGCTAAAAAAAGCCGCTTATTGCGGCTTTCTTCCTGTATAGTTTTGGTATAATACTTAAAATACCTCCCGTCCAGAAAAATGGAATGACCCTTCAATTTTGGCATTCTCATCACTGTCAGAACCGTGTACTGCATTTTCCCCGATACTCGCTGCATATAGTTTTCGAATAGTACCTTCAGCTGCTTCCTCGGGATTGGTAGCACCGATTAGGGCTCTGAAATCATCTACGGCATTATCTTTTTCCAGAATGGCAGCAACAATTGGACCTCTGGTCATAAATTCCACCAACTCACCAAAGAAAGGTCTTTCTTTATGGATTGCGTAGAACTCACCAGCATCTCTTTAGCTCAACTGCGTATACTTCATCGCCACGATTTTAAATCCGGCTGCGGTTATCTTTTCCAAAATAGCACCAATGTGACCGTTTTCCACAGCATCGGGCTTAATCATCGTAAAGGTTCTATTTCCTGTCATTTCTTAAAAATTTCGGCAAACTTACGTTTTTTGTAGGAAGCAACAATGCCCCATTCAATAGGATTGTACCACTTCTTGCAGTATTCTTCCGTTTTCACCCATGATTTTAAAGCTGACTTTAAAATTTTCAAAGTTCAACCGGACGACGCCGTAGCTAGGCACAAAAACCACATCCCCCATCCGATATTGATTCGGTTCGCCTTTGAATGCCTCATAAGAATGGGTCAAACCACTACTGGTAAAGTCCCATAATGGGTGGTTCAGACCCTCGATATCCGTTTTTGAAAATTCCGAAATGTGGCGGTCGCCAGAGAGAAAGATGACACGATTGGCCTGGGTTTGCACCAACAATTGTTTCATTCGGTCCACTTCTTTGGGATAGTTGCCCCAAGTTTCAAAACCATGTTCCCAAGAAAGAAACTGAATACTCGTAACAATGATATTGAAATCAGCTTTTGAAGTAAGAAGCTCATCTTCTAACCATTTCCATTGTACATCCCCTAGTATAGTTGTATTATCATCCAAATTGACTTTATAGCGCCGTTTAGGACTTGGGTCCTTTTCCAAACCAGACCGGAAGTAGCGCGTATCCAAAGTGATGATTTTTACCGACCCTTTGTCGAATTCAAACGTACGTGAAGCGTAAACCCCTTCGCGCTCGCGACGAGGGTCCGTTTGGGGAACATCAAAAAAATCCAAGAACAACTGTTGGCTTTTCTCCCTTTTGGAAAACTCCCTGCCCGCATCATTGGCGCCGTAATCATGGTCATCCCAAGTGCCGATAATCGGCACTTTTGTGGATAGCGCCTTGTAGTCAGGTATGTTTTTTTGCTCCTGATACATGGCTTCCATTTTTTGCATGTCTTCTGTATCGGCATAAATGTTATCCCCTCCCCAAATCCAAACGTCAGGGTTTTCGTTCAGAATATCATCCCAAAAAACATTCTCTTCGTTGGCCTTATTACAGGACCCAAAAGCGATAATAAAATCTGCTGTGTCTTTTGTAGCCTTCTTATCGTTTGAATCATTAGAAGCAATTTGCGTGGTTTTACAAGCAGCCAACCACAAAAGACAGGAGAGTAGTGTCGTAAACCTGACCATATATACGTCTTTAGTAATACTAAAAATAATGCTTCCCAAATTACCCCAATGTTATATTATCGTATCTTTGGCGCCATGAATTTAGAGGACCTTTCCACGCTTGAATCACTTCTTTCCAAGCCACAATCCATAGTCATTGTTCCGCATAAAAATCCCGATGGCGATGCAATAGGTTCTTGTTTGGGATTGCATTTGTTCCTCCAACAAAGAGGTTTGCAATCCAAGGTAGTAGCACCCAATGATTTTCCCAAGTTTCTGAAATGGATGCCCGCTGCGGAAGGTATCATTGTTTATGAAAAGGAAACTCAAGAGGCCGAAAAACTACTGTCCAACGCAAGTTTGATTTTCACTTTGGATTTCAATGATTTTTCCCGGGTTGGTCCAAATATGGAAAAGGCATTGGCACGAAGCAAGGCAAGCTTTGTGATGATTGACCATCACCAACAACCAAGTGACTACGCTACCGCAACTTTTTCGAATGTGGAAAAAAGCTCAACCTGCGAAATGGTATATGACCTTATCGAAGCCATGAACGGGACGGCGCAACTCACTCCCGAAATTGCCACCAATTTGTATGCCGGCATCATGACCGATACAGGTTCGTTTAAATATCGTTCGACCACGAGCGCAACACATACTGCTGCTGCAAAACTTATTGAAAGAGGGGCAGACAACATGGACATTCATCAACATGTTTTTGATTCGAACAGCCCTTCTCGATTGCATTTGTTGGGCGTAGCCCTGCGAAATATGGTCATTTCGCCGGAGTATCGTACAGCCTACATAACGCTAAGCCAAGAAGAACTGGATACCCATAACTTTAAAAAAGGGGATACCGAAGGCTTCGTGAACTACGGATTGACCTTAGAGGGTATCATTTTTGCCGTAATTTTCATTGAAAACAAGGACGAAGGTATCATCAAGATTTCTTTCCGGTCCATTGGGGATTTCTCGGTCAACCAATTTGCAAGGAATCATTTTAACGGGGGTGGACACGATAACGCTGCAGGCGGAAGAAGTGATGTATCTTTACCTGAAACTGTTGCACAATTCCAAAAGCTATTACCCCAATACGCCAAACAACTAAATCCATGAGATTTTTACCAGTAACTTGTTTCTTTATCCTAACACTACTGGCTTGCAAAGGTCCAGAACCACGCAAACCCATTGAGGTAAAAACGGGTAGTTTTTTCAAGGAATCGGTAGCGCGGAACAAGGTCCTTTTGGAAAAAGAAGAAGCGCAGATAAAAGAAATCATTGCCAAAGACACCACCCATCAATACCAAAATAGCGCAAGTGGATTTTGGTATTATTACGATATTGAAAATCCTACTCAGCCCTACACGCCACAAACGGATGACCAAGTGCTTTTCTCTTTTGATTTAAGAACGTTTGCCAACGACACTTTGTACACTTCAAAAGAAAAAGGCTTGATATCGTATAAGGTTGATAAAGAACAATTGTTTCCTGGTTTGCAAAATGCCATAAAGCTTTTGCGCATTAATGAAAAGGCTACTTTTTTGTTTCCCTCTTCCCAAGCCTATGGTTATGTGGGCGATGGCGAACGGATAGGTCCCAAAATGCCATTGATTTCAACCGTGGAACTCCATACAATAATCATTGAAGAAGACAGTTTAAATTCAAAAACAGAATGAATATGAAAAACCTAATGGTTTTTGCCACCTTGTTGGCGCTTTTCGCTTTTAGTTGCAAATCTGGCAAATACGCAGACCTCGGAGATGGTCTTTTTGCAGATATACAAACCAATAAAGGAGATATTGTCGTCAAACTAGAACACGACAAAACCCCTGTAACGGTGGCTAACTTTGTCTCTTTGGCAGAAGGAAAAAGTCCTTTTGTTAGCGAGGAATACAAGGACAAGCCATACTATGACGGCATTATTTTCCACAGGGTCATCAAAGATTTTATGATTCAATGTGGCGACCCTACGGGAACCGGTCAAGGGAACCCAGGATATAAATTCAAAGATGAGATTGTGGATTCCCTTTCCCATTCCAAAAAAGGAATTCTTTCTATGGCCAACTCCGGTCCCAAAACCAATGGAAGCCAATTTTTCATCACACATAAAGAAACCCCTTGGTTGGATGGTAGACATACCGTCTTCGGTGAAGTGATTGAAGGTATGGATGTGGTAGATTCCATTGCAGTTGTGCAAACGGCAGATAGAGACCGTCCGGTTGAGGAAGTTCGGATGGACAAAGTCATCATTGTGCGAAATGGAAAAGACGCGCGAAAGTTTGATGCGATTGAAATCATGAACCAATATTTTGAAGAAGAAAAAGCAGCAGAAGAAGCGTTTAAGCAGATGAAATTAGACCTGCAAGCGGAGTTCCTTTCGCAAAAAGAAGAGGCTTCAGAAACAGATAGTGGGCTAAGAATTTTAAAACTTAAAGAAGGCTCAGGAGAGCAAACGACTAT
>CALBPG010000015.1 GCA_937899065.1 uncultured Allomuricauda sp.
GGGTATCGCCATCTACGCAAATGTCATCTTTTTCACAGGCACTAAATTGGATGAAAACCATCAGGACCAATACCAGGATAAAACGTTTCTTCATCAGTTTTAAAAACTAGTTCACAGCAATAATCATTCCTGTTTGCCCAAAAGTACGATATTTTCAACGTGATGGGTCTGCGGAAACATATCTACAGGCTGTACTTTCAAAACAGTATATTTTTCTTTCAATAAGGCCAAATCCCGTGCTTGTGTAGCGCTGTTACAACTGACGTACACGATGCGCTCTGGAGCTACTTCCAGCAGCTTTTCGACCACGTCTTTATGCATCCCGTCGCGGGGAGGGTCAGTGATGACCACATCCGGATGACCGTATTGGTTGACAAAGGAATCCGTAAACACTTTTTTCATATCCCCAACCACAAATTCTACATTGTCGATATGGTTGTTTTCGGCATTGGATTTCGCATCAGCAATAGCTTCGGGAACTGCTTCCACGCCGATGACTTTTTTCGCATGTTTGGCCACGAACTGCGCAATGGTCCCCGTTCCCGTGTATAAATCATATACCAACTCTTTCCCCGAAAGTTCTGCAAATTCACGAGCTACTTTGTACAACTCATAGGCCTGATGAGAATTGGTCTGGTAAAAAGACTTGGCGGTAATTTTGAAGTGAAGGCCTTCCATCTCCTCCATAATATAATCTTCTCCAGAGAAAACCATTATTTCTTGGTCATACAAAGTGTCATTCCCTTTTTGGTTAATGACATACAGCAGAGAGGTTATCTGCGGAAAAGTATCCTGCAAATCTTGAAGCAAGGCCGTTCGTTTTGCTTCATCGTCTTCAAAAAACTGGATAAGCACCATAAGGTCTCCCGTTGAGGCCATTCGAATCATTGCGGTACGCAATAGACCAGTACGTGCTTTAGGATTAAAAAAGGGCATATCCAAGGCCTCAGCTTTGGCTTTGATGGCCAAACGAATAGTGTTGGAAGGTTCATCTTGCAAATGGCACTCTTTCAAGTCCAAGATTTTATCCCACATTCCTGGAATATGAAACCCAAGGGCGTTGCGATTTTCGATGGGATTTCCGCTACTGACTTCATCTTCCGTAAGCCAACGACTGCTGGAAAAGGAAAACTCCATCTTATTACGGTAATTGTAGGTGCGTTCAGAACCTTTTATTGGGGAAATTTCAGGTAAAGAAACATTACCGATGCGTCGAAGGTGGTTTTCCACTTCGTTTTGTTTGTAGGCGAGTTGATGCACATAGTCCATGTTTTGCCATTTACAACCGCCGCAAACCCCAAAATGCACACATTTGGGGGTTGTTCTTTTCGCGGATTCGCTATGGATTTTCAGAACACGGCCTTCGTAATAGGCTTTTCTCTTTTTGGTGGTCATGATGTCCACTACATCTCCTGGAACGGCATTGGACAAAAAAATGACCCTGCCATCTGGGGCATGGGCTATGGCTTTTCCTTTGGCACCTGCATCGGTGACTTCAACCTGCTCAAAAACTTTACGATTGTTCCTTTTTCGCATGGGGCAAAAGTAGTGTTTTAGGGTGGTCTGGCGTAGGGTTTGGTATTCCATTTCGAGGGGGTCAAAACTTTGGGCGTGGAACAAATATTTGTAATTTGCGGGCGCTACAAGGATGATTTCTCTCCTACGCTGAATTTTCGACACTTCGAAAGGATAAAGGTGCAGAAGGAATAGACACTTTATCAACATTGAAAATTTTTAAAGATGGCTGTTTTAGAACAAATGACATCAGAGCAAGCGATTGCATTGGAAAACAAGTATGGTGCCCACAACTATCATCCACTTCCTGTAGTATTGCGTAGTGGTGAAGGCGTTTTTGTTTGGGATGTGGAAGGAAAGAAGTATTATGACTTTTTATCGGCGTATTCCGCAGTAAACCAAGGGCACTGCCACCCCAAAATTGTAAATGCCTTAAACGAACAGGCGAGCACCTTGACGCTAACCTCTAGAGCGTTTTACAACAATGTATTGGGTCGTTATGAAGAATTTATCACCTCCTTTTTCGGGTATGATAGGGTATTACCCATGAATACCGGTGTTGAAGGCGGTGAAACGGCGGTAAAACTTGCAAGAAAGTGGGCGTATACCGTAAAGGGTGTACCCGCCAACCAGGCCAAAATGATTTTTGTGGAAGGGAATTTCTGGGGTAGGACCCTTGGAGCGATTTCTTCTTCAACTGACCCCTCTAGTACCAGCGGATTTGGTCCGTTTATGCCTGGCTATGAAATTATTCCTTACAACGATTTGGAGGCTTTAAAGGAAGCGGTAAAAGACCCTAACGTTGCCGGATTCATGGTAGAACCGATTCAAGGGGAAGCTGGGGTCAATGTACCGGACGAGGGGTATTTGACAAAAGCGCATGCAATTTGCAAAGAAGCGAATGTGCTTTTTATTGCGGATGAAGTACAAACCGGAATTGCCCGTACTGGAAAACTTTTATGCTGCGACCATGAAAATGTAAAACCGGATATTTTGATTTTAGGAAAAGCCCTTTCAGGTGGTGTTTTCCCGGTTTCAGCAGTTTTGGCCAGTGATGAAATCATGTTGACCATCAAACCAGGAGAGCACGGTTCCACCTTTGGTGGAAATCCGTTGGCCTGTCAAGTAGCCATGGCGGCGCTTGAGGTGGTTAAAGAAGAGAAGTTGGCAGAAAATGCCGAGGTATTGGGGGAACTTTTCCGCTCGGAGTTGGCGAAGTTTATTGAAACCAATGATTTGGTGCTGAAAGTGCGTGGTAAAGGATTGCTCAACGCCATTTTGATAAATGACACGGAAGATAGTTCCACAGCATGGGATATCTGCTTGGCGCTACGCGATAATGGACTGCTTGCAAAACCAACGCATGGCAACATCATCCGATTTGCACCGCCGCTGGTCATGACAAAAGACCAACTATTGGATTGCGTAGACATTATCAAACGTACCCTGACGGAGTTTAAGAAATAAAGCTTGTATTAAAAAAGAAAAGGCCCGTTACGGGCCTTTTCTAATTTTCTTCTTTGGATTCAATGGCCATTTCGCAACCATAGGTATCCATAAAAAAGTTGTCAAGGTCGTCCGCCTTGAGCGCAAGATTTTTTATGTTTTCCTTTATGGTATCGGCATGGTCCGTAAAAATGTCGGAAAGATGCGTACGGTACGACAGGTAAATGTTGTTTTGATGAATGCCCAAATAATAAGGGTCTACTACTTCTCCGATAAGATAGGTCATCAGCTCTTGCAAGTTTTGCTTTGGCAATTTATTTAGGGGTGAAGTGGCCACTAAATAATCTCGCTTGAAAACGAAGATTCGAATCAGGGCGCTACCTTGGTGGAATTCCCAAAAATCACGGCCTGCTCTACCCAAAACTGGGTTCATACCCAATTCTTCCAAAGCGGTTTCTACGAAATTCGCGAAATGACTCTTTTCGAACTCTTCCCAAATGGAAATATCAAGCGAGTTTCCGCAGTTGGAGCAAAACTCAGACTCTTCTATGGTGTAATGGTCACAAGAATTACACTTTACACGGTAGGCATTGTCGTCAAAGGTAAAATCGTTGAGTTCCTTGATTAAATCTGAATGCTTGATACCAAATCCAACATTATCGGCATTATTGAACTTGGCGGTGGTTACCCCGACCAATACCCCTGCCTCGTTCAACATCGGTCCTCCCGAATTACCAGGGTTTACCGCAGCGTCGGTTTGAATGTATTGTCGGTTCCCCATGGGTTGATTCGTGGCAGAAACAATTCCCTCGGTGATGGTATAGGGCATCCCGAAGGGATAGCCATTGATGTATACTTTTTGCGCATTGGCAACCACAATGTCGTCTTGTAAGCTGATATCGTTTGCGGTGTTTTTAAACCCATCAATATGTAAAAAGGCAAGATCAACTTCTGGGTTTACCATAACCACGTGGGCCACCTGTCTATCTTTTTTATAATCTTCAACAGCAACCACTTTATCCCCTTTGATAACGTGGTAGTTGGTAATGATTAAATCATATCCGCCAACGACAAAACCACTACCAGTTCCAGAGGCTGTTACAATCTTAAATACTGATTTTTTGATGTTTTCCATGATGTAGCTTTTGGGTTAACCGAATAGTTTTGAGAAAAGTCCTTTTTTGGTTCCAGCGCTTGGCTTTGCCATTTTTGTAGTACCATCCAAAAAGTTATAGTATGTCTTTAGCAGCAACGGCCCAGCGACATGCAATTCCTTTCCGGAAACCTTTTCCAATACATCGTAGATGGCGTTTTTATGGTTTTCTTCCAGATTGTAGTTGTAGATGATGTGCAAAAAGGAATACTGTAAATAGTAGCAAAGCATAAGGTTATCCCTATCCTTCACGTATTTGTTGACGTTGTTCTCCATGTTTTTGGCATCGTTCTGCAAAATTTGGGTGGAACTCCGCCATTTTAAGGAAATCAAAGATTCAGCGTGATAGATATCTTCCAAAAACTCCTCCTTTGATTTTTCGCAAAGGGTTTGCATGAACTTTGTGCCCTTGTCGATACGATACTTAAAGTCTATTTGTCCGTTGAATAAATTGGTAACATATTCTTCCAATTTGGTACGGAGTGAACCGTGTACGTAAGGCATGTTCACAATCTTAAGGATGGAGATAACGGAAATATCCCATAAGAAGTCATCCCATCGTTTTTCCTTGAAAAAAGCACTGTAGTTTTTGTAATCGGTCAAGACATTGTCAATTTGCTGCCAAACTTGCCATTTTTCTGTTTCAGTTAAAGGAACTGTTTTCGGTTCTTGATAA
>CALBPG010000016.1 GCA_937899065.1 uncultured Allomuricauda sp.
TTCCTTGTTCAATCTGCGGGTTGGTTTATATGTTAGTGGGGATGACTGTGGATTTGTTACAAGATACCAACATTTTTTTTGCACGAACGTCTGTAGGTCGTGAATGCATAGTTTGGAAGTCAATTAAGATGTTTTTTATCATGTAAGTGGAAATTCAGGTTTTTGGGTCACCAAGGTTTTGTTACTTTTACCATATGTCAGAAATGAATATTCCTCAATCCAGTTTTCCTCGGGTTATTATTATTGGCGGGGGGTTTGGCGGAATCGCTTTAGCAAAAAAACTCGCTAGAAAAGAAGTACAAGTCATACTGCTGGACAAGCATAACTACCATACGTTTCAACCTTTGTTGTATCAAGTCTCAACAGGCGGGTTGGAACCCGATAGTATTGCATATCCCATTCGTAAGGTACTGCAAGGGTATTCCAATTTCTTTTTTCGCTTGGCGGAAGTGCTCCAAGTAGATACCTCGGCACAAACCCTTCAAACCAACATCGGTAAAATCGCCTATGATTACTTGGTGGTAGCAACAGGCTCGGAAACCAACTTTTTTGGGAATCAGAATATCATGGAAAACAGTATGGCCATGAAATCGATTCCGCAATCATTGAACTTACGTAGTTTGATTTTGGAGAACTTCGAACAAGCCCTACTTACGGATGACCTACACGAGCGGGATGCCTTGATGAATTTCGTCATTGTAGGAGGTGGGCCTACTGGAGTGG
Source organism: uncultured Allomuricauda sp. (assembly GCA_937899065.1). GTDB lineage: Bacteria > Bacteroidota > Bacteroidia > Flavobacteriales > Flavobacteriaceae > Flagellimonas. Next base: position 724 of record CALBPG010000016.1, read on the forward strand.
AGTTGGCAGGAGCTTTGGCCGAAATCAAAAAAGGAATTTTACCTAAGGATTATCCTGATTTGGACACTCGTAGGGCGCAAATCAACTTGGTGCAGAGCGGAGACAGAATTTTACCGGCGATGAGTCCAGTAGCTTCCGAAAAAGCAGAGAAGTTTTTGGAAAAACTTGGCGTTCAAGTTTGGAAGAATACCCGTGTCTCAGATTATGATGGAAAAACCATCGCCACAAATACGGATACCACATTTGATGCCGCCACGCTAGTCTGGGCCGCAGGGGTCAAAGCGGTTACCCTCAAAGGCCTCGATGCAGAAACTCTTTTGAAACGGGGAGGTCGTTTACCCGTAAATGCTTTTCATCAAGTAGAGGGATTTGAAAATATTTTCGCGATTGGCGATGTGGCCCAAATGACTTCCGAGGAGTTTCCGAAAGGACATCCCATGATGGCGCAACCCGCTATCCAACAAGGGGAAAGTCTGGGAAACAATTTACTACACCTTATCGAAAACAAAGAAATGCAACCCTTTGCCTATAAGGACAAAGGCAGTATGGCTACGGTTGGTCGCAACAAGGCCGTAGTGGATTTAAAAAGCTTTAAGTTTCAAGGCGTTTTTGCTTGGTATGTTTGGATGTTCGTACACCTTTATTTCTTGATTGGTTTCCGAAACAGGGTAGTGGTGTTCATCAACTGGGTATACAATTACATCAAATTTGATAGGGAAGCACGTTTGATTATTCGTCCTTTCAAGAAAACCTACAAGGTTTCTGAACGCAGTGAAGTAGTGTAGCATTTAGGAAGGCATAAATCGACTATGGTCTTCCTTGTCGATTTTGTTTTCGGGTTCTATCGCCTCTGAAGTTTCAACCTTTTCGACTACTTCCTCTACATCTTTAACTTTAGGTTGCCTTGCTTTTTTTGCGGTCTTCTTTTTATAGTTCTTGAGTGCTTCTGCTTGTTTTGCTGAAAGTTCTGAATCGCGCATTAAGAGGGCAAACAGTGGTAAAATGAGACCTGCAAAAAGGGCGATATATAACCCAAAACCAACTTTTATTTGATCGGCAAGCATAGCTTCAAAAAGATTGTCACTACTATCCATACTATTGAAGATGTATAGTTGACAAATACAAGTGATAAAAGCCAAAACACTTGCCGTTATGGTAATGATAAGTGCGAGGCGTATGAGGTCATTGTGTTTGTTGCCAATTAAACTAACCACCATAGGGATGGCGAAAAACGACAAAGAAACCCATCCTAGCGTATTTTCCGTTCCACTCATTCCTCCGAGAATGGGTACGGTGGCCCATGGCATAAAAGTGGCCAAAAGCCCTAAGGCAGCAATCAATAAAACAGCAATTCTTTGTTTGTTCATAGTTTGGTCTTTGCGGTACTGGCACAAAACTATGGTAAAGGAAACCACGCTTGTTTTTGCATAACGCAATACACTTCGATAAATTGCTCTAAATCAGGCTCCATAAAGGAATAAGAAACCCTTAAAGTTTTGGTTCCAAGTAACAAAACCAGTGGTGAAGCGTCTAGTTTCAAAATTCAAAAACAATCATGGGAGAGAGAAGTCTACAAAAATTTGGGGGTCTAAGTGCGATTCTTGAAGCGCTCATTTACATTTCGGCCTTTGTGGTGTATGGTGGAGTATTGGTTTATCCTGATACTGAGGCCAGTGCCCAAGAACATTTGAATTTTTTGGCAGATAATCAGTTGATACTGTCGCTTTTGAATTTCACAAGTTATGTATTGTTTGGTATTGTGCTGGTGGTTTTGGTATTGGCACTGCACCATCGTTTCAAAAAGGAAAACCCGATACTCTCGAAAATGGCCTTTGTATTTGGATATGTTTGGGTAGGCTTGGTCATCGCCAGTGGCATGATTGCAAACATTGGTCTCTCTTCCGTTATTGGGATGGGTGAATCCCATCCAATTAAAGCCATACAAGTATTCTCAAGTATCAATATTGTGACAGAGGGCCTTGGTGGTGGAAACGAAATAATAGGAGGGCTTTGGGTATTATTGGTAAGCGTTTTAAGTTTAAGAGGAAAACAAATTCCAAAAGGTATCTCCATTTTGGGCCTTTTGGTGGCTATTGCGGGAATCCTCACGGTGTATCCTTTGGATATTTTCAAAGAAATCTTCGGCTTGGGACAGATTGTTTGGTTTTTGGCTATCGGGATAATCATGCTGCGAAGACCGTCAGTGGACTAACCCATACCTACCTTTGGGAGAATCCTTGTTCTTCCCTAAATAATTATCAAAAAATTCACGAACTTAGGCAGTCGCCAGTGTTGTGCTGGTGGAAATCACATCAATTCAAAAAACACGAAAATGAAATTGACTTTCCAAGCCTTTATTGCCATCGTATGCCTTTCCCTAACCAGTATTTTAGCGCAAGACAATCCTCTTTGGATGCGGTACCCGGCGATTTCCCCGGATGGTAACACCATTCTTTTTAACTACCAAGGAGATATCTACAAGGTGCCCGCTTCGGGTGGTGTAGCGATTCCCTTAACCTTGTCCGAAAGCTACGAGTATTCTGCAGTATGGAGCCACGATGGAAAGCAAATTGCCTTCGCCTCTGATAGGTATGGCAACTTTGACGTGTTTACCATGCCTGCTTCCGGTGGTGAAGCGGTTCGATTGACCTTTCACTCCACCAACGAAAGACCTAGTGACTTTTCACCGGATAACCAAAAAATAGTATTTGCTGGGGTGCGACAAGATTTGCACACCAATGTGCAATTTCCTTCGGGAGTGATGGCCGAATTGTACAGCGTGCCGAGCCAAGGTGGAAGAGTAGCTTTGGAGTTGACATCTCCCGCGCATGACGCGACCTATAGCCCAGATGGTACGAAGTTGATTTACCACGACCGAAAAGGATATGAAAATGCTTGGCGAAAGCACCATACTTCTTCGGTGACTCGAGATGTTTGGAGCTATGATTTGGAGAGTGGTACCTACACCCAACTCTCTTCCTTCGCCGGCGAGAACCGAAATCCTGTTTTTGCGAGTGATAATGATACCTTTTATTATTTGACGGAAGAAAGTGGTTCTTTCAATGTGTATAAAAGTGCTTTGAGCAGTCCGTCTACTAAAAGCGCTATCACCAACTTGGAAAATCATCCCGTCCGATTTTTGACCATTTCAGATAACGGAACACTTTGTTTTAGTTATCATGGTGAAATCTACACGATGCAAGAGGGAGGACAACCTCAAAAAGTGAATATTTCCATCAGTTTCGACGGGCGCCAAAATTTGGACAAAGTTGTGAAAGTCAATCGCGGTTTTACGGAAGTCAGTTTATCACCTAACGGAAAGGAGTTTGCCTATGTTTTTAGAGGAGAGATTTTTGTAAGTAGTGTGGCGCATGGTACCACCAAGCGCATAACGGATACTCCGTGGCAAGAACGTAGCGTGAGCTTTAGTCCAGATGGGAAATCACTTTTATATGCCGCTGAAGTGAACGATAGCTGGAACCTTTACCAAAAAAGTATTGTAAGGGATGCCGAAAAGTATTTTTTCGATGCCACCTTGCTCAAGGAAGAAACCCTCATCGCTTCTGATGCGGAGGAATTCCAACCTTCCTATGCACCTAACGGGAAAGAGGTTGCATACTTGGAAGATAGAACCACCTTGAAAGTCATCAATTTAAAATCCAAAGCCACACGGACCATCTTGTCAGGAGAGCACAACTATTCCTACGCCGATGGCGATATGTGGTATCAGTGGTCACCCGACAGTAAGTGGTTTTTGGTCCAGTATGGACCTAAAGAGCGGATGTTTTGGCCAGAAGCTGGTTTGATTGAAGCATCCGGAACTGGAACCCTTCGGAATTTGACCCAGAGTGGTTATGTGGATTACAATCCCAAATGGGCCATGGACGGAAAAATGATGGTATGGGGCTCCACCCGCCAAGGAAACCGAACGGAGAATGGGTTCATCTCTAGTGGTGATGTTTTTGCAATGTTCTTTACCCAAGAAGCGTTTGACCGTTTCAATTTGTCGGAAGAAGAACTTAGTCTTTTAAAAGAGAAAGAAGAAGAGGACGAGAAAAAAGATAAAGACGACGACAAGAAATCCAAGAAAAAGAAGAAAGGCGACGAAGCGGAGGATAAAGATGCCGTAAAAGCTTTGAAGTTCGATTGGGAAAACATGTCCGAACGGAAAAGAAAACTTACTGTTCACACCTCAAGAGCCTCAGATTATGTGTTGTCCAAAGAAGGTGATAAACTATTTTATTTGACCCGTTTTGAAGGCAAGGACAATCTTTGGACTACGGATTTAAGAACAAAAGAAACCAAACTCTTTACCAAAATTGGTGGGAATGCGAGAAGCATCGAGCTTTCTAAAGAAGGAGATTTCCTATTGATTCTAGTGGATGGAAAACCCATGAAAGTAGACGTCAAAGATGGAAGCTCCAAGCGTTTGGGAACCAGTGGCGAGATGCTTTTGAAAAAGGATGACGAGCGCGCTTATATTTTTGAGCACAGCTGGAGACAAGTACGGGAGAAATTTTATGTGCCAGACCTGCAAGGCGTGGATTGGCCATTTTATAAAAAAGAGTACGAACCCTTTTTGGCGCATATCAATAACAACTATGATTTCGCCGAAATGTTGAGCGAAATGCTAGGGGAATTGAATGCATCGCTCACGGGTAGTGGCTATCGTCACAGACCGGAGAATGGAGACCGCACGG
>CALBPG010000017.1 GCA_937899065.1 uncultured Allomuricauda sp.
TCTAGAAGAGGGGTATGAGACACTTATTGAAGGAGAAGGAAAATTGATAGAAGGTGAAGGACCCATCAGAACAGGAGTGACTGTGATAATTCCGGCAGGCAAAGAAGACCGCAAGGCAATTCCCGCAGGTATTTTCTCTTTTAATGGAGATGGAGAATTAACTGGTTCCCATTTTATAGAAGATTATGGATTTCTTCCAGGAGCAATTATCGGAATTACCAATACGAATAGTGTTGGTGTAGTTCGAGATGCTATAGGCGAGTGGCAGATAAAGAATTTTTTCAGACCCGATGATGTGGATTTTAGATTTGGATTGCCGGTTGTGGGAGAAACCTATGACGGTGACTTTAATGACATCAACGGCCTTCACGTAAACAAAGCGCATGTTTTTAAAGCCATTGATGCATCCAAATCTGGCCCAATTACGGAAGGTAATGTCGGTGGTGGCACGGGAATGTGGCTGTATGGATTCAAAGGGGGAACAGGTTCCTCATCTAGAGTAGTCAATATTGGAGCAGAAAATTATACTGTTGGGGTTTTGGTACAAGCCAATTTTGGGTATCGTGAAGACTTAGTGGTAGCCGGAGTTCCCGTCGGAAAACGAATCACGGACCTTCAACCTGTATTCAATAAACCCAAACAAGATGGTTCAATCATTGTAATAGTAGGGACCGATGCTCCAATATTGCCCATTCATTTAAAGCAAGTAGCCAAACGCGCTACGAATGGCATCGCTCGGACGGGAGCTTTTGGGGGAAACGGCTCGGGAGATATCTTTTTGGCATTTTCTACTGCCCAGCCCACCTTTAGCAGTGATTGGACAAAAGTTAATCTTTCAGTGCTTGCCAAGTGGTCCTTAGACCCTATTTATAAAGCTACTGTGGAAGCTACCGAGGAGGCTATCATCAATGCCTTGGTAGCTGCCAAAACCATGAAAGGAGCCAATGGTAATATCATGTACGAATGCCCAGAAGATAGATTGATGGAATTGATGAAGGAATTCCATGGAACAGGAGAGTAGCCCCTCCTAGGCTATTTATAGCCACAACGCTAGTCTATCACTGCTGCTTATCCCCAACTAAGGCGATGCCCCTACGCTGCATATCTTGTGCAATTTGGTTTAGTACCACCTCATTGTATATGATTTCTCGGCCTTTATCCGTTCTTTCCGCACCAAGGGATAGGCGAGTAGTAGCAATTAGAATTTCAGGATACTTTTCAAAATTAAGGGTTTGTGCATCTTCGTACTTTATGATTCCTTCCATTGAGCCCCCAACACCAATTTCTGGGGCCACTTCTTGTGCTTTAAAGTAAACTCTGGCAATAGTATTGTCTTCTTTATCAATCAAATCCACAAAAAGCCTTCCCGTAAACCCTCGAAACCGAAATGTCACTTGGTCTCCCTTAATATTCATTACACCATTATCAGATAAATTCAAGGATACATTCCTGAAAATAAAGGACTCTTGATATATCATGGGAGTATTCCAACCTTTTATTTCCATCGGATAGTTTTGTTCCAATCGCCAGGCAATACTTGTGGCAACAGCATTCGATGTGGGTTCTGCAGCGTCATTTACCTTGGTAAAAAGGATGCTATTTTTTGTTTCGCCATTAAACAAGGTGGTTTTCTGAATCTGGTCATGATCTAAAATGTTAAGGGTATGATTCTGCTCTTCTGATGCGTATTGATGCTCGCCTACCTTCTCATAAAACGCCCCCTGATTCGGTATAATTCCATCATTGGCTTTCATCCATAATCCATTCTCTGCTTCAACCAAAGTATAGCTCAATCCAGTGTATTCACTTTCCGATATCGTCCATTGTCCAGTTAGGTTTTGTGCGGTAGAAATAGAGAGTGTGGCGAAAAGAAAGCCGAAAGAAATAAAAACTGTTTTCATAGTTGTCAGTGTTTTGTGAAGTCAAAATGAGAAAATGTACTGCTTATGGCTATCTCCTTAAGATAAAAAATTACTAGGAGTGTTAAGTACGAATACCGCTATAATTAACTGAAAATTAGCATAGAATATGCTCGCTGGTTTCAAACCTTCTCTTGAGACCAGTATTACTCCACAACCGGGTACTTGAATTTGTCCGACAGTATACAAAAAGTCGATTTCAACCTGTGATTCAACGTAAGATTGTTTCAATTCTAACCTTTAAAAAAGCAATGTTATGAAAACAGTACATCTTCTAATAGGTCATCGAATTAAGATAGTCGCAATGCTGTTGTTTTTGGTTCCCATTCTTTCTTGTTCGTCTGATACGGATGAAGCACCACCAGCTGCACCTGATGTTGTTGACGATCCAGATACAACGCCGCCAGTTGAAAATAAAGTCCGAACCTTGTTAAGCAGTTTTCGAGCTAATGATGGATTGTCGGTTGATGCCAATGGTATGGTCTACGCTAGTGATTTCAACAATTTTATGGGGGTACAGGTCCTTCGGGTAGATCCCGAATCGTCAGCGGTTGAAGTGGCCGTAGATAATGTTCAAGCCCCTACCGGAAACGTGACTGATGGTTCTGGAAATACTTTTGTGGTGCATAACGTCAGACAGCCTGACCCCAATTCCAGTGATACGGTAGGCGATGTGATACGTGTAGATGCAGACGGCAATCGAACCACAATCGCAACCTTACCGGGATTTCCTTCAGGGATTGCGATAGACGCAGCGGGAAATTTGTATGTTTCCAACTTTGATTTTCCAGGAGTCCATCAAATTGACAGCAATGGCGAAGTGTCTCTTTATGCCGAAGATGACAGACTAACGGGCTGTGTTGGTATTACTTTTGATGAGAATGGAAATCTTTACGCAGGTAATTTTACTACAGGAGCCATTTTAAGAATAGCTTCGGACCAAACGGTGGAGCGAATGGCCATTATCCCGACTGTTCAGCAGGGAGTAGTTATCGGTTATCTTACTTTTTTAGACGATTTCATTTATGCTACAGGAATAGGCGAGCATGTAATATATAGAGTCTCCTTAACCGGGGAAGCCTCAATAATTGCAGGTTCTGGAACCCAGAGTTCAACCGATGGCAGTCTTCTCGGAGCCACTTTTGACCAACCTAACGGGATAGCTGCAGACCCTGACAAGAATGTGCTCTATGTGAATGAAATAGGGGGAACCCTTCGCGTAATTGACTTGAATTAAATAACCTTAAATAACATAAAAGATAAAGAAAATTAAAGGTCATCTCTTGGGG
>CALBPG010000018.1 GCA_937899065.1 uncultured Allomuricauda sp.
AAACAAGAAACTTTGGAATCCTTTCAAATTTTGAATGGCCTAATCCTCGATGATCACCCAGTAACTTGTATTGGTTATAAGATGATGCTTGAAGCAGCTTGTCTGCGAAAAGAGATTCCAGAGCTTCGTTTGGCCATGGTCCATACTTTAAAACAAGCCTATAAAATCATTAATGAAAAAGCCTCTCGAGGACTGAATTACGATTTTGTTTTCTTGGATATCCGTTTACCTGCCTATCCGCAGGAGAATATTTTTAGCGGAGAAGACATTGGAAAACTGCTTAGGCGTGTAAGTAAGCAAACGAAGATTTTGGTATTCACCAGCCTTCAAAACCCTTATCGTTTGCGGAGTATTTTGAAATCCCTAAATCCTGAAGCACTAGTTTTAAAGACGGAAGTGTGTGACAAAAAGTTGATCACTGCCTTGACCAAAGCGTTGAACGGAGTGCCGTATTATTCGCCAAGTATTTTGAAAATCATCAAAAATCAGCTCATTACAGATAATGAAATCACTCCACCTGAACGGAAGTTTTTGTATTTGCTTTCCACAGGAGTGCAATCCAAAGAAATTCCCAAGCATTTACCATGGTCTGTTTCTAAGGTTGAAAAACAAAAAAGGATTTTAAAAGAAAAACTGGGTGTAGAAGAAAAGAGCTTTTGGAGCTTAATACACAAAGCAAAAGAACTAGGAATCATATGAAGCTTGCATCGGAAAACAAAATATATGATGGTAGCCTGCCATCTAACTTATTTAAAGAAAAATTGGAGCCACAACTCTTGGAGCTGGCCGAGATAACTCGAAATAGATATCAAGAAACAGATGCTATCGGCATATTGGGAGGTCAATCGGGAGTAGCGCTCTTCCAATTTTATTGTGCTCAATATTTTGATGATGATGCTTATTCCGACACAGGTGTGGAAATAATTAGTCATATTATGGACCGAATTAACGATGGCTATGCATTTCCTACTTACTGTAATGGTTTGGCAGGTTTTGGATGGACATTGCAGCATTTAGTAGACGAAGAATTCGTGGACTTGGATTTAGATGAGTTGCTTTCCCATTTCGATGATTATTTATCGAATCAGATGAATTACGAGCTTAATGAGAAGAATTATGATATGCTGCATGGGGCTATGGGTTATGGCATGTACTTCTTAAAACGATTTAAGAGCAAGGTTACCCATTCAGATAAAAAGGATTTCTACAAAAAGGCTTTATTGCGTTTGGTAGATTATTTGGAACGTAATGCTATCAAAGATGGCGATGGTCTAAAATGGGAATCTACCTTGGATATTGAAAAGGGTAATAAAGGTTTTAACTTAAGTCTTTCACATGGTATGAGTAGCATTGTCTATTTATTGACCAAAATGTCAGACAATGATATTGAGAAAGACCGAATAGCTCCTTTGGTCAAAGGTGCGATTACGTATTTCAAAAGCCATTATAAACAAAGTAGTGAAGGCTTTTCTTTATTTCCTAGTTGGATTGACCCGAATCAGTCAGTTACCTATAACAGTAGGCTAGCTTGGTGTTATGGAGACATTGGTATTGCCAAAGCATTCCAATGGAGTGGCGAAACGCTGAAAGAAGAAGCATTTATGAATCAGGCAAATGTTGTCTTGAATGCTGCCAGAAAAAGAATGAATCAAGAAAATACACTTGTTGTCGACGCTGGTTTCTGCCATGGTTCTTTTGGAAATGCCCATATGTTCCATCAGTTTGGATTAAAAAGTAAACAAGAGGATTACGAAACGGCAGCGCTATTTTGGTTAAAAGACGGTCTTGCTAGATACACAGGTAACAAAGAAGAGCCCTACAAACGCTGGAACGCTATTGCCAAAGCGTGGGAATTGGAATGTAATCTTCTAGAAGGACTTTCGGGGATTGGACTCGCTATAATAAGCTTGTTGTCCGACGAAGAGAGTACCTGGGATGAGTGTTTAATGCTTCGTTAACTTTGTATGAGTAACTCTTCATTTCCATATGCCGCCTTTGATGAATTCGTCTTGCGCGCACCTATACTACCGCTACAATTTTTTGTTGAGCTGACCTCTAGGGATGAGGTTTCTGACAAAGACCTTAAGAACGCTTTCCAAGACCCTGTTATCCGAGAGGCTGTTTTTTTGGCTTCTCCGACACTGTTTTTTGAATTACAAAAATGGATTAATGGCGATTTAGATTCTAAGAAAGCGCAAAGAGTGACCATTTCTCTGCTGAAGTATTTATCACGAATGAGTTCGCGATGCACCCCTTTTGGTCTTTTCGCAGGTTGTGCCACAGGAAACTTTTCAGAAACCACCAACCTCCCAATTGGAGCTCCAACACAACATAGAAGATTTACGCGCCCAGATATGAACTATCTGGTGGCGCTGTCACAAGATTTTGCCAAAAAGGAACACATCAAATCGCAGCTTACATATTTCCCAAACTCTAGTCTTTATTCAATAGGAGACCAGTTACGGTATATTGAATATTTCTATGTAGAAAGTAGGCGTCAGCACCATATTGTAGAAATTGACCACTCACCGTATCTCGAAAAAGTGCTGCAATTGGCTTCTGAAGGGGCATCGTTGAAAGCTTTGGCTGAACAACTTATGGATGAAACCATTTCCGCGGAAGAAGCTTATGGTTTTTTGGATGAATTACTAGAAAGTCAGGTGCTCACCAGTAATTTGGAACCTTCTGTCAGCGGCCCACCCTTTGTGGAACAGATGTTGACCGTTTTAAGTTCATTACAAGCTTGCGAAGCAGAGATATCTTTTCTTGAGGAGATTGCCAAACGATTTAAAGTTCTTGATGAAGGTTTAGGAAATCCCACGCAAGCATATCTTGACCTCAGTGAGTTTATTAAAAAGGAACCTACGGGTTTTGAGTTGAAGTTTTTGTTTCAAACCGACTTGGAGCTTAGTGGTCAAGCACTGACACTGAACAGGGAACTATTAGGTCAGATACAAAAAGCCTTACAATTATTCAACCGCATAACTCCTCCACCGGAGAACAACAATCTGAAGCGTTTTAAGGAGGCCTTCCAAGCCCGTTACGAAGAGCGAGAAATGCCCTTGTCACTTGTGTTGGATGTCGAAACGGGCATCGGTTACATTCAAGATATGGGAAGTGGTGACGTAAATCCTCTTGTGGATGACCTCATCATTCCGCCAGAGGAGAACACATTTAATCCGAGAGAGATGAAATTGAACAAATTCCACCAGCTTTTGTTTGATAAAGTAACTGCAGCGAATGCCAAAGGGCTTCAGATAATCCATCTTCAAAAATCGGACGTAAAAGATTTTGAAACCAATTGGGAGGACGTGCCCGATACCCTGTCCACGATGACTGAATTGATTCAAATTAACGGACAAACCAAGATTAGTCTATCAGGATGTGGCGGCTCTTCCGCAGCAAACCTGCTGGGCCGCTTCTGTCATGAGGAAAGTGGAATCACATCTTTTGCAAAGTCAATCGTTACCAAGGAAAGTAGTATGGAACCCGATGCGATTTTAGCTGAAATCGTGCATCTGCCCGATGCACGTGCGGGAAACATTTTAATTCGTCCTAGTTTCCGGGAGTTTGAAATTCCCTATTTGGCCAACTCTGTACTGCAGACCGAAAAGAAATTGACCTTGGATGATTTATATATCTCCATCCGAAACAATCGGGTTTTTCTGCGCTCCAAAAAATACAACAAAGAGGTATTGCCCCGATTGAGCAATGCCCACAACTATTCGGCAAATGCACTTCCGATTTATCATTTTCTGGCTGATTTGCAAACCCAAGACCTCCGGGGGGGAATATATTTCAATTTTGGTCCACTGGATGGCTTTTTTGATTTTCTACCTAGGGTTGAATACAGTGACCTAATTCTGCATGAAGCCAAATGGCGAATCCGAAAAAAAGAATTCGAAAATTGGGTAGCGATTCGAAAAGACAAAGAAGCACTTCAGAAGAAAATCAAAGCACTTAAGGAAGAAAGAAGGTTACCACAATACGTGCTTTTAGTTGATGGCGATAATGAGTTGTTGATTAATCTCAACAACTATAGTTCGGTATTGATGCTTTTGGAAACCGTAAAAAATAGAGATGAATTTGTCTTGAAAGAGTTTTTGCACCAGAGCGAAGGACTAGTACATTCAGAAAAAGGATACCATACCAACCAAGTCATTATGTCTTTTTATAATGCTTTAAAAAGCAAGCAAGCGATGACCTTAAAAGCAGAATATGACACAGCGTAGTTTTATCGTTGGGAGCGAATGGCTGTACTATAAAATTTATTCCGGCCCAAAGGCGTCCGACCTCATTCTTACTGAAATTGTTTTGCCCTGTCTCCAAAGTCTTAAAGAAAGGAACTGTATTGAAAAATGGTTTTTTATCCGTTATGCAGACCCCAAACATCACATAAGACTTCGTTTTCTAGTTTCGGATAAAAAACACATTTCGATAATCATGGATGAACTCTTCGGGCATCTTGAAAGATTAATGTCAAAAGACATTGTCTGGAAGGTTCAATTGGATACCTATCACAGGGAGTTGGAGCGTTATGGCGACAACACTATGGAGCTGTCTGAATCTCTTTTTTGTGCGGATAGCTGGTCTACTGTTCGGTTTTTGGATTTAATCGAAGGCGATGAGGGAGAGGAATTACGATGGTTGTTTGGTTTAAGGGCGATTGAAGTTCTTCTTAGTTGCTTTCAGTACGGCTTAGATGAAAAACTGGGGCTCATGGAACAATTGAAAATTGGTTTTGGCCGAGAATTCAACATGTCGAGACCTTTAAAAAAACAGCTGGACGATAAATACCGCAAAGAACGAGAGGGTATTGAACAGTTTATGCGATTTACTGCCGAGGAGGAACCTGATTACATCCCAATTCTGGATATTCTAGGCGAAACCCACAATAAGATTGCTCCCATTGCCAAAAAGATTCTTGAAGTAGAACAGAAAGATGCTTTGCAAATGTCCAGGAACAATCTCATGGGCAGCTACATTCATATGCTCATGAACCGTTTATTCAAATCGAAGAATCGATTGAATGAAATGGTATGTTATGATTTCTTGTATCGCCACTACAGAACAAAGAAGGCAAGAAGGAAATCCTGATAAGTATCTTTTTTTATCTGAAAATCAATTTGTTAACAGTTTGTTTGGATGAAAAAATGCACAAAACATGCATTTTTTCGTAATGCAATTGCGTATGAGAAGGGTAATTTTAAGTGTTTAACTTTTATATAAAAATTTTAAACAACGCATTTTTTTAATCCTTAATTATACTATTATGAAAAAAAGTAAAAAAATTGGACTTTCCTTGAACAAAAAGACGATTTCCCAATTGCATGTGAACCAAATCAATGGAGGTTCTTCTGGCACACATGACCCGGGCAGCGGCGCTTGCGGTAGCGGAGGTGGATCTACGAACAACACCGGTTCATGGTGTGCCTGTAAATAAAGAGCTATGAAAAAGAGTAAAAAGATTGGATTGTCACTAAACAGAAAAATAGTGACAAACTTTACAAAACAAAAGATTGTTGGAGGATCTAGAATGAATTGTCCCGAAAATAGCTACCCCTTTTGTGTAACTGGATCACACTGCATGTGTAAGTGAAAAGAACCATTGTTTAAATAAAGAAAAAAGCCGCCTTTTGGCGGCTTTTTGTTTCTGATTTATTCTCTACTAAAAACCTTCCGCAACTGATAAAAAATTCGCTCCATAACCGACAGTTCTTCAAGTATGATTTCTGCGGTCCCTTGCATTTCCTGCTTAAAATCAATGGTTTTTCCGAAAGAGGTTTCCAAACCATCAATGGCAATAAACAAGGTGTAATTGGTATCCGTTCCCTTTTTAGGAACTTCGGAAATATTTTGAATCGTTCCTTCCAAACTACCCCATTCTTCAAAGGGATAGTTGTCCAATTTTACCACAACTTTTTGTCCAACTTTAACTTTACCAGAATTCCGCACGGGAAGCGTCACAAGCCCTATGATTTTGTCTGTATCCTCAGGGATTATGGTGAACAAGGTTTCGCCCTGTTCCACATTTTGGTAGAGATTCCAGATATCAAAAACCGTAACGCGGCCTGCAATCGGACTGATAATTAAAAACTGTTGCTCCCAGCGGTCGATGGAACTTCTTAGATTTTGCACGGAATTCTCTACCTCCTGCACAAAGTTGATTTCGGTTTGGGTTCGCGAAATATTGGTTTGCGTAAGCTGATTGTTGTAGTTAGCGATGGCTATTTGTGTAGTTGAAATGTTGGCGATGAAACCTTCGTACTGTTGTTGGTCTTGCAAAAATGCCCTGGTAGCATTTTCGTATTCGGATTTTGAAATCACTCCTTTTTCATAGAGTGTTTTGTTTCGCTCTTGATTTATTTTCGAGAGGTCCAAATCCTTTTTATAGGTTTCGAGCTGTTGTTGTTGATTCCTGAGGAATGTTTTTTGCTCAGCAAGTTGCCTTCTGATTACGGTGGAAGCCTGCTCGTCGGGGGCAAGGGTTTTGTTTAAAATATACCCTTGATAATTCAGCAAAAAACTTCCATAATCCAACTGCATTTCACCAAGATTTAGCGAAGAGGCATATGCAGTTTCCAATGCCTCAATCGAACCTATCTCCTCAATATTGAAATCCTGAAGTCTTTCTTTGAGGTAAAGCACGTCTTCGAAGTTTACCGTACTTTCCAAAACAGCAATAACGTCTCCGGGTTTGAGTGCTTCTCCGGGGTCAACAAAAATCTTCGTCAAACGCCCGGGCGATTTCGAGGTTAGGGTCACGGGTGGGTTTTCACTCGTAACCATAATACTTGCCGGAATGACATCGTTGTAACTAATTAAAGAAGCGCCTATCAAAATGATGGAAACGATAACGAAGACCACCGTAATACCCCAACGAATCATCCAATTCGGGACTTTCCCTAGAATCTCTTTCACCTGGTCCGACCTTTCGTCCAGTAGCTCTATTTCATATGATTCCTGTGCGTTTTCCATCTAGTTGCCTAACTCCAATTGATTTTTGACCAAGGCATAATAGGTGCCCCTTTTTTCGGTGAGCTCTTCGTGAGTTCCTTTTTCTATCACCTTTCCAGAATCCAACACCACGTTTTGGTCAGCATTTTTATCGGTACTCAATCGGTGCGCCACTACGACAACGGTTTTTCCTTTGTAGAATTCCTCCAGGTTTTCCATTATGGTTTTCTCATTATTGGCATCTAGTGCGCTGGTCGCTTCATCAAAAAATATGTAATTCGGATTTTTATACACTGACCTTGCAATAAGGATGCGTTGTTTTTGACCCCCGCTGATGTTGGTTCCAGCACTACCAATTTTGGTATTGAAACCGGTTGGTAGCTGCTCAATGTAATCTGTAATATTGGCCACCTCTGTAGCATGAATCAAACGTTTTTTATCAATAGCCCGGTCTGAGTCTGATTCTGAAATATTTCTGGCGATGGTGTCCCCAAACAAAAAACCATCCTGCATTACCGAACCACAATTCTTTCGCCAAAAACTAGCACTGATGTTAGAGAGTTTGGTATTCCCGACACTGATATTTCCACCTGTAGGTTCATAAAACCGAAGTAACAATTTTATTAAAGTCGTTTTTCCGCTCCCGCTCGCACCTACGATAGCGGTAATTTTTCCTTCAGGAATATCCAATGAGATATTATCCAAGACTTTTGGAGAGCTGGAACCCCCATAGCGGAACGTCAAGTTCTCTAATTTCAAGGATTTCTTTTTCGGAAGCTCATGCAGTTTTTCGTCTGCATCTTCTTCATCTTTTTGGTTGTGGATTTCGGAAAGGCGTTCCAAACTGATTTTGGCATCTTGTCCCGTTTGGATAAACGAAATGAAGTTGCTTATCGGAAGGTTGAGTTGTCCGATAATATATTGTACGGAGAGCATCATCCCTAAGGTGAGCTGGCCATCAATTACAGATTTGGCCGCCACAAAGGTGATAAGGATGTTTTTTAATTCATTAAAAAATGTGCCTCCAACATTCTGGGTTTGCGTCAAGGCCAAACTTTTGATGGAAATTTTGAAAAGCTTCACTTGAATACTCTCCCATTCCCATCGTCGTCTTCTTTCTGAACCATTTAGTTTGATTTCCTGCATTCCCGAAATCAGTTGGTAAATGCTACTTTGGTTGTCCGCAGCCTGGTCAAATCTTTTGTAATCCAGTTCGGCTCGTTTCTTCAAGAAGAGGAGTGTCCAAGCCACATAAATAATAGAGCCAAACAGGAAAATGAGAAATATGGTGAGGCTGTAGTAGGCAAGAACAAATCCAAAAATGACCACATTAAAGGCTGAAAAAATGGTGTTCAAGGTGGTACTGGACAAAAAGCCCTGAATTCTATCGTGGTCATAAATCCGTTGGATAATGTCGCCTGTATTTTTGGAATCGAAGAACGCGATGGGCAGTCGCATGAGTTTCAGCAGAAAATCAGAAACCAAATTGATGTTTATTCGGCTGGTGATGTGCAATAGAATCCAACTCCGAATGACCTCAACGCTCGTCTGCGAAGCAAACAAAGTGAGTTGGGCAATCAATATCAAATACACAAAGTTGATGTTCTGGTAATTGATACCGTAATCCACAATAGATTGGGTCAAAAAAGGAAAAATCAGTTGTAGAATACTGCCAACAAACAGCCCCAAGAATAATTGCGCAAGGTATTTGGAGTAAGGTCTAAAGTATCTGAATAAAAAAGAAAACCCTTTGGCCTCTTGTGCCTCTTCTTCCGTTTCATAAAACCTTGGTGTGGTTTCAAGCAGCAATAAGTAGCCTTCCGAGTTTGTGCCCGCGCCTTTGCCAATCCATCCTTCAAGGAAATCTTCTACAGAATACTCCAATAAATTATGGGCAGGGTCTGCTACATAAACCTTCCCTTTACTGATTTTGTGCACCACAACAAAGTGCTTTTGCCGCCAATGCGCAATACAGGGTAGGGGTACTTCAGCGGTTAGGGTTTCAAAGTCGACACTTACGGCCAGTGTTCGAAACCCGATGGTTTCCGCAGCATCGGCAATGCCACCTAAAGAAACCCCTTCACGAGTAATGTTCGATTTTTCACGGAGGTAATCCGCAGGGTAGGACTTTCCGTAATATTTCGCAACCATTCGTAAACACGTAGGGCCACAATCCATTTGGTCCAATTGCTTAAAAAAAGGAAAGCGTCCGACACGAAACATACTCTAAGATAGCGATAATTAGAAAGGAGAAGATTACAGTAGACGAAGAAATTTCAGAAGCTTGTCGGTTATCTGCAAAGGAGTTTACTTTACATCTTGCGCTTTGCCACTTAGATAAAAGCATATTTGCTTTGTAGGTATTTCAATTTTATGAATTATATTTGCACCCGCTTTCAAAGAAAAGTGACAAAGTTCTTGGGTTTCAAGAGCAGAATTAATAACCAGGGTCGGGCACCCTACAAATTAATGTGATATGCCAGTAAAAATTAGACTTCAAAGACACGGTAAAAAAGGTAAACCTTTCTATTGGGTAGTTGCCGCCGATTCAAGATCAAAAAGAGACGGTAAATTTTTGGAAAAGTTGGGTACTTACAACCCTAACACAAATCCTGCTACCATCAATTTAGATGTTGACGGTTCGGTAAAATGGTTGCAAAATGGAGCGCAACCCACCGACACGGCTCGTGCTATTCTTTCGTACAAAGGTGTAATGTTGAAAAAGCACCTTTTGGTGGGAGTGAGAAAAGGCGCTTTAACCGAAGAGCAAGCTGAAGAAAAGTTCCAAGCTTGGTTGGCTGGAAAAGAAGAAGGCATTCAAGCGAAAATTGATGGTTTGGACAAGGCAAAAGCCGATGCCAAAGCCAAAGCTTTAGAAGCTGAAAAAGAAGTAAGCGACAAAAGAGCTGCTGCATTGGCCCCTGCCGTTGAAGAGGAAGTAGCCGAAGAGGCTGCAGAAGCAACAGAAGCTGTTGCCGAAACTACTGAAGTTGCTGAAGCTACTACTGAAGCACCAGCTGAAGAAGCTCCTGCTACCGAAGCAGCTGCTACGGAAGAAGAATAAATCGACGTTAAGATGCGAAAGGAAGAGTGTTTTTACCTCGGAAAAATCGTATCGAAATATAGCTTCAAAGGGGAGGTGTTGATAAAGCTTGACACAGATGACCCGGGGCAATATAAAGATTTGGAATCAGTTTTTGTTTCATTAGGAAACAATCTGGTTCCTTTTTTTGTGGACCGATGTCGCCTGCACAAATCCAATCTATTGCGTATTGATTTTGAAGGTGTGAAGGATGAAGCAGCAGCGGATAATATTTTGGGCGCCGAATTGTATCTGCCGCTATCCTTGTTGCCAAAGTTGGAAGGGGATAAATTCTATTACCACGAAATCATTGGTTTTGAGGTCATGGATGTCACCCATGGCAGTCTTGGTATTGTCGAATCGGTCAATGATAGTGGTGCACAAGACCTGTTCGAAATCAAAAAAGGGGATATTGAACTCTTGATTCCTGTTTCAGATGATATTATCCAAAAGATAGACCGAAAACAAAAACAAATCCATGTGAAAACGCCATACGGTTTGGTGGATTTATATCTGAATCCATAAAAAAAGCGCCCAAAAAGGCGCTTTTCACTAGAATCAAGGTTAGGTCAAATACATATTACCATTTTCCGCCTCCGAGAAAGAAGCCTAAAGAAATTATAATTTGAAAGTTTGAATTTTTCCTACTAAACAACTGTCTTCTCTCATACAAATAGTACATCTAAAGTTCAGTTCTGGATTTTGATTTGTGTTTTTTCAGAACGACTACGATACTTGTGAAAATAACGAACAAAGTCACTTTGCCAACTAAATAACCGTAGCCATACTCGGAAAGTCTATTCAAACCAATAGTCAATACTCTTAAAATACTGATTAGAAGGATAATTGAAGTCCCCATGGCTATGTAAAGCAAAATCCTTTTCACAATTGTAATTAAAGGGAGAATCCAAAACGAATTGAACCCTCCCTTTTCTTATATATTATTTTGTTACTGTGGTTGTAGATGGGGAATAGATTCCAAATGTTATTGCTGCAACCAATCCATTTACAAAAGATCTCTTTGTCTGGACAGTATAATTTTCGGCCCCACCTGCCATTTGTTTAGAGTCTGAAACACCAACTGGAGCTAAACCTCCAATAAGATAGTGATTCCATTTTGTGGTTTGACTGTTCCCTTGAGCACCATTTCCTACTATACTTGTATAGGAATGACAGGAGGTTAACAACATTGATGAAGCAAATACAACTGTCATCGTTTTCATTGTTTTTTTAATCATGGTCTTTCTTAAATTGAATGTGGTTCATAATTATTACCTCTTGTTGAGCTAATGTTTTTCATCAAACTCTTTGGTGAAGTAATTTTAATTGAATATCGTGTCAATGTAGTTGGTGTACGAATTAGATTTAGATTCTATTTGATAAATGGAACGTTTGAGTTAACGAAACCACAATTTGAATTCACCAAGTTGGAAAAGCGAATAAAACGGATAAGAAGTATTCTTATTCAAGTAGCTTTGAAAATGTTTCATTATTGGTTAGTCTAGATGTAAGATGAGTAAAGTTTTTAATTTCAAACAATTCGCCGTAATCCAAGACGGTTGCGCTATGAAAGTAGGTACCGATGGGGTCCTTTTGGGAAGCTGGGCGAACATAGCTCATCAACCCCAAACCATTTTGGATATTGGCTCGGGCACGGGTGTCATTGCTTTGCAAATGGCACAGCGTTGTGGCGATGCAGATGTCGAGGCTATTGAAATTGAAGAGAACGCTTTCGAAACCTGCGTGCTTAACTTTGAAAATTCTCCATGGTCTGATAGATTGTTTTGCTACCATGCGGGTTTGGATGAATTTGTGGATGAGCTTGAGGATACCTATGACTTGATTGTTTCCAACCCACCGTTTTATGCTGAAAACATGTCCAGCGGAAACCCTGAACGCGATGCCGCACGTCAAAATCAATCGCTTCCTTTCGAGGAATTGGCAGAGGCCGTAGCGAAATTGCTTTCACCCGCAGGGAAGTTCAATGTAGTGGTTCCATTTTCGGCGGAAGAAGAGTTTATTGCTTTAGCACAATCAAGCGGACTCTTTCCGCATCGCATCACGCGCGTAAGGGGTCGAAAAGAACTTCCCTTTAAACGCAGTTTGCTGGAATTTGGTTTTGAGTCAGTTACCCCAACAGGAGAGGAATTGGTCATTGAAATCGCAAGACATGAATACACCCCGGAGTACGTTGCCTTGACCCAAGACTTCTACTTGAAAATGTAACAATAGGCTCTGGAATTGTTAAATTTCCTTTCTACCTTTGAGAAGTTAATTAATATGTCATTCCGTACCTGATACGGAATCCAAATAGAATTATAATGGATTTCTGCTCTCACGAATGACAATTAAGTATTTGTTTTTATGAAGCCGGATTTATTTGAAGCGCCTGACTACTACAGCTTGGATGATTTGCTCACCGACGAGCATAAATTGATTCGTGATGCAGCGAGACAATGGGTGAAGCGAGATGTGTCTCCCATTATTGAAGAATACGCCCAAAAAGCGGAATTTCCGAATCAGATTATTGGAGGTTTAGCAGAGATTGGCGCCTTCGGACCTTACATTCCAGAAGCGTATGGTGGAGCGGGCTTGGACCAAATCAGCTATGGCCTCATCATGCAAGAAATTGAACGTGGTGATAGTGGCGTTCGTTCGACGGCTTCGGTACAATCCTCTTTAGTGATGTATCCTATCTTCAAATACGGAACCGAGGAACAACGCAAAAAATATTTGCCCAAATTGGCCTCAGGCGAATGGATGGGTTGCTTCGGGTTAACAGAACCCAATCATGGGTCCAATCCAGGTGGTATGGAAACCAAATACAAAGACATGGGTGACCACTATTTGTTGAATGGTGCCAAACTTTGGATTTCCAATTCTCCTTTTGCCAATATAGCAGTGGTTTGGGCCAAAAATGAAGAAGGTCGTATTCACGGATTGATTGTCGAGCGTGGCATGGAGGGGTTCACCACTCCAGAAACCCACAACAAATGGTCGCTACGAGCTTCGGCCACTGGCGAACTCATTTTTGATGATGTGAAGGTGCCCAAAGAGAACTTGCTACCGAACAAATCAGGTTTGGGTGCTCCCTTAGGGTGTTTGGATTCTGCGCGCTACGGTATTGCTTGGGGTGCGATTGGTGCGGCAATGGATTGTTACGATACGGCATTGCGGTATGCAAAAGAACGTGTTCAATTCGGAAAACCAATTGCAGCGACGCAACTACAGCAGAAAAAATTGGCTGAGATGATTACCGAAATCACCAAGGCACAATTACTGGCCTTCCGTTTGGGACAACTCAAAAATGAAGATCGGGCGACAACCGCTCAGATTTCAATGGCGAAGCGTAACAATGTGGATATGGCGATTAAAATCGCTCGCGAAGCACGTCAGGTTTTGGGCGGAATGGGCATCACTGGCGACTACAGCATCATGCGCCATATGATGAATTTGGAAAGCGTCATCACTTACGAAGGCACCCATGACATTCATTTGCTGATTACTGGAGCAGATATTACCGGACACCAGGCTTTCAAGTAGGAGGGTTAGCTTTTTTCCAGTGTAACTTTTACCGATTTGCTGATGGGGGTTTGACTCTTGTCCGCAAAATGGTTGTAGGGCACTAATACATTGGTTTCCGGAAAATAGGCTGCTAAATTCCCTCTAGGGATGTTGTATGAAATCACTTTGAAGTTTAGCGCTTTTCGCTCCTTTCCATCGTAATGGCTTAAGATGTTCACTTTCGTTCCCTGCTGGAGATTGTTTTCGGCCATATCTTTTT
This sequence comes from uncultured Allomuricauda sp., assembly GCA_937899065.1. Taxonomy (GTDB): domain Bacteria; phylum Bacteroidota; class Bacteroidia; order Flavobacteriales; family Flavobacteriaceae; genus Flagellimonas. The sequence continues at coordinate 13,824 of CALBPG010000018.1, forward strand.
CGTTTATCATCAAGACCCTTCGGGTGCCATAAACCCCGCGGTAGCGGTCATCCATTCCGTAGATCGTAGTGTTGAATTGGTCGTGCGACCGGATGGTCATCAGCAGAAACTCATCGGCCTTCAGCTCATGTTCTGGCAAAGGATTCACGGTGAATTGTGCTTTACTGTTTGGAAGACCACTAAAATCCATCGCTCGTGCGGAGTTGGGAAGGTAGTAGCCACTATCCTTGGATTGCTGTTCCGTATTCTTGAAACCCTTCGCGATGTTATCAATAGCTTCCCGGATTAAAGTATAGTCCGTTCCCATTTTTTTCCAAGGTACCGGATGGTTTTCCCCAAAGTGATGATGCCCTAGTTCGGCAATGATATCGGGTTCGCTTTTCAAATTCCCCGATATCGGCTGAAAAATACCCTTTGACCAACGCACCTTTCCCATGCTATTTTCGGTGGTCACAAAACGATTTTGATCTTTTTCCGAACGCCCCAAGGTAGGAAGCATCAAAGCGGTTTTTCCCGTAACCAGATGCGAACGGTTCAATTTGGTGCTGACCTGAATGGTCAAATTACAGTTTTGAATCGCTTCTGCTGTAAATTCCGTATCCGAGGCTGCTGCAAGAAAATTACCGCCTAAGCACATAAAGACCTTGGCCTTTTTCTCGTGCATGGCCTTAATGGATTCCACGGTATCATAACCGGTTTGTGTTGGTGCTTCAAAACCCAAATGGGTTTTTAGTCTTTCGTTGTAACCTTCATCCGCATAATGATGGATGCCCACACTTCGGTCGCCTTGTACATTGCTGTGACCCCTCACCGGGCAAGTACCCGCATTGGGTTTTCCAATAGCGCCTTTCAGCAACAACAAGTTCACAAATTCTTGAATGTTGGCTACCCCATTTTTATGTTGGGTCAATCCCATAGCCCAACAAATGATGATTTTGGATTTCGCAGCCAATAGGTCAACCGTTTCAGAAATGACTTCCTCTGAAATACCACTGAATTGGAGTAATTCATCTTCATCAAAGCGGTCCAAATCGGTTTTCAAAGCTGTGTAGCCTTCCGTGTAGTTTTCAATGAAGTCGTGGTCCAATACCGTGTGGCTCGTTTCTACATCTTTTTCAAAGAGCTTTTTGAGTAACAGTTTGACCAAAGCAATATCTTGATTGATTTTAACTTGAAGATGGATGTCCGCCAAGTCAGTACCGTTCCCCAGCCATCCGTTCAGGCGTTGCGGATTTTTGAAATTCACCAGACCGGCTTCCGCCAAAGGATTGATACTGATGATTTTTCCGCCATTGGCTTTGCATTTTTCCAAGGCGGTCAACATTCTGGGGTGATTCGTGCCTGGGTTTTGTCCTGCGATGATGACGACTTCTGCCTCATAAAAATCTTCAAGGGTTACCGAACCTTTACCTATTCCCAAGGTATTTTTCAATGCGATGCCGCTGCTTTCATGGCACATATTGGAACAATCCGGGAGATTGTTGGTGCCCAAAGCACGGGCAAACGTACCATATAAAAAGGCCGCTTCATTGCTGGAGCGTCCCGAAGTATAAAAGATTGCTTCGTCCGGAGAACTTAAAGCTTTGAGTTCTTTTGAGAGGAGGTGATAGGCATCTTTCCAAGAAATAGGTTCGTAGTGTTTTTTATTAGGATGCAACACCAAAGGCTCTGTAAGACGGCCCAATTGGTTCAATTCAAAATCAGTACGCAGGGAAAGGGCTTCCACGGAATGTTCTTCGAAGAATTGTGCATCCAAGGTATTTCGGGTAGCTTCATCGGCTAGAGCCTTGGCGCCGTTTTCACAATACTCGGCCACTTTATTGGGAGTGTCTGGGTCAGGCCAAGCACAACTGGGGCAATCAAATCCTTTTTTCTGATTTAGCGCGGCAAGTCCTTTAAAGGCTTTTACCATACCCATTTCGCGGAGACTATGCTGCAATGCATTGGATACGGCTGGAGTTCCTCCGGCATAGGAAGAAGGCGTGGTTATCTTCCCATTTGAGGTTTCGTTTTGTGGGCCAATGGCGGAAACATTGCGATTTGGGGTGTTGGACATGGCTGCTTCGCGTGGATTTCGTCGTTTATCTGCCAAAAGATACGATGAAATGCAATAGGGGTAAAGTTCACCACAGGTTTTAAGGGTTACACATCATTTCTTTTCCATCAGTAGGAGTCAGGCGTACATTTACAATGTAATTAAAACAGAAAGTAAATTTTTTCATTTTCATATAGTGTTCTCGTAAAAGAGTCTTGCCTTAGTCGGTAAGGCTCTTTTTAATTTCAGACGTTTTTCCGCGTCGCTTTCCTTCTTTCGGTACCAACAGTTTTTTACTTGTTTTCATATCGGAATACCTTGGGTCTGGGATGTAATCTTCTTTTTGCATTTTGATGACCTCGATGCTCAAAAAGCCAAATTCCTCTACCACTTTTCCGTAGAAACGATAAATGCCTTTTCCTCTGAAATAATATTTTGCTGCCACGGGTGGAAAAAGCACCGTGTCAAATACTTCTCCATGCTGGTCGACCAGGGTAGCAAAGTGCATGCGCTTGCCGTTGTGGGTACTGGTGTTTTTTACGGTGACCAAATAGCCGTAAATATCAATATGCTTGTTCAGATAGCGACGTAAATCTTTTTGTCCGTTGGTATTTTTCGGAGGTTTTGCCAATAATTGGAACGGACTGCACAAACAAAAGCCCAGCAATTCCCATTGTTCAAAAGCAGTTTCTTGGGCGGTGGTATCCAACTTCGGAATCTGGAATTTTTGATGCCGAGCTGGAAACAATTTTGGGTGTTCCAATCGCTCGTTTTTTGAGCGCATCAAATGCGCTTTCCAAAGCAATTCATGTTTGTTGATGCCCGTAAACCGAAATGCATCAATGCGGATAAGAATGGCAAGTTGTTCTACGGAAATCAACACCCGGTCCATAAAATCTTCCAAAGAAGCAAAGTTGCCGTTGCGTGAACGTTCGGTCAGGATACGTTCCATGACCCGCTGTTCCAAATCGCGGAGGTACATCATCCCCAAATAAATATGCTTGCCAACAATGCGGTTGGGAATGCTACTGGTGTTGATGCAAGGCGGATGTATGATAGCCCCCATCATGCGCGCATCATGAATGTAAAATTCTGAACGATAAAAACCACCGCCATTGTTGAGTACGGCGACCATGTATTCCAACGGATAATAGGCTCTCAAAAACAGACTTTGATAGCTTTCCACAGCATAGGAAGCAGAGTGACCCTTGGCAAAAGCGTAGCCAGCAAAACTGGCAACTTGGTTCCAGATTTCAAAAATCAAGTCGTCGGTATATCCTTTTTTTCGGCAGTTGGCGATGAATTTGTCCTTCACCTTTTGGAATTCCGCCCGTGAACGGAATTTTCCGCTCATACCCCTGCGGAGGACATCCGCTTCGCCCAAATCCAAATCTGCAAAATGGTGGGCCACTTTAATCACATCTTCTTGATATACCATCACCCCATAGGTGTCCGGCATAATGTCCAGCATAATGGGATGTGCTTTTTCTTCAGCACGACCTGGATGACGATGTCGTAAAATGTATTCGCGCATCATGCCACTTTTGGCTACTCCAGGACGAATGATAGAACTGGCGGCGACAAGTCCTAAATAATTGTCGACCTCCAATTTTTTCAACAGCATGCGCATGGCGGGAGATTCCACATAAAAACACCCCATGCATTGTGCGGTCTTGATGAGGGTATTGATGACATCATCCTTTTTGAAACCCTTGATGTCGTGAATGTCGATGGTCTCAAATTGTTCCGGTTGGTTATAGGCGACAATTTCCAGTGCCTCTTTGATTTTACCCAATCCGCGCTGCCCCAAAATGTCGAATTTGTACAAGCCCACATCTTCGGCAATGACCATGTCGAATTGGGTAGTAGGAAAGCCTTTTGGCGGAAGGTGCGTAGCTGAAAACCAATTCAAGGGTTTATCACTGATTAGAATTCCGCCTGCGTGAATGCTCAAATAATTGGGTTTTCCCATGAGGAGCTTTCCATATTTGAACACGAGTTTGGAGATGCCATCCAGCTTTGAAGGGTCATACCGGCCTTCAATCAAAAAATCAATTTCTTGGGGCGGCAGGCCAAATACTTTTCCCAACTCTCGAATAATGCCTCGTTCCTTGAAGGTGACGTAGGTGCCGAGCAGGGCGACGTGCTCAAAACGTTCGAAAATATATTGCGTCATGGCAGGGCGGTCGCGCCATGAAAAATCAATATCGAAATCTGGGGGATTGGCTCGGTATAAGTTGATGAAGCGCTCAAAGTAAAGGTCGAGTTCCATAGGGTCCACATCGGTGATGCGGAGCAAATACGCGACAATGCTATTGGCCCCACTGCCGCGTCCGACATAATAAAAGCCTCTTCTTCTTGCTTCGGACACAATGTCCCAATTGATGAGGAAATAGGAAACAAACCCCATTTTTTTGATGAGCTTCAGTTCTTTGTCCAATCGCGATTGTATGGCAGCATCTACATCTTGGTAGCGATAGGGGAGCCCTTCTTGGCACAACTTTTCAATCAAGGCTTCATCTTCGGCTACACTCCCTGAAAAGGTTTTTAGGTTTTGGGGTTTTCTTCCTTTGGAAAAATCAAAATGAATGCTACACTGTTTGAGCAGTTTTTCGGTGTTTTCGAGGATAAAAGGATATTCCGAAAAGGCTGCCGCCAAGTTTTGCACCGGATACATTTTTTCATCTTCCGAAGCTTCTTCGTCAGGGGAAAGCTTGCTGAGCAATACATTTTGGTCAATGGCGCGTAGCAAGCGATGCGCGTTGAAATCTTGTTTGTTGCGAAACGTAACCGATTGGAGCACAACCAGTTTTTTTCGGAATTGCATCAATCCTGAAAAGGGCAATTTGCGAAGGTCGTTGATGGAAACGCCGATGAATTCATGCGCTTCTGAAACGTCCAATTCGTTTAAAAGGACTTGCTCAAAGGGATAGATGACAAAAGCATTTTCAAACTTGGGCGCTTTTGGGGGAATCTCCAATTCTTGATGGAGATGATGAGACAAAAAAGTATTCAGTTCATGATACCCTTCGTTGTTTTGGGCAATGCCCACAAAACAGGGCCGAACCCCATTTCTAAAATCAATGCCCAACACCGGACGAATGTTGTACTCAGGTGCCTTTCGCACAAAATTCAAGCAAGCTGAGGTATTGTTGATGTCGGTGAGCGCCAATTGCGTCACATGGTTTTGTTGGGCTAATTCCAACAACTCCACTTCGGAAAAACTTCCGAATCGCATGCTGTAATATGTGTGACAATTTAAATAGATGTTAGAGGTCAGATATTAGACATTAGACGGTTTTAAGTGCATGTGTCACTCTGAATACATTTCAGAGTTTGATTATCCATGACGTGAAACCAATATTTCATTTTATGATTTAGATGCTTCTCATATCTTATTTCTGATAGTGTAGCGGTCTTACTTCTTTTTATTGTTTTCGATGCGCCAACACCACAGGTGGTAAGCCATTAAAAGGGTTGTGCATGCGGCCAATGGTTTTTGCGCCCATAGCGGATGCTCGAAAAATACTTCGGTCGCCAAAGCGTTTGCGAACGTTGTCCATGGCATTGTAGAGGTTCAGGGTTTCTTCGGTGTCCTCAAAAAGGTTGATTTGGTAATTCCCGGAAACCAAATGACTGAAACGAATCCCGACCAACCGTACCAGCATTCGTTTGTTGTACAGCCCATGGAACAATTCTAAGATTTTAGGGATGAGGATATGGTCGGCACTGGTGTAGGGAATGCGCAGTTGTTTGGAATAGGTGTTGAAATCGGAATACCTTATTTTCACTGCGATACAAGCGGTAAGTTTGTCTCCCCTTCGCAATTGATAGGCTAAGTTTTCGGTCATGGCAATAAGGATACCCTTGAGCTTTTTCACATCGATAGTATCTCGGTCGAACGTGCGTTCGGTGGAGATGGATTTCCGGTCATGAAACGGAATGACGGGTGTGTTGTCGATACCGTTGGCACGCTTCCAAATAACGGTGCCATTGGCACCTAAAACCTGTTGCATGATGCCCATGGGCATTTCCTGAACGGTGCGCACTTCGCGTATGCCAAGATTTCGAAGGGTTTGATAAGTCTTATCCCCAACCATGGGAATCTTTTTAATAGATAGTGGGGCCAAAAACGGTTTTTCTTGACCAAAATCGATTTTGAGTTGATTGTTGGGTTTGGCCTCATTGGTAGCTACTTTGGAAACCACCTTATTGACTGATAGCCCGAATGAAATGGGTAATCCTGTTTCATGCATGATTTTTTTGCGCATCTCCGAAGCATATTTGTAGCATCCAAAAAAGCGGTCCATCCCCGAGAGGTCGGCATAGAACTCATCAATACTCGATTTTTCAAAAAGGGGTACATGCTCTTTGATGATTTCGGTCACTACATCAGAGTACTGGCTGTAGGTTCCAGCATTTCCTCGAATAACGGTTGCTTCTGGACAAAGCTCCTTGGCCATTTTCATGGGCATGCCCGAATGTATCCCGAAACCACGGGTTTCATAACTGCACGCAGCAACCACGCCTCGGTCACTGGTGCCCCCTACCAAGAGCGGTTTGTTCTTGAGTTCCGTATTCAGGATACGTTCCACAGAGACATAGAACGTGTCCAAGTCCAAGTGTAAAATGGTCTTCTTCATTGTTTAGTTGAGAGAAAGCTAATTTATGGAATAATTCCTAATAAATGGAAATAATCCAAATAATATAACAGAAGCTTCGTAATCTGTTTCCTATCCCATAAATCCTTTATATCTTTGAATCGTTGTGTTGGATTCCCTTTAGAAAATGGGAATCTGGTTGGACAGTAAAATGTCGACCAATGAAAGGCTTTCCATATGGAAGGCTTTTTTTGTGCCGTATCTTTGTGAAAAACACCTCTATGTTACTTGACATCATCAAAAAACGACGTAGTATTTTCCCTGTACAATACAATGATAAACCCATCTCACGTGAAACGTTGGAGACGCTTTTGGAAGCCGCAAATTGGGCACCCAACCATAAAAAAACAGAACCTTGGCGGTTTAAGGTACTGACCGGAAACAGCAAAAAGGATTTAGGCGCTTTCCTTTCCAAGAAGTATCAGGAAGTTGACCCGAATCCGAAGCAAATGAAAATCATGAAACTACAAGCCAATCCAGAGAAGTCTGCAGCGGTAATCGCTATTTGCATGCAGCGTGACCCCAAGGAAAGTTTGCCTGAATGGGAAGAATTGGCAGCAACGGCCATGGCCGTGCAAAACATGTGGTTGTGTTGCGCCGAAATGAACATCGGTTGTTATTGGAGCTCACCAGGACTCATAAAATACATGGATGAGTTTTTTGACTTAAATGAAGGGGAACGTTGTCTCGGGTTTTTATATATGGGATATTACGATGAGCTAATCGAAACACCTGTAAAGGGGTCTATCCAAGAAAAAGTAGAATGGCTTTAATCCTATGAAAAGGAGAAGAGCGCTCCACGAAATTCCCAGGCTTTTGCGATAAAAAGGCCTAAAAACACAATTGCTAAAACGAATTTCAAGAAGGTTCCGGTCAGAAATCCAATAAAGGAACCGAAAGCCGCCTTAAGTGCAGTTTTGTTGTCCGCTTTGTTGAGAATTTCTCCAACTAAAGCGCCCACAAAAGGCCAAATCACAATACCAAAAACTCCAAGGATAGGGAAGAATATCGCGACGAGCAATCCTATTACGGTACCCCACATGCCTGCTTTGCTACCGCCAAATTTTTTCGTCCCCATAGCAGGGACAATATAGTCTAGCACAAAAACCAGAATCGCTACAGCTGCGGTAAGTCCCAAAAACCACCAATCATCAGGAACAGCATCGGTTAGATGTAACAGCAGTAATCCGAGCCAGCTCACAGGTGGGCCGGGCAACACCGGGAGAAAACTTCCCAAAATCCCGACAAGTGTCAAAACAAAACCAAGGACCAACAAGGCGATATCCATATAAATGATTTATTCGATAAGACTAAGATAGGGCCGAAATGTTACATGGAATTTTTTAACTAAAAAATTAGTTTAAACTAAGAAAATAGTTATATATTGCATTCAACTAATTCATTAGTTCATGAAAAAAAAGCAACTCACCCGAGCCGAAGAAGACGTCATGCAGATTCTATGGCAGCTCGAAAAATGTAATGTCGCCGCAATTGTGGAACAATTCCCGGCGCCAAGGCCCAAGTACAATACCATCTCCACCATAGTTCGCATTTTGGAGACCAAAGGCTTCGTGGGTCATGAACCCAAAGGGAAGGGCTATTTATATTTTCCGTTGATTCCGAAATCTGCGTACAGCAATCAAAGTATCACCAAGTTGATTGATGGTTATTTTCAAGGTTCTTTCCAAAACATGGTGTCTTTTTTTATGAAGGAAAACGACATCAGCGTAGAAGAACTGGAGTCTATTTTATCACAAATCAAAAAAGAGGATAATGATTAGGTATTTGTTGGAGACGCTAATCTTTCAGGCTTTGTTTTTACTACTCTTTGAGCTCTTCTTAAAGAAAGAAACCTTTTATGTATGGAACCGGTTCTATTTGCTCGGAACCTTTGGTGTTTCGCTATTGCTTCCTTTTATTTCACTTACTTTTCTATTTCCGAGTCTAGGCACGGTAAGTATTTATGCGGAAAACCTTGTTGCGCTAGAACCTCTTTTTCTTTCCGCTAGTGCCGAACAACAAAATACCCTGAGTTCTTTCAACTTTTTTTATGGCTTTTGGCTTTTGGGAAGTACCGCAGGTTTGATACGATTCTTGTATGGCTTAGCCATCATCTTCACGCTACGGAAAAATGCACCTCCCTTAAGGGAAGAAAAATATACGGTCTATGAACGGCCTGGAAACCCTAGTCCTTTTTACTTTTTCAAATGGATTTTTATCGGACAAGACATTCAGGGAGAAGCCAAAGCGCAAATACTTAGCCATGAAAAGGTTCATGTGCAACAGTGGCACTCTTTGGACAAATTATTTTTTGAGCTCTTGAAAGTGGTCTTTTGGATGAATCCCTTAATCTATTTCTACTCCAGACGGCTATCGGAAATTCATGAGTTCCTCGCAGACCAAGGAGCACTTTCTGAAAACGGACCAAAACAATACCAACAACTCTTGAATAGTGCTTTCAATACCCAAAACATATTTCTCGTAAATCAATTTTACAATTCATCATTAATCAAAAAACGGATAGTTATGTTAACAAAACAAAACTCCAAACGAATCCTGAAAATCAAGTATGTACTAGCACTCCCTTTACTGTTTGCGATGCTCGTCTATTCATCTTGTAAAGACGAAACCGAAACATCTCCTGAAACAGAACCAGAAGCCACAACCTTGACCGTGTCCGAACAAAAAGAAGCCGTGCCGTTTATGGTGGTAGAAAACCCTCCTATGTTCCCTGGTTGTGAGAATGCCGAAGACAAGCGGACTTGTTTCATCCAAAATCTGCAAAATCATGTTCGAGAGAACTTTACCTATCCCAAAGAAGCATTGGAAAATGATATTCAGGGTAAGGTCTCCAATTTGTTTAAGGTTTCAGTTACGGGTGAAATTACAGAAGTCACATCCGAAGGACCCTCCGAAATTTTGGAAGAAGAAGCGGTTCGAATTATTTCAAAACTACCGAAGATGATACCTGCCATGCAGGATGGTAAGCCCGTTGAGGTTGTTTTTTCCTTTCCTATCTCCTTTGTTTTAGAATAAAACGTGTATTCTGACCATCAATTGAGCTTCCAGCAGTTGCTCAAAAAGTCGTAATTTTCCATCTGTTAGCGATGGATTTTACCCAAAGATTTTTTGTGTTACTGCTCGGGATGACTTTAGCCTCCTGTGATTTTTTCTTATCCCAGGAAAAAATTACTGAAGACCTTGTCGAAGAGGAGCTTTACCAGATTGATTGGAACGAAGTCGACCAATATCCTTTATTTGATGCCTGCCGGGAAAATTTGCCCAAACCCGAACAGCGTGCTTGCTTTGAAAATACCATGATGGCACAATTGGGAAAGGCATTGGAAGGAATGGAGTTTGAGGTAAATAATGACTTGAATGATACCGTGCTTCTGGATTTTTTAATCGACGAACACGGATTTATCACGGTGCAAAGCGTGGAAGAGCGTAGTGCTGTACTCCAAGAAATTGAAGATTTCAATGCAACCATCTCCAAAAGACTCAATGACCTGACCACAGTAGCTCCGGCTTTGAAACGTGGAGTTCCCGTAAGCATTCGCTTTCGGCTACCCGTGGTGTTGAATACCGAAAAACCGTAGTTGTGGCGCAGGAAAAAATCATTTTGGGCATTGACCCGGGTACTACGGTCATGGGTTTTGGTATTGTGCGCGTGGTGGGCAAACAGCTGCAATTTGTGCAAATGAACGAGTTGTTGCTCAAGAAATATCCCGACCATTACATCAAGCTCAAACTCATTTTTGAACGTACCCTTGAGCTTATCGATACCTATCATCCAGATGAAATCGCCATTGAGGCTCCCTTTTATGGGAAAAATGTCCAATCGATGTTGAAGTTGGGTAGGGCGCAAGGCGTTGCTATGGCTGCGGGCTTGTCGCGACAAATTCCCATCACGGAGTATATGCCCAAGAAAATCAAGATGGCCATTACCGGGAATGGAAACGCCAGCAAAGAACAAGTGGCCAAAATGCTCCAGGGCCTTTTGAAGCTGAAAACCTTACCCAAAAACTTGGACAGCACAGATGGACTGGCCGCCGCAGTCTGTCATTATTATAATGCCGGTCGAATAGAGGTGGGTACTACCTATACAGGATGGGATGCTTTTGTGAAAAAGAACCCTGATAAAATCAATAATCAATAAAGAATTAACAATGAGGAAGACTGAAAACCCACTTGCGGATAAGTCCTACGAATTTGCGATTCAAATTGTGAGGTTGTACAAGAAAATAATAAGGATTGAAAAAGAGTATGTGCTTTCCAAGCAATTGTTGAAATCCGGCACTTCGATTGGGGCTAACATCTCTGAAGCGAACGGAGCAATTTCCAAAGCGGATTTCTCTGCTAAAGTTTCGATTGCCTACAAAGAAAGTCTAGAAACAAAATATTGGCTTTCTCTTTTAAGAGATTCTGATTACGTTGAGGCGGAAGAAGCCAATACTTTAATTGACAAGGCTGACGAGCTTTCAAAAATCATGTTTTCGATACTTAAAACCACACGTATCAAAGTACAACCTTAGTGGTTTAATAAATGTGCGTGGTTGATTGATACCGGTTAATTGATAATTGTTCACTGTTAATTGATAATTGTTCACTGTTTTGAGCGGAGTTTATATTCACATTCCATTTTGCAAGCAAGCGTGTCACTATTGTGATTTTCACTTCTCTACCCAAATGGGAACCAAGCCTCAGGTTTTGGAGGCTATAGCAACGGAAATTCGATTGCGAAAAGAAGAGCTTTCCGATCAAGAGGTAAAAACCATATACTTTGGCGGAGGCACCCCCTCGGTTTTGTCCGTGGATGAAATCAATGTCCTTATCAATACGGTTCGAACACATTTTGAGGTAGACGCAAACGCTGAAATCACATTGGAAGGCAATCCTGATGATTTGTCGAAGGAGAAATTGAAAGCACTGTCACAAAGTCCAATCAATCGTTTGAGCATTGGGGTACAATCTTTTTTTGATGCAGATTTAAAGCTCATGAATCGTGCCCATGATGCCAAGGAAGCTCTAGCGTGTATTCAGGATGCCAAAAGCTATTTTAACAATATTTCCATCGATTTGATTTATGGAATTCCGAATGCCACGGATGCGCAATGGAAAGAAAACATTGCTACCGCTCTAGATTTGGGTGTCCCCCACATTTCTAGTTACGCCTTAACGGTAGAACCCAAAACGGCACTGAAACATTTCATTGAACAAGGGGTAGTGCCTCCTGTAGATGATGAGCAAGCGCAACGTCAGTTCATGATATTGCTTGAAACCTTGGAATCCAACGGTTTTATGCATTATGAAACTTCGAATTTTGCACAACCCGGTTTTATCTCCAAAAACAATAGTGCGTATTGGCAAGGCAAACCCTATATCGGAATCGGTCCATCGGCACACTCTTTTGATGGGAAGGTGCGAAGCTGGAATGTGAACAACAATATGAAGTATATGCGGGCTTTGGAGCGAGAAGAAATTCCTTCAGAAAAAGAAACGTTGAGTTTGAGAGACCGGTACAATGAATATGTCATGACAGGATTGCGCACCCAATGGGGCGTTTCGCTGGATAGAATTCAAACTGAATTTGGTCCGTTGTATCGAAAATATCTGGAGGAGCAGGCAGAAAAGTACATTCAAGACCACTTGCTATTCAAAGATGGAGATAGTCTTCTGGCCACCAAAAGCGGAAAGTTTTTGGTAGACGGAATCGCCTCAGACCTTTTTATGGTTAATTTGGTAAAATGATTGCGAGCGTACAGCACGGTGACCATTCCTATCAAATTGACCTAAGCAAACCCTTGGATATTTCCATTGCCCTCAAACATGGTAAAACAAGTGTTAACGCATGGCATCAACCTTCACCAAGCATACATCCCGTTTCAGAAGGGGATTTTATTGGCAGCGTGGCCGAAGGTGCTCCTATTAATTTTAACGAAGTTGTTTTCAATCCTCATAGTCATGTGACGCACACGGAATGTTTGGGTCATATAACCGAGGAGGTCTTTTCGGTCAATGAAAAACTGAAAACCTATTTCACTTGGGCTGAAGTGGTAAGCGTAACGCCTGAAAAGGTGGGAGAAGATTTAGTAGTGTCTTCAGCGGGGTTAAAAACAGCGCGAAAATATCAAGGGGCAAGTGCCTTGATTGTTCGGACCCTTCCCAATACCGAAACAAAACGTATCATGGACTATTCCCATAAAAACCCACCCTACCTTTCAAAGGAAGCGATGGAGTATATCGTTGCAGAAGGAATTGAACACCTTTTGGTGGACCTTCCTTCGGTGGATAAGGAAAAAGATGAGGGTAAGCTTGAAGCCCATAAAACGTTTTGGTGTGTCAGTCAGTCTCCAAGAACTTCCGCAACGATAACAGAGTTTGTTTTTGTACCAGACACTATTGTTGATGGGTTATATTGGCTTAATTTGCAAGTGGCCCCTTTCGAAAATGATGCAGCCCCCAGCAGGCCTGTCCTTTTTAAACCTATGGAAATTTGAATTCAGCAAAATGATAGAAGCGCTTTTAGGTCTGATTCTGGGTGCCATTTTAATGTATGGGTTATTTGCCATGTTTCGTGGTAAAAAGCGAAAAGAGCGAACAGAAAGACAGTCTACGGTAATTCTTGACAAAATCAGGAATGTGTGCAAACTCGTTTCAGTTGAAGGAGACTTTGCCGAAATCTATCATTACGAGAACACGAAGGAGAGCTTCATGAACTTGTTCACTAGCAAGAAAAAGGCATTGATTATCATAAAGGCCAAGGCGCATATCGGATATGATTTGAAAAAGTTGGCGATGCGTGCCGATACCGAACGAAAGACCATTGTGCTTAAGAATTTTCCAGAGCCCGAAATCTTATCCATTGAGCCCAACCTTCAGTACTACGATATCAAAAATGGATTTTTCAATAGCTTTTCACCGGAAGACTTGACGCAGCTTAACGTAGAGGCCAAAGATCATATCAAACAGAAAATTCCAGAAAGCGGCTTGATGGATAGCGCTAAAAAAGAAGCACTACAAGCAGTTTTGGTCGTAGAGAAAATCGTAGAGACCATTGGTTGGACATTGGACTATACAAGCTTGGAAATTACAGATACAATCCAAAACCACTTAGAAGAAAAAACAGCATGAGAAAATTAATTTTAACGGGCGTCGTAGGACTCCTTTTATTTACCAACGCAGTGGCACAAGACAAAATAAACAGTGAGGAGTTTGATTCCGCCTTCGCACATACGGTCTACTTCTGGTTAAAAAATCCAGACAATGAAGATGACAGAATTCAGTTTGAAGACTCCCTGAAACGTTTCTTGAACAATTCAAAGTTTGCCAAAACCAATTTTATTGGTGTACCTCCCAAGGCCACTCGTGAAGTAGTGGATGGTTCGTTTACCTATGCTTTGATTGTGACTTTTGATTCTGCTGAATCACAAGACGGATATCAAAAAGAAGCAGCGCATTTGCAATTTATCGACGAATGCAAAGATTTGTGGAGCAAGGTGATTGTGTATGATTCCAATGGCATAGAATAATGGATATTGAAGCTTTACGTACTTATTGCCTTTCAAAGCCTGGGGTGACCGAGAGCTTTCCATTTGATGAATACACCTTGGTGTTCAAGGTCATGGGAAAAATGTTCGCATTGGTTCCATTGGAAAGAACCCCTCCACAGTGCAACCTGAAATGTGACCCTGAACGAGCAGTGGAATTGCGTGAGGAATATGACGGCATAATCATTCCTGGCTACCATATGAGCAAAACCCATTGGAATACACTTTTGCTCCATGGTATTCCCCCAAAGTTTATTGTAGAGCTAGTGGATCATTCCTATGATTTGGTAGTATCCAAAATGACCAAAAAGATGAAAGAAGAACTCAAGAACCTGTCTTGAGGTAAAAACTCATCTACGATAAAGTACCACTCGTCGACAGTTTTGAGATTTCGAACTATGATGTAGTATTTTTCCTCAGTATCTTTATGGATATTTGTAGTCTAAAGGAAAAACCGTATGAATGTTTTGTTCATAGAAGACGATATGATTGAGAGCATGAAGTTGCAACGAGCAATTTCTAAGTTCCAATCAAAGCACAAGATTATAGAGGCAAAAAATGGTGAAGAAGCACTAGACATTTTGCACTCTGGTCACTTGCCAGATATCATCTTATTGGACTTAAACATGCCGCGGATGAGCGGAACGGAATTTTTAAGTATCATCAAAAAGGATGACCGCTTCAAATATTTGCCCACTATCATTTTGACCACATCAGAGAATCGGGTAGACCTGCTCAAATGTTTTGAGATTGGTATCGCTGGTTACATCATAAAGCCTTTAAAATATGAGGATTACGAGTCAAAATTGAAAAAAGTATTCGATTATTGGGAGATTAGCGAACTAATCAAAGGCTAACAAAAACCCGCATTTCACAACATTATTTTTTAGACAAGTAGTCCAATTCCTACTTTTAAATCATAATAATCTTATTATGAAAGGGATTGTATTCACTGAGTTTTTGGAGATGGTTGAATCCACCTTCGGTTTGGAGATGGTTGACACCATAGTAGAAAGCTGTGACTTACCTTCTGGTGGCGCTTACACTGCCGTTGGGACTTACGAATTTCACGAAATGGTTTTGCTCATAGAGCAATTGCATCAAGAAACCAAAATCAGTAAAGAGGATTTGCTATATTCTTTTGGGCACTATTTGTTTAGTAGCCTAGCCAAAACCCATCCTGAGGTAGTAGCGAATTACAATACCCCTTTGGCGCTTCTAAGTTGTATAGAAGACCATATTCATGTACACGTAAAAAAATTATATCCCGACGCGGAACTACCAGAGTTTAAAATTTTATCCCGTACCGATAAAACTTTAGAGATGATTTATTCCTCCTCGCGAGGATTGTACGCCCTGGCTCACGGTTTGATTATTCGAACCTTTGAACATTTTGGAAAGCCAGTTGAAGTAGACTACAAACTATTAAATGAAAACGGAACTCAAGTCAAGTTCGCTATCGTCCAAAATGGATAAGAACGAGGTTTCCGTTTTAAAACGGGCCTTAAAGCGAGAAAGAAAAGCCAGAAAAGCAGCCGAGAACCTTCTTGAAGAGAAGGCGAAAGAGTTGTATGATGCCTCGTTGCACCTTCGGGAAGCCAATGGTCGCCTAGAAAGCCTTTTGCATAAGGAGGGGAATGCCGTTGATAGCGCTTTCATCAATATCATTGACCCTTATGTGGTGATGAGCTTGGATGGAAAGGTCATCAATATGAACTCTTCGGCAAAAGAGTTTCTCGGATTTGACCATACCGAAGAAGATGTTTATTTAAGCAGGTTGGTACATCCTGACTATTTGGAATACACAGTGGAATCGTTTAAAACCCTGAGCCAAGTAGGTATTCTAAAGAATTACTCAGCCAAAATCTACAATAAGCGAAAAGAAGCCAAACACGTTAACATCAATGCGAGTTTGATTTATGATGAAAAAGGAAGGCCTATTGCTGCTCAAGGCGTTATAAGAGACATTACCCAAGATGTTGAAATCAAAAAACTATTACAAGAACAAAAGAAGCAACAAGATATTATTGTAGAGAATTCGCCACTGGGCATTCTACTCATCATCAAAAACAAAATTATTAAAGCCAACAGATCCTTTATTGATCTTATGGGTTATGATCAGTTGGAATTGTCCAAACGCTCGCTTGATGATATCTCCACTTTGGAAGAAAGCACTTTGGATACCATTTTGGATTCGCGAACTACCGGCCTTGAAGACCGAAAGTTTTCCGTGATTCGAAAGTTCTTCAAAAAAGATGGCAGTACGATTTATGGAAAAACTTCCATAAGTTCCTTGACGGATGAAACTGGAAAACTAGCCTATAGCGTAGTAATCATTGAGGATATTACTGAAGAAAAACGCTCCAAGGAAAAGCTTCAAGCTTCTGAAGAACGCATGGCCACGCTTATCAAAAACTTGCAATCTGGAATTCTGTTGGAAGACCAAGAGGGCAAGATTGTGCTGGCCAATCAAAAGTTCTGTGACCTATTCGCTATTCCAATAGCCCCGCACAAATTGAGGGGTGTGAATGCGCGAAAATCACTTCACAAGTACAAACACCTTTTCCAGGAGGCTGATACTACCATACGACGTATTGATTATGTATTGAACAAGCGGGAAGCTGTTACTTCAGATGAAATGGAGTTGGTAGACGGACGCACGTTCGAGCGTGATTATATTCCGCTGTTCAGTAATGGCGAATACCAAGGCCATTTGTGGAGCTATAACGATGTGACCCTTAAAAAGAATTATCGCAAAAACCTCGAAGCACAAAAAGAAAAGTATGGCAGCATTATCGCCAATATGAATCTTGGCTTGGTTGAGATAGATAATGAGGACAACATCCTAATGGTCATCCAAAGCTTTTGTGATATGGTGGGGCGTTCCTCAATTGAATTGATTGGACGCAATACCACTAAAATCCTCAATATCGTAGATACCGATGAAGAAATGGTGCAAAAACACAGCGCCCTTCGTCGACGTGGAATTTCGTATTCCTACGAAATCGGAATCTTGAATCGCGATGGTGAAAAACGCTTCTGGCTGGTCAGCGGTGCCCCACGTTATGATGATTTGGGCAATGTGATTGGCTCGATAGGAATTCATTTTGACATTACCCAACAGAAAAACCTAGAGCTGCAAAAAGAAAATTTGGTTGCAGAACTGGAAGAGAGTAATAAGGGTCTTCAAGAATATGCACATATTGTATCCCACGATTTAAAATCCCCTTTGCGAAGTGTAAGTGCGCTCGCTACCTGGATGTATGATGACTACAAAGACAAACTCGATGAAACCGGTCAATACAACCTGAAGATGATGCAAGAGAAAATCGAGGGGATGGACAAGCTCATTACGGGTATATTGAAATATTCTACCGTGAACAACGACGTGTTGGATAGTACCCCCATTGATTTAAATGAGGTGATTCAAGAGATTCGGGAGATTATCTACATCCCCGAAAATGTTGTTATCAAAACAGCAGGCGAATTGCCCACCATCTTGGCAGACCGAACCAAAATGCATCAGTTGTTCCAGAATTTTTTGAGCAATGCGGTGGTTAACATTGATAAACCGGAGGGAGAAGTTGTTATAGGATTTAAAGAACACAAAAAGCATTGGGAATTCAGTATCGCCGATAACGGGGTAGGGATTCCTGAAGAATACCACGAAAAAATATTCCAGATTTTCCAATCTATAGGAAACAAAGAGCGCTCAACGGGAATTGGGCTGTCCATTGTAAAAAAGATTATAGACCGTTACAAAGGGAAGGTATGGTTGACCAGTGAAATCGGAAAAGGAACAACATTTTTCTTTACCCTAAAAAAACAACCCTAATCATGGAAAGACCAAACTTGGATTACATCAAGGAGATTTCAGGCGGGAACGAAGAATTCGAAAAGCGTTTTTTGACCATTATCCAAAATGAATTTCCGAAAGAAAAAACAGAATACATAACCCAAATGGATGGGGACAATTTGGAGGAATCTGCAACTATTGTCCACAAAATAAAACACAAGCTGGGTATTCTCGGCTTGCATGAAGGATACCGTTTGGCCATCAAATATGAAGAAGACCTAAAATACGGCGATACCAAACTCAAAGACGAGTTTAATGAGATTCTAACTTCGGTAGAAGAGATTATATCAAATATAGCGTAACATGAAAAGTATCATAGTAGATGACGAAGCCAGCGCGCGAATGATAGTAGCGGAATTCTGCAAAGGAGTTCCCAACCTTGAAGTCCTGCATGAGTTTCCCAATGCGCTTGAAGCCTTAAAATATATCCGCGACCATCATGTGGATTTGATTTTTCTCGATATCCATATGCCAAAACTAACAGGCATAGATTTTATTGAAACCCTGCAAAATCCCCCCAAGATTGTGCTGACCACTTCAGATAAAAATTTTGCCATTGAGGCTTATCAGTATCCCTTCATTGTGGATTATTTGGTAAAACCCATCAGTAGGCAACGTTTTGAAAAATGTATGACCAAATTGGAGATGGCCTTTGCCGCTTCCGAAGAAATCCCTATCGTTTCCAAACAAGAAAATCCGGAAGAAGATTTATACATCAATATCGATAGAAGACTTATCAAACTTAAGTTTTCAGATATCCTTCTGATTGAGGCAAAAGGGGACTATATCGAAATTTTGACCCTACAAAAAAGGTTTCGGGTACATTCTACCCTCAAGAAGATAAAAGACAAGTTGCCCACCTCAAGGTTTTTGCAAATACATCGCTCGTATATTATCAATTTTACTCAAATAATTGATATTCAAGATAATAGTGTATTGATTGAGAAAAGTGTCATTCCCATTAGTCGCTCCAATCGACCCGAGTTGATGCAACGGCTCAACTTGTTGTAGAACACCAGAACACTCCAGAAGATGATAAAAGAATCAAGTAATCTTAAAATTTTAACTATGCCACTGGAAATTAAGGAATACCATGGAGTTTTTGAAGTATTGGGTGATGTAACCGCCCAAAATGTTGGCGCGTTGCGCGCTTATTTTGATTCCGTGCTGGAGTCACAAGAGCAGGTAATCGTCAGTTTAGAAAAAGTGACGGTTTTGGATGCTTCCGCAGCGCACTTCTTCGAAAAACTCTATCGGGAATCCGCGGAGCGCAATAAAGTAATGGCTTTGATTGGACGTCAAAATGATACAGTCCTCGAGACTCTTACGGCCACCAAGACCAACTATATTTTAAGTCCGGACCGTATTTAATCCACCAACGCTTTACTATGGACCTGTCAATCTACCAACCGTATTTCAATAGCGTTCCTGACCAATTGGATGAAGTTCAATACAGCCGATTGTTGCGGTATTTTCAACTTTTGGATAAGGTTGAAAAACCCGTGGTAAGCTTGGTTACGCTCGTTTTTCAAGCTGAAGAGACCTTGTTGGCACATATTGTCGCTTTAAGTCATTTAAAGACGATTATTCCCTATGAGCTGATTTTTGTCGAAAATAATGCCAACGCTGAAACCTTGGGAATTTTGAATCAATTGGGCGCGAAAGTGGTTTCGCAACCCCTTCAGGGAATTACCCATGCCCGGCAAAAGGGAATGGAAGTGGCCCGAGGGGAGATTGTTTGCTCGCTGGACCCAGATTCATTGTATGACCCTTATTATATTGACCGAATGGCGTTGCCTTTTTTCGAGGACGAAAAATTGGTGATGTGCTATTCGGTGTCAAAGAGATATGAATCGGACTTTAGGTTGTCGCAAAAAATGAAGATGAGAAACTGGTTGAAGGTTCAGGTTTTCAAAAGTAGACTCTCGAGAGGTTTCGAAGAACGCATCAAATACATCCGTGCGGTCTGCATTGCCTTTAAAAGGGAAAGTTTTGTGGATATCGGCTATGCGGTGGATTTGCCCTTAGTCGCAGGTTGTGATGATGGCATGTTGGCCATGCACCTACACCGAAAGGGTGTGTTCAAGTATGTGAAGGTTGACGTGTATACCGCGCTGCCACCACCAAGGGAACCAGGTAAACCGTTTCCATTTTGCAACGAACGTTTTCTCAAAAAGAACAGTATTCTTCAAGAGGCCTACGAAGCCTTGAAAGTAAACGACTGAATATTTTCTTTGATTTTTTAGGATACGGCAACTCATATGGGTTGCCGTATTGTATTGTTAGGAGCGAAGAGCCTTTCCGTTGGTCGATGATAACATACAACACAAGACCTCCGATAAAATGTAGCTTACAACATACTGCCTTGGTTTTACAACATAGAATTATCATAAAGTAATAATTATCCTACTTTTCAAATATGTTTAGTACTACAATAAATTAAAAACCCCAGATTATGAAAATCTTAGTAGTAGACGACAAACAGTCACTTAGCGAATTGGTATCTCAGTTTTTAGGGCAATCCTACGCCGTAACCACCATGGAAGATGGTATGGCTGCTTTAACTTGGATGCAAGATGGTAATATTCCTGATTTGATTATCACCGATTTGGAAATGCCCAACATGGACGGCTTCGAATTGATTAAGAAAATCAAGGAAAGCGGCTATTTTTCTGAAATCCCAATTATTGTATTGAGTTGTCGCGACAGCAGTGCAGACCGAATCCAATGCCTCAAGCTTGGCGCAGATGATTACTTGGTCAAACCATTCAATCCCGAAGAACTATTGATTCGAGTGGAAAAATTATTGATTCGCACCTAATATTATGGAAATCGTTTCGGATAAAAAGATCCGTCTTCTCTATGTTGGAGAAAACGAGACACTAGTACACCAATTTCAGCAATCAAGCGAGAAAATAGACTTCCATCGCGTGGATAACTCCCTTTTGGCTCTGAAATGGTTAGAAGAACACTTAATCGTTGACGCTATTGTTTGTGAAAAGCAAATTCCGGGGCAATCCGGTATTGAATTTCACAAGACGTTGCAATCCAAATACAGCCATAGCGATTCGGTTCCCTTTATTTTGGTAGCTGCAGAACGCAATGCGAACGAGCTTGCGGAGGCAGTTGAACATGGTATTGATGACTATTATGTGCAACCCATTGCCATAGATAACATCGTCGACCGCATTCAGTTTTTGAAAGAACTGAAGATAAACCTGCACAAGGCGAAAATCACGCCAGCTCATACGGTTTATGGCGAGTATAAAATTGGTTTTTGGAAACGCTCCTTCGACATTTTGGTTGCAGGTTCCGTGTTGCTGGTTGCCGCACCTTTTTTGTTGTTGGTTATCGCCGCAATTCGATTGGAATCCAAAGGCAAGGTCTACTACTTCTCAAAAAGAGTGGGTACTGGCTATAAGATTTTTGTCTATTACTAGTTGCGGTCCATGTATCCCGATGCTGATAAAAGACTCAAAGAGTTTCAACATTTAAACCAATATGTACACCATGACGAGGTGGAGCATGAAGCCCAAGTAGTCAACCATCCTGCCAGCAGTACTTCAGGAACTAAACTTTTTGGAGATGACGCTGAAGTGGATGAGGTGTCCCATAACCAACAAAAACGGGAAAGCGCCAAAAGTGCTTTTGTGAAATTTGATAACGACCCGAGAATCACCAAGGTTGGAAAAATTATTCGAAAACTGAGTATTGACGAACTACCGCAGCTTATCAATGTTCTCAAAGGGGATATGTCCATCGTAGGGAACCGGCCTTTGCCTTTATACGAAGCAGAGGTGTTGACTACAGATGAATGGACCGACCGTTTCAACGGCCCCGCTGGAATAACAGGCCTATGGCAAGTTGAGGCTCGGGGACGTAGCTCGAAAATGTCGCCTGAAGAACGAAAACAGCTCGATATCAAATACGTGGAATACGCAAACAGCAAAAACGCCTTTCTCATAGACCTCTGGATTGTGCTTCGCACGTTTAAAGCGGTCTTTCAAAAAGAAAACGTGTAATGAAGAAATATTGGGGCATTTTATTGATTTTCTTTTTTGCGCAGTTGGTTTCGGCACAATCCATTACGGCTTTTATTGAAAAAGGTCTGGAGGAAAACGATATCAGCAAAAAGCTTCCGCCTTTGGATACACTCATCCAAATGGCAAAGGACTTTTCCCCCTTTATAAAGGTTACGATTTCAGAACAGCAATACCGCGATGGGGTAGTATCTGCAGAGCAAAGGGCATGGTTGGAATACATCAATCTCGAAGCGGGCTACAACTACGGGATTTTTGATAACCTGAGCAACCAGCAAATCGCCGGTGACCCTCAAAGTCAAACCTTGTTTTCGACAGAACAAAGTCGGTACAATGTAGGGGTATCCATTCGCTTGCCCTTATCGGCCATTATTAATAGAAGGGCCAGAATCTTAAGTGCTAAGGGAGAAGCTGAAAAAGCGCGATTTGAGACACGAGTTGCCGAAGTAGAACTGGAACAAAAGGTACAATACCTGTATAACACGGTATTGAAAAATCATAGAATGTATTACGTGTCAAATTCCATTGTGGATAGTTACCGAGTACAATCCTTAAGGGCTGAAAAAGACTTTTCCAGCGGTATTATCAATGTAACAGAATATACGCGATTGCAGCAAATGCTAAATCAGGCAACCATGAATTTTGAGTTGCACCGGTCTGAATTTATTGCCTCGGTCATGGCCCTGGAAAACATTATAGGAGCAGAACTGGATATTTAATGAAATTTAATCTACTCTTTTTTGTTCGTCTCTTATTGAGACATGTCGCCCTGTTGATTGGGGTTCCTGTGCTTTTGGGGGGTAAGGTATTTTACCTAACCCGTAACCAACCGAAAGTCTACAATTCCAAGGCTAGGGTATACACTGGTATTGCTACTGGGTCCAATATTGAACTGGAAAACACCAAGATAGATTTTCGGGCAACCAACACGGCTTACGATAACCTTTTAAACCTCATTAAAGCCCGCACCACCATTGAAATTGTGGGGTTAAAACTTTTTGCGCAACATATGGTGTTGGATAGTGCGGATGTAAAAATCATCTCGCAAGAAAAGTATGCATCGTTAATGGAATCCGTTCCAGAAGAAGTCAAACAATTGGTAGTGCCTGGTGATGTATTAAAAACCTACGAGAACTTCTTGGAATTGAAAGAATCCAACCACACCAATTTCATTTACCAACTTATCAATCTAGACCATCCCGATTATAGTATCGAAAAAATTTCGGGAAGGGTCGGCTTGCGAAGAATCTCAAACAGTGACTTCGTGGATATTGAATTCGAATCGGAAGATGCGGCCATTTGTCAAAACACTTTGCTGATTCTCTGCGAGGTTTTTGTGCAATTAAATGCCGATATCAAGGTGAATCAATCAGATGCCGTAGTCAAATATTTTGAACGTCAATTAGCGGCCTCTACAGTTGATTTGAAAGGGGCCGAAGATGAGTTGCTGCAATTCAACCAAACCAACAACATTATCAACTACTACGAGCAAACCAAACATATCGCTGCGGAAAAAGAAGAGTTTGAAATCAAGTATCTGGAAGTGTTCCGGAAGTTTAATGCGGCAAAGGCCGTGCTAGGGGTTTTGGAATCCAAACTGGAAGCCCATGAACTCAAAAGACTTTCCAGCACTCGGATTATGAATTTGCGAAAGGAACTTTCCACGCTGAGTTTTGAAGTTTCAATGCTCACTTTGGGGATGGACAAAGATTCCACCGTTCAGCTTAAAAAAGCAAAAGAGGCCAACGACAAGATGCAACGCATTGCAGACATTGAATCTGAACTGGCGCAGAATATCGATACCATTTACAAAACGGATTACGACACCAAAAGTTTGGCTTCTACCAGCGTGCTTTCCGACTGGTTGGCCAAAACAATCGAATACGAAGGTACCCGAGCACAGCTTCGGGTTATGGATGAAAAGCGAGAAGAATTTAAAAAATTATATCAAGAATTTTCTCCATTAGGTGCGACAATGAAACGTTTGGAACGTAAAATTGATATTGCTGAAAGAGAGTATTTAAGTCTTTTACACAGTTTGGGCCTAGCCAAGTTACGCCAGCAAAACGTTGAGCTCAAATCCAATATCAAACTTACCGAAGCGCCATTTTTTCCGATTAGCCCCAAACCAAGCAAGCGGATGCTTTTAGTAATAGTGGCTGCAATGGCAGGTTTTGTTTTGGTCGCTGCCACGATTTTGGTCCTAGAA
This sequence comes from uncultured Allomuricauda sp., assembly GCA_937899065.1. Lineage (GTDB taxonomy): Bacteria > Bacteroidota > Bacteroidia > Flavobacteriales > Flavobacteriaceae > Flagellimonas. The sequence continues at coordinate 38,175 of CALBPG010000018.1, forward strand.
TTTTTGGATGGGAATATCAATACGGCAAAAAGAGCTGAAGATAAAATAGAGTTGAAGGTATCCTCTATTTTCCCCGTCATCGGTGCGGAAAGCAGTAAAATCGATTATGCCTATCTAAAGAACAAGGCGGTTAACGCTATCTCGAGGAACATTATTCTCAATCAGTTCAAAAAAGACAAGACTTCCACTCCTGTTGTGAACCTATTGTTTTCAACACAAGATCGCGAAGGCAAAACCTTTATCTGTAGACACTTGATTTCAAAGCTATGCGAGTTGGATTATCAAATGCTTCATATTACATACGATGAAACGGATTTGGGCTTAACAGCAGATTGTTATCAAAAACTGGTTTATCCCATCAGTGATAAACTCTACAAGTTGTCCACCATTCATGAGTTTGATGAAGAAGGTTTGGTTTCGGACTTCAACGCATTTGATTTTGTCATTTTGGAAATTCCGAGCATTATCAAAAATCCATTCCCTGTGAAATTAGCCTCGGCTATGGATTACACCTTCTTGGTAACCCGGGCCAATCGGGCTTGGACCCAAGCGGATAAAAATGCCTTGGAATTGTTCAATGAGGCAACTACAGGTCCTGAACCACTCATCATTTTGAATGGTGTGAAAGTCTTGGAAATGGAGACCGTTGTAGGGGACTTACCCAAAAAAAGGTCCTTCGTCAGACGATGGATTAAAAAACTGGTTCAATTTCGATTTTTCACCAAAACTTCGGTAACCTAATGCTTGGAAAACTAAGACAAATCGGAAAAGAAAAGAACCTTTCTTCCCTAATGGCGAACGGAAGCGTTGCCTTTTTGGGTTTGCTAAGCTTTATGTTGCTAACCCGACAGCTCAACAAAGAATTGTTTGGAGAGTGGGTGCTCTTTATCACCCTAGCCACTTTTGTAGACCTATTGCGTTTTGGACTGACCCGAACGGCTTCGGTAAGACAACTATCCGGTGCGGATGCTTTGGAAAAGCAAAGGATCATGGCTTCTGCCTTTCGCATCAACTTGGTCTTGCTTCTATTGCTTACTTCTTTTTGTTGGGGTTTATGGTTGATGATTACCCTTTCAGGCCAAACCATCAACAACGGCTATTTTCTTTTTCTGACGTATTACCCTTGGTTGGCGGTGGCCAACTTAGGTTGGAACAATGCGATGTCTTTATTTCAGGCCGAACAGAATTTCAATCGAATGATGTGGGTTCGTGTATTGAACGTAGGACTTTTTTGCCTGTTTCTGGTAGTCAACTTTTTGTGGTTGAAGGAAGGAATCCTAACCGTGATTTGGGCGAACATCTTCGTCAATGCGATATCAGGAGTATGGTGTTTGCTAAAAGGATGGGATGGTCTATTCCACTTCAAAAAAGCGCAACGAAAAATTGAAAAAGAACTTCTGAACTTTGGAAAATACTCCATGGGGACGCTAATAAGCTCCAGCTTATTGAAAAGCTCAGACACTTTCATTATCGGGATGAGTCCCATACTAGGTTCAGTTGGAATTGCCATGTACGCGATTCCATTAAAGTTGACAGATTTATTGGGCATTCCCCTGCACAGTTTTACTATGACGGCATATCCCAAAATGGCCAAAAAGGCAATTGAAGGGAAAATGCAGGAGGCCAAAAAGATTTTCTACTCTTACGTGGGGATTGTGATGCTTTTATTCTTGCCCGTAGCAGCCGTTGGTTTTGTATTTGCCGAAACCTTGGTGTTGTTTTTGGGTGGTTCAGAATATAAAGATTCACTTCCCTTACTGACATTGGTTTTTCGTGTCTTTGCGGTATACATCATGCTGTTACCGTTGGACAGGTTTACAGGAGTTTTATTGGACAGCATTGATAAACCAAAACTCAATCTATATAAAGTTTTGATGATGACATCTGCGAATATTGTCATCAATTGTATTGCGGTATTTGTTTTTGAAAGCCTTGTTGCCGTTGCGGTTGGAACCGTTCTGTTTACAGTAGTGGGAATCTTCATGGGCTTCTACTATCTAAAGCGAGAGATTCAAGTCAACGGAAAACATATTGTTTCCGAAAGCATCTTATTTATCAAAAACCTTAAAACCCACTTGGGCTGATGCATACCTTTCAAACAACAAGTGGGTCTGATTACCTCAAAAAACCATTGCCCATCCTGCTGTTGCTTTCGATAGCAATAACT
>CALBPG010000019.1 GCA_937899065.1 uncultured Allomuricauda sp.
TGGATATCGGTCGCAAAATCCAGAAAACGGATTACCTCGTCATCAAAAACGGCAATGTTACCAGAGGTTTGGTAGGCCACGTGAACTTCATGCCCTTGGTCCACCAATCGCAACAAAGTGCCTCCCATGGAAATGACATCATCATCTGGGTGTGGACTAAAAATCAATGAACGCTTGGGATAGGGGGTAGCCCTTTCAGGACGCTGACTGTCATCCGCCTTGGGTTTACCACCCGGCCATCCGGTGATGGTGCGTTGCAGATGATTAAACACCTTTAGGTTGATTTGTTCCGCAGACCCTACCTCGGCGATGAGGCTTCCCATGCCGTATTCGTTATAATCTTCGTTGGTTAGCTTGAGAATTGCTTTTCCCAGGGTTTCGGAAAGCCAGATGGTGGCTGATTTAATGAGGGTATCGTCCCATTCGCAGTCTGTGACCAACCAAGGTGTTTTAACTCGGGTAAGCTCAGAGGCTGACGCGCCATCCAAAACAAAGTCACAGTTTTCATGCTGTTGGAGAAAAGTCGCAGGAACAGACTCTTTGATTTCGCCTTCCACAGCCTGGTTGATAATACCAGCTTTTCCTTCGCCCCACGCCATCAAAATGATTTTCTTGGCACTTAAAATCGTGCCAACCCCCATGGTAATTGCCCTTCTGGGCACGTTTTCTTCTCCAAAGAAATCGCTTGCCGCATCCAGTCGTGTGACACGATCTAATCGGATAAGACGTGTTTTACTATTCAATGAGGACCCTGGTTCGTTAAAACCAATGTGTCCGGTTCTACCAATTCCAAGAATTTGGATATCTAAGCCCCCAACGTTTCTTATTTTTTCTTCGTAATCCTCACAGTATTGACGAACGGTTTCCTTGGAAAGGTTTCCATCGGGAATATGGATGTTCTCCGGAGCAATATCAATATGGTCGAAAAGATGCTCATTCATAAATCGAACATAACTGTGTATTGAATCTGGATGCATTGGAAAGTATTCATCCAAGTTAAAAGTGACGACATTCTTGAAACTAAGCCTTCCTTCTTTATGAAAGGCTACTAAATACTCGTACACTTTGGTTGGTGTTGAACCGGTAGCCAAACCAATAACGGTCTTTTTGCCTGCACTTTGTTTTTGATTGATAAGACTCGCTATTTCATTAGCTACGGCTAAAGAAGCTTTATTGGAATCTTCATGAATAATCGTGTTGATTTTCTCAAATCTTTTCTCTTCTGAATAAATGCTTTGCATGGAATATGTTGTTTGTTGCAGCAAAAATCGGAAAATTAGATTTCAAATGTAGGCAAAAAACAGCATGTTATGCAATATTATGCTGTTTTATTCCGATTTAATTAGAAAAGGCACATTTTTTGCCTTATTTTGCTGTTATTATTGACCACTTTAAGATTTATTTAACTTTGCCCACAGTATGTTGAAGGAAGAACGGCATCAATTTATACTGAACGAAGTACGCGTGCACAACCGCGTATTGCTTACGGATATTGCAGATTTATTGCACGTTTCGGTGGACACGATACGTAGGGATATTAAAGAATTGCACCAATCTGAGAAATTGAAAAAAGTGCATGGCGGTGCCGTTTCTTTAGGATTTAACAATTATAATCCTACTGGAAAAAAGATATATTCGCAAGAGAAAAAAGCGCAAATTGCTGAAAAAGGCCTTAGTCTGATAAAGGAAGGGCAGGTAGTTTTGCTCAGTGGAGGAACCACAAATTTAGAGTTAGCACGCAGAATTCCTTCGAAAATTAAGCTCACGTGCTTTACACCGAGTTTGCCAATTGCCGTACAATTGTTGACCAAATCCAATGTTGAGGTCATTTTTATTGGCGGACGGATGTCTAAAGACTCACAAATTGCGGTTGGGGGTAGTGCTATAAATATGTTATCGGAAATAAAAGTGGATATTTGTTTTTTGGGAACTAATTCCATCCATCCAACCGAAGGATTGACGGAATTTGATTGGGAAATCGTTCAAATGAAGAAGGCGATGATTCATAGTTCACGAAAAATAGTTTCCCCTAGTATTTCTGAGAAAATTGGTTCGTTGCAACGGTATAAAATTTGTGCCGTGGAAGAAATAGATTTTTTGATAACCGAGTTGGAGCCTTGGGATGCTAAATTGGATGCATTTAGAAATATGAACATACAATTATTGTAATGTTGAAACACAAGCATATAAAAATTACCGAAGAACCTTCCCTATATAACGAGCTGGAACAAATGGACAGCTTAAGTATTGTTTCCAGTATCAACAATGAAGATAGAAAAGTAGCGGACGCGGTGGAGCAGGTGCTTCCAAGTATCGCTCAGTTGGTGGATGAAACCACGAAGCGCTTCCACAATGGTGGTCGGTTGTTTTACATCGGTGCTGGAACCAGTGGCCGTTTGGGCATACTCGACGCTTCTGAAATTCCACCAACATTCGGAATGCCGCATGACCGGGTTATTGGTCTGATTGCTGGAGGGGATAGTGCCATTCGAAAAGCGGTTGAGATTGCTGAAGACGATACAAAACAGGCTTGGAAAGATTTGAGTGAGTTTAATATCAATGAAAACGATGTTTTGGTAGGAATCGCAGCATCCGGTACAACACCTTATGTGCTAGGAGTGATACAAGACGCCAAACAGCATGGGGTACTAACCGCCGGTATTACCAATAATCCTGGGTCGCCTTTGGCAGTGCAAAGTGATATTCCTATCGAAGTTGTTGTGGGGCCTGAGTTTTTGACCGGAAGTACTCGAATGAAAAGTGGTACAAGTCAGAAAATGGTCTTGAATATGATTTCCACCGCTCTCATGATTCGTATCGGAAGGGTAAAAGGAAATAAAATGGTCAACATGCAACTGAGCAATACCAAGTTAGTTGACCGTGGTACACGTTACTTGGTGGAAGAATTAGGCTTGGATTACGAGGAAGCGGAACGTCATTTGAAAAAGTATGGTTCTGTCAAAAAGGCTATGGAAGCCTTAAAATCATCATGAACTTTGAAGAAAGACTAACTGGCGGGCACCCTAATTCACTGGGCAATACTGTTAGTGTAGTCGCCGAGGTACTCGAAAAACCTTCTCGTTTTGAGGCTTTTTTTCAATGTTACTTCAGTATGGATGAAGTGGTGCGCCTTCGGGTTTCCAATGGAATGAAGCGCATCGCGAAAGAAAAACCAGAATTATTGGTTCCATATTTGGACCGTTTCTTAGCCGAGATTGCTGAAATTCCCCAAGCTTCTACCCAATGGACCCTGTCCCAACTCTTTTTAATGCTTGAACATAGCCTTTCTAATTCTCAAAAAAATCAGGCTTTAGTGATTATGAAAAACAATTTGCAACATCACTCGGATTGGATTGTGCTCTGCCAAACCATGGAGACTTTAGGCAAATGGTCCAAAAAAGACAATTCTATAAAAATCTGGATGCTCCCTGAATTGGAACGCTTACGTCAAGATAGACGGAAATCGGTTTCCAAAAAGGCGGAAAAATGGCTTAAAGTATTGGTATAATCCTTATTTGCCGGGTTCCAAACGAAAAACGCCTTTCCCTTCAATTCCGACATAAATAAAGCCATCAGGGCTCTGTTTCACACTGCGTAGTCTACCCTCTCCATCCAAAAGCCTTTGACGACCAACTACCTTGTTCTTATCCATTTCAACCAATTCCAAATATTGGAAGGCTAAAGACCCAACGAGCAAATCCCCCTTCCAATCAGGATATTTTTTAGAGGATACAAAGGTCATTCCGCTTGGCGCAATAGAGGGTGTCCATTGGTAAATCGGTTGTTCCATGCCGGGACGAGATGTTTCGTCCGTAATTTTAGTGCCACTATAATTGATGCCGTAGGTAATTACCGGCCAACCATAATTCTTCCCTTTTTCGATGACATTGATTTCATCACCGCCTCTAGGTCCATGCTCATGTTCCCAAAGTTTTCCGGTTTCTGGGTGCAAGGTTAGTCCCTGCGGATTTCGTTGACCATTACTGAAATTGGCACTTTTTGCACCGCTAGTGTTTACTTAAGGATTGTCTTTGTGTATGGATCCATCATCGGTGATACGATAAATCTTGCCGCCATCACGTTTTACATCTTGTGGATTCATGTTTCGATTGCCCCTGTCCCCAATAGAGAAATAGAGATAACCATTGGTGTCAAACTCCAAACGTGAACCGAAGTGTTGTCCTTTTTTGGTTTGAGGTCCACCTTGATACAAAATTTTCTTTTCTAGAAGTTGATTGTTTCGAAGGGTTGCCCTGAGAATCGCGGTATTTCCTCCTACTTTGGTGTCTTTCGTATACGAATAGGATAAGTAAATCCATTTATTTTCTGCAAAGTTGGGATGTATCTCTACATCCATAAGTCCACCTTGTCCATGTACGTAAACGCTGGGCACATTGGTGATTTCAGTTAAGTTTCCGTCACGATAATGCCATAACGTACCTGTTCTTTCTGTAATCAAAATACTATGGTCTGGTAGGAAAGCAAGTCCCCAAGGTTGGGCAATGGCATCGGTGATTTGGACGAGATTTATCACATCCGAAGGAGCACTTTTTATCGAATTTTTGCTGTTTTGGGCGCAAGACACCCATAGCATTACAACGAAAAAATAGGGAAGTAGGGCACTTTTTTTCATAATTTCACGTTGAAAAGAATGAATTGTTAGACGAATTACGGCTTTTTTTAGTCGAGAGTAAAAGTAAATATATACGTTTAGATAATTACAATTTTAGAGTATAAAGGTCCCAAATCTGAGTATTCTATCTTAACATCACTTAACCTATGCTTCCCAAGAAATCAAGGCATTATACCAATGCTGGTTTGATTTTATTTTTGCTTGTTGTTGGAACCACAGTACTAGCCGGAGTTAGTACAAGTGTAGCTTCTTACAGGACTGGTCTTTTGTCAAACGCGAACGAGACGAAGGAAGATAAATCAATCCACACCCACACCCAAACAAATACAGAATACAACGCTACAGAGGCCATGTTCAATCCAATGTTCATGACCATAATTCAAGGCGCTGACGAGGAAGTTGTATGTCCAAATGATGGAAGCACTTTGGCCAAATTCTTCCTTTGCGGTGCCAGTGATGTTCGTACCCTAAGTCTTTCCCAATCCGGAGGTTCATATCAATGGCAACGGTTGGACCCCAATACTTGTGCACCCACTGTGGTGGATGACTGTCCTACCATTAATGGGGCTTGTACATGGAATACAGTTGGAACGGGACCTACATTTAGTCTTTCCGACGCGGGAGAGTATCGTGTTCGAGTGGATTCTGGACAATTCTTTTACTTCAAGTCCACGTCAAACCCACTTGACCCGCAGCTTATCAAAGAAGATATTATTTGTGGCAACCCAGGCCGTGTGGAGGTAACCAATGTTCCAGCAGGTTATGAATACAGCTTGAGCAGCACGGGACCCTATCAAGATGACCCTTTCTTTGACGTGACTACACCTGGTAACTACCGGGTTTTCGTGCGTTTGAAAAATGTTTCGGCGAGTGCATGTATTTTTCCATCCAATGAAGTTACTGTACTGGATTTGGATATCAATGTTGATGTTACTGCTAATGATATCCTTTGTAGTGGTGAATTGGGAAGTATTGACGTACAAGTTTCAGGTGTACCTGGATTCTATACATATCGTCTCATCAAAAATGGAATAACGGTAT
>CALBPG010000020.1 GCA_937899065.1 uncultured Allomuricauda sp.
CGAATTGCACCAAGCATCAACGAAGAGAAACTACTGGATTCGCCCGGCCGTTTTGCCAAAAACCTATTGGATAAGGAAAAGCACCGGGTGGTCGAAAGCATCTATAAATTGGGAAGAATCGATTACACTACAAATAGCTATAGAAACAAGCCGTCCAAAAAGACAATTCCAAAAAAAAGTGAGTCCAGGAAACCGGCCCAAAAAAGCAAAGAAAAAGAATCCATCGACTTGAACTCCATGGCGCTGGAACAGCAATTGTTTTTTGCAACAAGTCCCAAACTAAAACAAAAGAACGGAGGAACAAGCTTTTATGCTGTCGTTGATGGCGAGCAAACGGTCAAGTCAAATGACCGTCTGCAATTAAGATTAATAAACGAATTGAAACTTGGTGAAGTCATTTTGAAACAAAACACCAGAATCTATGGTGTTGTCAAGTTTCAACCGAACCGATTGTTATTGGAAATAGAAGGAGTGGAGCATTACCCTTTTCAATTATCAGCCTATGATGTAGCGGATGGTCTTGAGGGAATTTATATCAAAAACAGTTTTAAGGAAGATGCCTCCAGGGAGGTTTTAAATGATGTGGTTGAAGGTGTCAATATTCCCGGTGTTCCTCAGGTACGGGGAATCAAAAGGGTGTTCCAGCGAAACAATAGAAATGTCAAGGTAATCGTCAGGAATCAGTATAAGGTTTTATTAAAAGCCCTATAACAGCAAAAACGAGAAAGTCATGAAAAAAATAGTTGTGGTAATAATTGCTTTAGTGTGGGGAGGCGTACTGGAAGCAAAAGAATTGGATACCATTTATGCCAATGAGAAAATGAATACCGCCCTTTTTTTTCCAGAAAAGATACGGCAGGGTATTGTCGGAAATTCAAACTTCATTTTTACGTTCAATCGTGAGGATGGACAGACACTTGGCCTCCTTAAGGCAACAAAAGGCGAGGACAGTACCCTGTTGGTGATTACAACAGATGGCAATATCTATTCCTATATCATCAGTTATGCTGAAAAACTGGATGTGCTGAACCATTTCATTGGATTGTCAGAACGAATAGGGAATGAAAAGCGTGATAAGCCCAGCGTAACCAAAGCACCTGTTTCAGCGGAGGGACAATTAGTAGTAAGAAAAGAAACTACTCCTGAAACCAAAGGGTCAGCATTGTCCAATAACTGCCAAAAGTTGTTGCAATTGCCCGAACGTAAGAACATTACCAAAAGAAAGAAAGGGGTATCACTGGGCATCAAAAACATGGTGTATGAGAAAAATCTGGTTTATCTACAGATGGAAATAAAGAATACTTCCGGTATTGATTTTGAAGTAGATACTTTAGAAATATTTAAGGTCAATGGAAACCAGAACAAAAAGTCTTCGTATCAAGAATTACAGATTAAAGTTCTTCATATACATAATCTTCCAGAAATTGTAAAGAATGGTGCGGCGGGTCGGTTCATTTATGTACTGCCAAAATTCACCTTTTCGGATGACGAAAAGCTCATGATTCGATTATTGGAAAGCAAAGGGAGCAGGTCATTGACACTAATTAGAAGGTTATAGAACAAAGTACATCAAAATATACTTTAAAATAAATAAAATCAATAAAGTATATTATAATATACCTTAAATAATTAGAAAAGCTTTTGCTAATGCTTGATGTTGTAGTTTGTAGATACCAGCTTCTTCGGCATATATCGGCCAATTAGCAACGGTATCGCTAATATGTTGAATATCGTCAAGGCCATTTTTGTGATTGATATGCTGCGCTACCGCCAGTAAATCTTCTTTGGTGATGTTGTCCCGTTTTCCTTGGACCGTCATTTGGTGGCTGTTTGTCCAAATACCGGAGGGGTTATAGGCATAGGTCATGTCGTATGCGGGTGAAAGTATCCAAAGCCCAGAATTGTCCATCAAAAAGGAAATGTTCTTGGTATGGTCATCTTGGTTTCGAGCAATAGCATTAAAGACCATACGTCTAAAGAGTTGGATTGCTTGTGCTTTGGGCAAGTTCAATCTCCGCATAATCTCAAAGGCATCCTCATAACCGTATACGCCCGGTTTCTTGTAGTCATAATGGGCCATGGCGCATAAGGTCTGCATATGCAGTTTTTCCCCATTACCAATTCTATCAAAGCGCTGGGTCATAAAGTGGGCACGTCCATTTTCCTCTAAAAGCTGTGACGGCATCATTTCAATACCACAGGCAACGGCCATAAGGTAATAGGCATACTCAATTCTTCCATAACCTTGTGGATCGCCCAATTCTTCATTGGTTACCCCATCAAACTTTAGAATGTAGTGTTCAAAACCATCAGGGGCTTGCGTTTGCCCTGAGCCTATCTCCCACGTATCTGAATTATAGGATATGATGGCTTTGGCACGTTGCCCTCCAGCAGAAGTACCGACCCTAATAAGCTCGTTCATCACCTCGGTTTCTTGCAGGTTAAGGGTCAGATTTTCTCGTTCCCGAAGCACTTTACCTGATAACTCCACTAAGCTGGCAATATTCAATTCTGTAGTTTGTTCATACCCCAATTTTCGGGCCAGTTCAAACTCTAGAGCTCCCATGCCCCTAGTACCAATATAGGTCAATCTGTCCAATGGGGAAAAATCGGCTTTGTTGATGCCGTTCAGTTTTAACCACCGATCGATCAATCGGTTTCCAAAATCATCGGGCAGTACATCAGAAAGCATTCCTGGAAGGCCTTTATAGGTTTCTTCATTTAACGAAGGAAAGCTGTAGATTTTGTTCTTCGAAGTAGCAATGTCCATATGAATGGGAGACACGTCTAGACCTTTATCCAAGAACTTCGGGAAGAATTCAAAAGACCCAAAGTTCTGATTACCGTCCCAGCTTAAAGCACCAATGTCCTTACCCCATAGGGTGACCTTGATAACCTCTACCATTCCGACTCACTTTGTTTATCCAAGGTGCTACCC
>CALBPG010000021.1 GCA_937899065.1 uncultured Allomuricauda sp.
TGAAATCATTGCTGGGGCCTTACAAGACAATGATATTGGTACTATCGTGGGAAGGCGTTCCTTTGGAAAAGGATTGGTACAGCGCGAAATGGATTTGGGAGATGGCTCCGCAGTACGGTTAACGGTTTCCCGTTACTACACGCCCACGGGGCGCTCTATCCAAAAATCCTATAAAAAAGGGCATAAGGATTACTATCACGAATTCATGAATCGCTACAGCAGCGGTGAACTGGTTTCTGTAGATAGTATTAAAGTAGCAGACTCATTAAAGTTTAGAACCCCGAAAGGAAAAGTGGTCTATGGTGGGGGTGGAATCATTCCTGACGTATTTGTGCCGATTGGGAGCAATGAGGAGGAGGCCATTGAAAGTATGGATGACACCTATGAATTTTTCTCAAGATTTGCTTTTGAACACTTGGAAAAAGACCGTAAACAGTACGCCCACTATTCCAAAAACGAGTTCTTGGATAACTTTGAGGCCGATGATATTCTTTTTGATGACTTCATACAGTTCGTTTTGAATCGAAAAATCAAGTTGGATTTTTATGCTTTTGAAGAGAAAATCAAAGATTACATCAAGGCGAACATCGCAGAGCAATTGTTCTCGCCAAACGTAGCTGCGCAAATCAAGGGCCAACACGATTCCATGCTGACCAAGGTTTTAGAGTTGGATACGGCCAAATCCCTTTATGAAGGCGATGCAGAAGCTTTAGGACTAAAAAATTAATCTTCTTCCAGTTTGTCCTTTATTTTCTTGGAGGTCATAAAAATGAGCAAAAGAATAATGGCGCACAGTGACGCCACAATGCCGATAAGGGCGATGGTACTATCCCCTTGAAATGGATTGTTGAAATCTACCATAGTGACATTATACGCAATCAGCGCAAGGGCAAAAACAATTAAAACTACGGTGAAGGTTTTGTTCATGATTTTTTACAAACGAGGTTACAAGAGCTGGTTGATGTTGGTAGCGAATAATTTTACCGCGATAGCCAACAAAATCACACCAAATACCTTTCGAATGATTCCCAACCCATTTTTGCCCAGCAATTTTTCAATCCGAGCGCTGGATTTTAGCACCAGATAAACAAAGATAATGTTTAGGATAATGGCGACCACAATGTTTTCCACAGCATACTCGGCGCGAAGAGACAAGATAGAGGTCATCGTTCCAGCACCGGCGATGAGTGGAAAAGCAATAGGAACTACTGAAGCGCTTTCTGGCTCCTCATCACGATAGAGGCTGATGCCCAAAATCATTTCAATAGCCAAAAAGAAAATAACGAATGCTCCTGCTACCGCAAAGGAGTTAACATCAATACCGATGAGATGAAGAATACTTTCACCCACAAACAGAAAGGCAACCATTAAACTGGCTGCGACGATGGAAGCTTTTTCCGATTGAATGTGTCCAACCTTTTGTCGCAAACCAATGATAATGGGAATGCTTCCCAAAATATCAATCACTGCAAAAAGCACCATGGTGGCCGTAATAATTTCCTTACCGTTGAAGTTCATTTTCCATTTCGATTTTGGCGCCGCAAATGTACCACCAAATTGTACTCATATGCAACGGTAAAAACAACTCAAAACACCGAAATCTTGAAGTATGGGTTATTTTTGTGTTATAAGTTCTGAATTGATGTTTCAAATTGGCAAAACCATAGTTTCTGAAGATATTCTTGACCACGATTTTGTATGCAACCTAACGGCTTGCAAAGGGGCCTGTTGTGTGGAAGGAGCCTATGGCGCACCCTTGGAAGAAGAAGAGACCACTATTTTGGATAAAATTGTGGAGAAGGTCAAACCCTTTTTAAGGCCAGAAGGTATCTCCGCATTGGACTCGCAAGGTGCATTTGTAAAAGGTGAAGATGGGGAGTGGGAAACCCCTTTGGTGGACGGGGCTGAATGTGCGTATACCATTTTCGAAAAAGATGGTACCGCTAAATGTGGAATTGAAAAGGCTTACAACGAAGGCGCTGTAACTTGGAAAAAACCAGTTTCTTGTCATTTGTATCCTGTACGAACAAGGGCTTATTCTGAATTTACAGCTGTCAACTACCACGAATGGGAGATTTGCGACCCAGCCTGTACTTTGGGCAACGAACTTAAAGTTCCGGTATATCGTTTTGTTAAGGAAGCGCTGATTCGAAAATTTGGAGCAGAATGGTACTCAGAACTGGAGGAAGTGGCGGAACGTCAAACTAAATCGTAGGGATTTCCAAAATAACCTTGGTCCCTCTAGGTGTCCCATGGTCATCAAAAAGGTCCACAATGTGTACATCGAAATTATGTTGGTAGTCCTTAGCGAAATTGGCCTAGCGTTCTTTTGTGATACGAATTCCTTCTGTCTTTCGCTTTAGCACCCTGTTTTCTTTGTTGGTTTCGGCGGCGGTGCGACCCACGCCATTATCTACGATTTCGATATTGATATGACTGTCCGTTTTCTTGATGATATTTACATGGATTTCTTTTTCACCTTCCTTGGGAGATAAACCGTGCCATAAAGAATTCTCCAAAAAGGGCTGGAGCGTTAATGAAGGAACCTTGATATTTTCCGGATTTACCTCAGGGTCAAGGGCAATTTTGAAGTCTATTTCATTGGAAAACCGAATGTTTTCAATGTTCATATATAATTCCACCGTTTCAAGTTCTTCTGCCAAAGTGATTTCCCTAACGGAGGAAGCCTCTAAAATTTTGCGTATCAACTTCGAAAACTTGTTCAGGTAGTGAACTGCATTTTTTTGTTCGTTGTTGATGATGTACAGCTTAATGGAGTTCAAAGAGTTGAACAGAAAATGAGGATTCATCTGGCTACGCAGCATGTTCTGCTCCAAAGACAAAACGCGTCTTTCGTTTTTGCTTTGGTATTGCCGATACAGAATGTAAAGTATGGATGAAATCAATCCTACCACCAAGGCGCTGACCAATAAGGTAGTTTGGTTCTTTTTAAGTCGTAAACGAACGATTTCATTTTCTTTGGCCAAAACGGAAATCTGATTCGTCTTTTTCTCAGCTTCATAACGCACGATGATATCCGTCATGTAGCGAAGGTTGGTAGAGCTTGTTATTTCCTTGTCGTACGCATCTGCTTTTTTGAAATGCTCATATGCTGCTTTGTAGTTTCCTTGTGCCCGTTCAAAATCTGAAAGTTTTTGATAGCCATATACCAAGTTGCTTGGCATATTGTGCGTGCGCGCCATGTCGATGCCTTTTTGATAAAAGGATTTTGCCTTTTTGTAATCCCCCAGTTCAGTGTGAGCCCAACCGGTATTGATAAAAACCGAAGAGGTCAAGAAATAGTCGCCAAGTTCCTGTGCCAATTCTTGTACAGGTTCTAACAAAACCAAAGCGGCATAGGGCATCTCTTGCTTGAGGTAAACTTGTGCTAAACTGTTTTTGCAAATAACACGACCAAAATCTGAATCAATTTCTTCATTGTACCCCAAAGATTCTCGATAGTTTTCCAAAGCGCCTTCCAAATCCCCTTTTTGTTCCAAACACTTTCCAATGTTCTGATGGTTGATGGCCAGTCCAAGTTTGTTGTCCAGTTGTTTTTCAAATTTTAAGGCCCGTTTGAATTGGGTTATGGCCAAGTCGTACTGCCCTAATTTTTCATAAAGGTTGCCTATGGCATTCAAGGATATATTGACGTGCCTTTTGATATGGTGCGAGGGCTTTGCAACATTTTCAGCAAGTTCGAGTGCTCTTTGGTGATGGTCCAAACCTGTTTTTATGGCATCGGTTCGCTGATATACTACCCCGAGCATATTGAGGCTTAGTACTTTGAATTCGGTATTGTTGATTTGCTCTGAAATAGCCAAAGCCTCACTATGTAAGTCAGCGGCTTTCTTGAACTGTGATGTATTTCGATATCGAGCTCCCAACTGGTTCAGCGCATAGGCTAACCCTTCTAAATATTCTTCTTGCTTGCATTGGTCTGCGAAGTATCGGATGAGTGCAGTATCACGTCTATGGTTTCGTAGATTTTCATCAATGGGGCCGTAGGTCCTTGCGCGAAAGTTAATGACCTTTTCGACCTTCTCTTTGAATTTATCTGGTATTTCTTGTGCGCTGAGAAAAAGGGGAGTACAACATAAAAGTACGACGGTACACAAAGCATGTCGCGGGAAAGATTCGGTTTTGTGCAACAAAAATGTAAGCACGCTTTATCTACATATTACAGCATATCCAAAAAGTCGGATTTTTTTTGCCGTGAGACAGGTATTTTGTGATTTGATTCCAAAACAACGTACCCATCGGTTTTTAGAAACTCCTTAATCTTGTTGAGGTTTATGATATATGAATTGTGTATTCTGAAAAAACTGCGTTCTGGTAAAATGGCGTTGACTTCTTTCAACTTTTTGGTGAGCAATATTTTTTGCCCATCACTTAAAAACAGTGTACTGTAGTTGCCTTCTGATTCAGCGTATAGAATATCCTCATTATTCAAAAAAAGTAATTTGCCATCGGTGTTGATGGTTATTTTCTTTTTGGAAGACTCAGCGTTGAAGTTCAACAGTATCTTTTCAAGCTTTTCAGCGGTATAGTTCTTGGCGTTGAATTTTTTGATTTTATCAATGGTCAATTCCAAGTCATCTGTATCAATAGGCTTGAGCAAGTAATCAATGGCCTCGTTTTTCAGGGCCTGAAGGGCGTATTGATTATAAGCTGTCGTAATTACCACAGGAAAATCCTTGTTTTTAAGATTCTTTATAAACTGAAAACCATCCATAGCCGGCATCTCTATATCCAGAAACAAACAGTCTGGTGTATTGGCCTCCAAATAACTAAGTGCTTCATGTGCATCGGTGAAGGATGCAATGATGTCCACCTCGTCACTTAAATTGGTCAATTCCCAACTGAGACTCTGTAGAGCTTTTACCTCATCGTCAACAATTACGGCTTCTAACATGTACGGGGTTATTACTGTAATCAAAAATAGGATTATTTGCCAAATCGAATTCAAAAGATGTGTTGATGGCAAGATTACGGGTACAAATGGGTAAAATCGTTGCATAGAGCGTTTTGTGGCAATTTTCTTTGTCTAAAGCGCCTTTTTCCCACAGCAACCCCCAATTTTTTCAAGCATAAACCATCTATACAATAAAAACGACCGATTACACATCGAGGTATGATTTCAAAAAAAGGGTTGATTAGTTTCACTTTAGCAACGTAATGAGGTATGCCTCAATCAACGAAAATGTTTGGTGTATAATAACGTTGCACTTCATTCACAAGTTCATCGAAAAGTATTGATATAACCATAAACGTACGGCCAGAGCAACCAACCTCTATGTTTAGAAATCGCTTGCACAAACATTCTTGCTATTCTAAGGCGTCTTTGCGACTTTGGATTTCGGGGGAACTATCCAAGGACAAAATGTACCCAAAGGTATTGTAAGACGGCCGTACCGTTTAGGTTAATCATTTTTGATTTCCCCGACCTTCATTTCATAAATCGACAATTTTTCACCGGTCAATTTTCTTGTTTAAGCTTTCCTAAAAAGGCGCAGAAAACAGAATCTTCCTTAGACCCAATGATTATGGCCTGCGAACCTAGATGTCAACAAGTTGTGTTAAAAACTTTGGGCTTGAAATACTGAAACAAACTTTAGTTTTCGCGTTCATTTTTAAATCTTTGTTAGCCTTACCCTTGGGTATTTGTTTTTCCTCTTTTAATCAGCACACAAAAAACACTATGTCAGCAGCAGTAGAACCTATTTTAGCCGAAAATGAAGATCGATTTGTAATATTTCCCATCCAACACCACGATTTATGGGATTGGTACAAAAAATGTGAAGCCTGTTTTTGGACTGCTGAAGAGATAGATTTACATCAAGATTTGACGGATTGGAACAACAAGTTGAGCGAAGATGAGCAATACTTTATCAAGCATATTCTTGCTTTCTTTGCTGCTTCCGATGGAATTGTAAATGAGAATTTGGCGGAAAACTTCGTTAACGAAGTACAATACTCAGAAGCTAAGTTTTTCTATGGTTTCCAGATTATGATGGAAAACATTCATTCCGAAACCTACTCTTTGTTAATTGACACCTATGTCAAGGATGAAAAAGAGAAAAACATACTTTTCAAGGCCATTGAGAATTTCCCAGCTATCAAGAAGAAAGCAGATTGGGCATTGAAATGGATTGAGTCCCCAAGCTTTGCTGAGCGATTGATTGCCTTTGCTGCGGTGGAAGGTATTTTCTTTTCAGGTGCATTCTGTTCTATTTTCTGGTTGAAGAAAAGAGGGCTAATGCCAGGATTGACTTTTTCAAACGAATTGATTTCACGGGATGAAGGCATGCACTGTGACTATGCTGTTCATCTACACAACAACCACTTGATAAACCAGGTTCCCAAAGAGCGTATCTCTGAAATTATAGTGGATGCCCTTAATATTGAGAGAGAATTCATCACCGAATCTTTACCGGCAAGCCTTATTGGAATGAACTCCAAATTGATGACCCAATATCTTGAATTTGTAACCGATAGACTTTTGGTCGAATTACAATGCGAAAAGGTATATAACGCCACCAACCCATTTGATTTTATGGACATGATTTCGCTGCAAGGAAAAACCAATTTCTTTGAAAAGCGTGTGTCTGAATATCAAAAAGCGGGCGTACTCAACAAAGAAAAAGATGCTGATTCCCAAAAAATCAGTTTCGACGCAGATTTTTAAATAACCCACCAACTAAACCCTCTTTGCCCCAGAGGGTTTCCATGACCTTAACCTTAAATGTTAATTTTTTAACAGTTAAGACTATTGGTTTTGCCAATAAAAACATATCACATAAAAGAAGAGTAGCAAATGTTCGTAGTAAAAAGAGATGGAAAAAAAGAGCCGGTGATGTTCGATAAGATCACCGCAAGGGTAAGAAAGTTATGTTATGGCCTAAATGGGTTGGTAGACCCAGTGAAGGTGACCATGCGCGTCATTGAAGGGCTTTATGACGGGGTAACTACCTCCGAATTGGATAATCTTGCTGCAGAGATAGCTGCTACCATGACTACAACCCACCCTGACTATGCCAAACTCGCGGCACGTATCTCTATCTCGAACTTGCACAAAAACACCAAAAAGTCCTTCTCTGAAACCATGAAGGACCTCTACGAATATGTAAACCCTCGAACCGGAAAAGAAGCACCCTTGATTTCGGATGAGGTATTCGAGGTTATTAGTAAAAACGCTGAAACTTTGGATTCTACCATTATCTACAATCGTGATTTTGGCTACGATTATTTTGGTTTCAAAACCTTGGAACGTTCCTATTTGCTCAAAATCAACGGAAATATTGCAGAGAGACCTCAACATATGCTGATGCGGGTTGCTGTTGGAATCCATTTAAATGACATGGATGCTGCCGTTGAGACCTATGAGCTGATGTCTAAAAAATACTTTACGCATGCTACGCCAACCCTGTTCAACTCTGGTACACCGAAACCTCAAATGTCTTCCTGTTTCCTGTTGGCCATGCGCGAGGATAGCATTGACGGTATTTACGACACCCTGAAACAAACCGCCAAGATTTCCCAGTCTGCTGGGGGTATCGGCCTTTCTATCCATAATGTTCGAGCTACCGGTTCGTACATTGCAGGAACGAACGGTACTTCCAATGGAATCGTGCCCATGTTGCGTGTTTTTAATGATACGGCGCGTTATGTAGATCAAGGAGGAGGAAAGCGAAAAGGAAGCTTCGCGAGTTACGTGGAGCCATGGCATGCAGATATTTATGATTTCTTGGATTTGAAAAAGAATCACGGAAAAGAAGAAATGCGAGCTCGTGACTTGTTCTATGCAATGTGGATTCCGGATTTGTTCATGAAGCGCGTTGAAGCGGATGCGGAATGGACGTTAATGTGTCCAAACGAGTGTACAGGACTTTTCGATTCGCATAGCGAAGAGTTTGAAGCACTTTACACAAAATACGAGGCTGAAGGCAAAGGAAGAAAAACCATCAAAGCTAGAGAGCTTTGGGAGAAAATCCTGGAATCTCAAATCGAGACAGGGACCCCTTACATGCTGTACAAAGATGCAGCCAACCGCAAGAGTAACCAGAAAAATTTGGGTACCATTCGTTCATCGAACCTGTGTACGGAGATTTTGGAGTATACTTCCCCCGATGAAATCGCAGTTTGTAATTTGGCATCCATAGCGCTTCCTATGTTCATTAAGAATGGTGCGTTTGACCACAAAGAATTGTTCAAGGTCACCAAACGGGTCACCAAGAACTTGAACCGTGTTATTGACCGGAATTATTATCCTGTAAAAGAGGCTGAAAACTCCAATATGCGTCATCGTCCTGTGGGGCTTGGAGTACAAGGTTTGGCTGATGCTTTCATTATGTTGCGTTTGCCTTTTACTAGCGATGAAGCCAAAAAACTCAACCAAGAGATTTTTGAAACCCTGTATTATGCCGCGGTAACCGCTTCCATGGAGTTGGCTAAGGAAGAAGGGACCTATTCCACCTACAAAGGTTCTCCAATCTCCAAAGGAGAATTCCAACACAACCTCTGGGGGATAAAAGATGAAGAACTCTCAGGAAGATGGGATTGGGCTAAGCTGCGTAAAGATGTCAAAGCGCACGGTGTACGAAATTCATTGTTGGTGGCTCCCATGCCAACCGCTTCTACTTCCCAAATTTTAGGAAACAACGAATGTTTTGAACCCTACACATCCAACATTTACACAAGACGTGTACTTTCTGGAGAGTTCATTGTGGTAAACAAGCACCTTTTAGAAGATTTGGTCTCCCTTGGACTTTGGAACGAAAACATGAAGCAGGAATTAATGCGTGCGAATGGTTCCATTCAGCATATTGATATTATTCCTGAGGACATCAAGGAGTTGTACAAAACTGTTTGGGAATTGAGCATGAAGGATATCATTGATATGAGTCGACACAGAGGCTACTTCATCGACCAAAGTCAATCCTTGAATTTGTTCATGGAAAATGCCAATTATTCCAAGTTGACTTCCATGCATTTCTATGCTTGGAAAAGTGGTTTGAAAACGGGAATGTACTATTTAAGAACAAAAGCCGCTGTGGATGCAATTAAATTCACTTTGGACAATACTAAAAAGAAGGAAGTTCCCGTTAGTATAGCAGCAGAGGCCGAAGTTGCCGCTGCTGCACCTAAGGCGGCAGAAACACTTAATGTGGAAACGACACCGGTAAGTCAACAAGAGGTTGACATTCAACCCATGACACCGGAAGAAATGAAAGAAATGATTGCACGCGCCAAAGAAGGCCAAGCAGACGACGACTGCTTGATGTGCGGCTCATAGTTTGTGCTGAACTTATCAGTATGTGATAGTGTTTATTGATTAGATACCCTGGAAAGGTTCATAAGATGTTGAACGTGTTCCAGGGTATTTTATTTGGCATAAAAAAGCCCTTCAGAAGAAGGGCTTTTTCTTTTTCATGTTCTAGTCTTTTTTACAAAGACCAAGCTCTGTTTTGCGTTAAGGTCTCAACGTCATCACAAGCAACATATTGACCTGGAATGGGCAAATAGGCCAAAACCTCTTCCCCAATGTATTCGGTGTTCTTATAAGACCATACCGTCATATCACGAAGGGAATTGGCAAATGCGAAGCAAGCGATTTCATCATCCAAAACCGCACTACCTTGCTCTTCGATAGCCATAAAGTAAGCTTCCATGGCTTCTCCATGTTCCTTTTCCACGTCTTTGGTACGTTTTTTAAGGTAGGTGCTCAAAATAGGTGTGAAACCTTCCTCATCTACCTCTGCAAGCGTTTCTTTTTGCGTTTCCGTCAAAACTTTACCAAAGAACTTTTCCATGGTCATTTTCATGAAATCTTGATGTTCTTCGGGAAGGACTTCTTTCGCAAAACTGTCAATAAACACATGAACGTTCATTTCTGTGGCCGAAGGCGTATCCGTTTTGGGTAATATCATATCCACCAAGGTATGAATCGCCGTGCCCTGGTCCTTTGTCAAAAACTCAGGAGTCCAATCCAATACCTTTTTGCTGCTACAGCTTTGTACAAGGTTCATTAAAGTAGGAGCCGCCACGGTATACCCAAAGGCCATTCCCATATTCTTGAGCGCTTTTCTTCTTTCCATTATACGTTTCCTTTTTTAAGTTCTTGCGCAGCGTGATTTGCCGCTCTTGCCGTAAAGGCCATATAGGTTAGCGATGGATTGACACAACTTGCGGAAGTCATGAATGCCCCATCGGTGACATACACATTTTTACAAGCGTGTACTTGGTTGTATTCGTTTACCACTGAGGTTTTGGGGTTACTACCCATACGGGCTGTTCCCATTTCGTGAATACCGAGTCCGATGGCGTAAGGTCTATCGTATGGTTCAATATCCCTAGCACCCGATTTTTCCAACATCTTCACTGCTTGGTCTTGCATATCCTTACGCATGTTGATTTCGTTATCCCTGATTTCAGCATCGAAGGTAACTGTGGGCAACCCCCATTGGTCGAGCTTATCATAATCCAACATCATTTTATTGTCGTGGTATGGAAGGATTTCACCAAAAGCGAGCATATTCATGTTCCAACCTCCCGGTTTCAGCATTCCATCTTTGAAATCTTTTCCAAAGGAAGCTTCGGCAACCAGATTTTCATAATCTCCTCGACCTGCTCCACCTTGGTAACCGTATCCACGTTTGAAATCCTTCATGTCACTTGCTCCACCAAGGTTTCTGAAACGAGGAATATAAATACCGTTGGGTTTGCGACCTTTATAATATTTATCATCAAAGCCATCCATTTTCCCTTGGGCGCCTACCAAAAAGTGGTGGTCCATAATATTGTGTCCTAGCTCGCCGCTATCATTTCCTAAACCGTTTTCAAAACGGTCAGACTTCGATTGCATCAAAATACTGGTTGATGCCACAGCGGAAGCACATAAGAAAATTACTTTGGCCTTGAATTCAAAAGTTTCTTTAGTCACCCTGTCAATCACTTTAACGCCAGTAGCTTTTTTGGTGTCAGGGTCATACATGATTTCGTGAACGATGGAATCTGGTCGTAGGGTCATGTTGCCGGTGCGTTCTGCCGCCGGCAAAGTAGAGGAAACACTACTAAAGTAAGCTCCAAAAGGGCATCCTCTCACACAACGGTTTCTGAATTGGCAACGAACCCTTCCATCTCCTTCAAACTGTTTGTCACTATTAATGTGCGCCACACGTCCTGCAGTGATGATTCTACCATCAAAATGTTCTGCTACCTTTCCTTTAACATGGTCTTCTACACAATTGAGTTCCATCATGGGTTCAAACTGGCCATCCGGTAATTGGGGAAGCCCCAATAATTCACCAGAGACCCCGATATACGATTCTACTTTATCATACCAAGGGGCAATATCTTTGTATCTAACGGGCCAATCAACGGCAATACCTTCGTTGCCATTGGCCGCAAAGTCCATTTCACTCCAACGATAGCTGTGACGTCCCCACATAATGGAACGTCCTCCTACATGATATCCGCGCATCCAATCAAAGCGTTTCACTTCGTTGTACGGGTGCTCGAGGTCATTTACGAACCAGTGTTTTGAAGGGGCTTTTACGGTGTATCCCGTTCTTGCCTGTTTTTCTTGTTTTTTCAAATCCTCTGCAGTGGGTTCACCAGCATGTGGAAAATCCCAAGGGTCAAGATTTGCGGTCGGATAGTCCTCTCGGTGCTTTACCATGCGTCCTCTTTCCAACACCAAAGTCTTGAGACCATTCTCACAGAGTTCTTTGGCAGCCCATCCACCACTGATGCCCGTGCCCACCACGATAGCATCATAAGATTCCTGCTCCTCGTTGTAATAAAACTTACTCATGTATTGTGTTTGTTTAATCATTAAATGTATTAATTATTAAATTAATTTTCTACATTTAAACCCTATGTTTGTTGAGAATTCCGTACTATAACGTTGTAGTTTTTCTCAACTCTTCATAATCCGTTAAAAACAACCTAAATGAGGCGACGACGATTTATCAATCGAGGAATCCAAGCAAGTGCAGCAATATCTATTTTAGGATTGACTTCCTGTAAGGATGGCAAAAAAACACCTGAAGCAACTTCTGAAACCATTGAACCAGAACCAGAACCAGCCGAGGTGGCGATACAATTGTCTTTGGCGCAGTGGTCTATCCATAGAATGATTAAAGAAGAAGGATTAGACCCTTATGCTTTTGCTGAAAAAGCAAAACAATGGGGATTTTCAGGATTGGAATACGTGAGTCAACTCTACGAAAAAGAGCTATCCGAAAAAGGATTTTCCCAAGAGGCTATGGATGAGTTTGTCCAAAAGTCTTTAGAAACGAGCAAAGCGCACGGGATGGAAAACCTAATAATAATGGTAGATCATGAAGGGGATTTGTCTGCTGCCGATGAAGCCGAAAGAAACGAGGCGGTTGAAAAACACCAAAAATGGGTTGACGCGGCCAAAAAGTTGGGATGCCATTCCATTCGTGTAAACCTGATGGGGAGTAAAGTGGCCGAAGAGTGGATGCCAGCCTCCATAGATGGACTCAAAAAACTTTGCGCCTACGCGGCTCCTAAAAATATTGATGTCATTGTTGAAAACCACGGTGGTTTCTCTTCAGATGCAGGTATGCTTGTTGAAGTGATGAAAAGCGTAGATATGGACAATTGCGGAACCTTGCCAGATTTTGGAAATTTTTGTGTTGAGCGCGAGGATGGTTCCTATTTTGAATCGAAATGCATCAAGGAATACGACCGCTATCAAGGCATAACCGAACTAATGCCCTATGCGAAAGCCGTTAGTGCAAAGTCGCACGATTTTGACAGTGAAGGCAACGAAATGCATACCGATTATACCAAAATGATGGGCATAGTACTTTCTGCAGGTTATAAAGGATACTTAGGTGTTGAATATGAAGGGAAGGAACTCAGCGAGGAAGATGGTATTTTAGCTACGAAGAATTTGCTTTTAAAAGTCTTGGAAACCTCAGCGTAAATGTCCGTGCATGAAAGGATTTTTACATCAACTTTTTGATTACAACTTCTATTGCAACAAAAAGCTCATTGAACATTTCAACCAAATGGAACATGTGCCGGAACAGTGCATGGTGCTTTTTAGCCATATTTTGAATGCCCATCATATTTGGAATAGCAGAATATTGCAAAAACCTGCCAAGTATAAAGTTTGGGACCAGCATGATGTTTCCGTTTGGGAGGATATGCATTACGAAAACCAAAGAACTACCTTCGAAATCGTGACCAACGCAGAAGATTTGAATCTTAGGATAGATTACGAAAATTCAGAGGGGCGTTCATATGGTAACGAGCTAAAGGATATGTTGTTCCATGTTATCAATCATGCAACCCACCATCGCGGGCAGATTTTGGCTGAACTTCGGACAAATGGTCTTGAAAGCTTCCCGCTGGACTACATTTTTTACAAAAGATAAACTGACTAAATCAATTCCATGAATACAACAGTGAAATTCCAACTGTCATTAATGATGTTTCTTGAATTCTTTATTTGGGGCGGCTGGTTTGTGACTATGGGCATCTACTTGCCCAATACTTTGAATGCTTCGGGAGGTGAAATTGCAATGGCCTATTCTACGCAATCTTGGGGAGCCATAATAGCTCCATTTATTATTGGTCTGATAGCCGATCGTTTTTTCAACGCTGAAAGAATACTCGGGATTTCCCATTTAATTGGTGCATTCTTTATGTATCAGTTGGCCAACGCGGCTGATTTTGGCGCATTCTATCCTTATGTTTTGGGTTACATGATTATTTACATGCCTACATTAGCGCTGGTGAACTCTGTAGCCTTTAATCAAATGAAAGACCCCTCCAAAGAGTTTGCCTTTGTTCGGGTATTTGGTACGATAGGATGGATTATTGCGGGATTGGCCATTAGCTATTTCGGATGGGATAGTGAAGCGGGAGTGAAAGAAGGGCTTTTGAAAAATACATTTTTAATGGTTGCTGGGGCTTCAGCTTTATTGGGACTATTTAGCTTTACGTTACCCAAAACACCACCTACCGGCTCAAAAGATGAAAAGGTAAGAGTCTCAGATATTTTAGGATTGGATGCGCTCAAACTTTTAAAGGACCGTAATTTCTTCATCTTCTTTTTGGCCTCGGTGCTCATCTGTATTCCCTTGGCATTTTATTATCAACATGCAGGGCAGTTTCTTGGAGAGATAGGTGTTTCAAATCCTGCGGGGAAGATGACTATCGGTCAGATTTCAGAGGTACTATTCATGTTGTTGCTTCCGGTGTTCTTTAAAAAGTTTGGATTCAAGAAAACAATCCTTGCGGGAATGCTCGCATGGATGATACGCTATTTGTTGTTTGCCTACGGAAATTCTGGTGAATTGATTTTCATGTTAATTATTGGTATCGCACTTCATGGTATTTGCTATGATTTCTTTTTCGTATCCGGACAGATTTATACCGATTCCAAGGCAGGAGAGAAATACAAGAGTGCTGCTCAGGGTTTAATCACCCTTGCCACCTATGGTGTCGGGATGCTTATCGGATTCTGGGTTGCAGGTAAGATTACGGATTCTTATTTGGTTTCAGAAAATGTACACGAATGGTCTAAAATTTGGACCTTCCCTGCTATTTTTGCTACCGGCGTACTCATCTTGTTCGTCATCCTATTCAAAAACGAAAAAATAGAATACAAAGAATAATATCATGCCCAAAAAAATACGTCTTGGAATCTTTGGCGGCGGAGGGGACTCCCTAATTGGAGTACTACACCGTGTAGCCTCCTACATTAATGACAACTACGAAATTGTTGGAGGGGTTTTTAATGCCCAATATGAAGAAAGTTTAGCTTTCGCTAAAGAAATTGATATCCCCACCGATAGAATTTATAAGGATATTGATGATTTTGTCACTTCCGAAAACCAATTACCAGAAGAGGAACGCATCCAAGTTTGTTCGGTATTGACGCCAAACTTTTTGCATTTTCCCATGGCCAAAACGCTATTGGAAAACGGTTTTCATGTGATTTGTGAAAAACCTTTGACGACCAATTATGAGGAAGCCAAGATTCTCCAGCAGACGTTGCAAGCAGCAAAAAAGGTGTTTGCCGTAACGCATACCTACACCGGCTACCCAATGGTGCGCCAGATGCGTGAAATGATAAAAGAAGGAGTATTGGGTAAAATCCATAAGGTGGATGCGCAATATTACCAAGGTTGGATTAACGGTATTATCCACGACAAAGAAAAACGTTCTACGGTATGGCGGTTAGACCCTAAGAAAGCTGGAATTAGTTCTTGCATGGGTGATATCGGTGTGCACGCTTTCAATATGATTGAATTCACTACCGGTCTTCAAGTAAAATCCATTTTGTGTGACTTCAATTA
>CALBPG010000022.1 GCA_937899065.1 uncultured Allomuricauda sp.
ATCTGTTTTTCACGCCTATAGTTTGTTTCGTCAATGGTTTTTTGCATACTATGCGTTATGGAGTCAGCATACATGATGGCCTTTCCATTCAAGTTCCTTGCGGCACGCCCTACCGTTTGGGTCAAGGAACGATTGTTGCGAAGAAACCCTTCTTTATCCGCATCTAGAATGGCAACCAATGATACTTCTGGTAAGTCCAGACCTTCACGCAATAAATTCACTCCAATGAGCACATCGAACAGGCCTTTACGAAGGTCTTGCATGATTTCCACCCGTTCCAAAGTATCCACATCACTATGGATGTAGCGACATCGAATGTTGATGCGGGTAAGATATTTGGCCAATTCTTCGGCCATACGTTTGGTGAGAGTAGTAACTAATGTGCGTTCGTCCGCCTCAACACGAAGTTGTATTTCTTCCACCAAATCATCAATTTGGTTTTTGCTCGGTTTGACTTCAATTACCGGGTCCAAAAGTCCAGTAGGTCGTATGATTTGCTCTACATAGACGCCCTGGCTCAATTGTAATTCATAATCTGCCGGAGTAGCACTTACGTAGATGGTTTGGTTTTGAAGGGCTTCAAATTCTTCAAATTTCAAAGGTCTGTTATCCAATGCTGCGGGCAGACGGAAACCATACTCCACCAAGTTTTCTTTACGTGAACGGTCACCGCCATACATGGCGTGTACTTGTGGCATGGTCACGTGGCTCTCATCAATAATCATCAAGTAATCATCTGGAAAATAATCCAATAGGCAGAAAGGTCTTGTTCCCGGTTCTCTGCCGTCCAAATACCTTGAGTAGTTCTCGATACCAGAGCAGTAGCCCAACTCACGAATCATTTCGAGGTCGAAGTTGGTGCGTTCTTCCAATCTTTTGGCTTCGAGCGGACGTCCTACTTCTTTGAAATAGTCGATTTGTCTCACCAAATCATCCTGAATTTGAACAATGGCATTTTGAAGGATATCCGGAGAAGTCACGAACATGTTTGCCGGATAGATGTTTAGCTGGTCATAAGTTTCGATTACATTGTTGTTAAAGGGGTCCAAAGCCTCAATTTCTTCAATTTCATCCCCAAAAAAGTGGATTCGAAAAGCATGGTCCGCATACCCTGGGAAAACATCTACTACATCACCTTTGACTCTAAAATTTCCATTTCTGAAATCCGCAGTGGTTCTTGAGTATAAACTTTGCACCAACTGTTTTAACAGCTTCGTTCGGGAAATAATCTGGTCTTTATGAATGGAAATCACATTCTTTTGAAACTCCAAGGGATTCCCAATACCGTATAAACAGGATACCGAAGCCACGACCAAAACATCCCTACGACCTGAAAGGAGCGAAGAGGTAGTACTCAACCGGAGTTTCTCGATATCCTCATTGATGGAAAGGTCTTTTTCAATATACAAGCCGCTGGTTGGAATATACGCTTCCGGTTGATAATAGTCATAATAGGAAACGAAATATTCTATGGCGTTGTTTGGGAAAAACTGTTTGAATTCCGAATACAATTGGGCGGCCAAAGTCTTATTGTGGGCCAAAACCAATGTAGGTTTTTGAACGCTTTCTACCACATTGGCCACCGTAAAAGTTTTACCCGAACCCGTTACCCCAAGTAGAGTTTGATTGGGTTCTCCGGTTTGAATTCCTTCAACGAGTTGTGCAATAGCTTGTGGTTGGTCTCCTGTGGGCTTGAAATCAGAAACGACTTGAAACTTCATACGTTAAAGGTACGAAAGGGCAAAGCGAATACGAAGTGAAAGTGTGCTATCTTTTCAGGGAAAAATGCCCCTGAAAGGTCTGGTTTTCATCATCAATCGCCTTGAACCAATAATCTCCAGAAGGCATAGGAGCACCATTAAAAAGACCATCCCAACCCTGCGAACTTTGCTGGATGGTTTTTAGCAGTTTTCCGTAGCGGTCAAATATTTGGATGCTGGTCAATACGATGGTTTCCCCTTCGATAGGCTGGATAAACTGCCAGAAATCATTCACGGTATCCCCATTAGGAGTAAAGAACTTGGGAAACCCCTCCACGGTTAAATCCTGGTCCAAAGTACGTTCTACAATACCACATCCGTTTCTGTCACGTACATAAAAAGTGTTTGTTCCGGGGGTTACGGCGCGAAACACATTACTGGCTTGATAGGGTCCGTCGATATTATTGATGGCATACTCGTAATCTCCAATACCCGAGACTTCTACAACGACATCTAGGCCCAAGGCCGTATCCGAAACCCTTAAGTTGTCAATTGTGGCAATGGAAGACGAAACCGCGGTAAACGGAAATACTGCAGGGCACTCAATCACCTCGCCACTAGGTTGAGAGACAATATTGTAGGCCTCCAAATAATAGGAGCCTGTTTGGGTTACCGTAAAAAATCTATCCTCAGAAACAATCGTCTCCGCACCAAATTCATCTATACTCACCCAACGGTAACCATCAGCACCCATAGGCGCTTCCAATTGAGAGGTCTCGGGTCCTTCACAAAAGGAAACCGTATCCGTAAATGTAATGTCAGGGAAAAAGTCCACGAGCTCACCCGTATTTGGATCTAGGAAAGGTCCACATCCCAAGGAAGTAGAAAAGCTTTCTTGTCCGCAACCGATGGCTTCACCCGAAGCATTAAACGGAACTATTCGAATAAAGAAGGTCTGATTGCTTTCAAAATCAAGAACGAAAGTGGAATTCGTAAAAAAAGTGGCATTGTCCAAAACATCTGCTGAGGTTGGACTTGAACCAATGGTAACGCGATACCCGGTAGCGTCAGGTACTGCTACCCATTCAATGAAAGGCGTCAGCGGAACGTTTTGCGAACCATTTGAAGGACTAATCAAGGTGGTACAGCCCGGCAAAGGGGCAACGTCCCCCGTGGTAAAATTGAATTCAGTACAACTTACAGCATTACCATTTTCATTATAGGGTGTGATGCGTACATAAATGGTGGTATTGGCTGGAAGTTGCGCTGCCGGATTGAAGTTTAGCGAGTTGCCCAAATCCAAATTATTTTCTATTTCGGTTCCTCCTGGAGTAGTGCCGATTGAGATACGATACCCGGTTGCTGTTGGCGCATATTGCCAAAAAATATTGGTGAAAACACTAACATCAGTTGCACCATTCATAGGAGTGGTCATTGTGGTACATGGTGGTACCGTGGTGACATCCTCTGTGGTAAAGGATTGACTGGGGCAGACGATATCAGTTCCTCCTTGAAAAAGGAAATCCAAAACAATGGTCACGAATATTTCAGTGTTTTCTGGTAAACCTAGTGGAGGAGTATAGGTAGTGGCACTTCCTACAGAAGCTTGGCCCAAGTCGGAAAGACCAGGGGCTGTCCCCAATCGAATTTGATATCCTGGTATCCCAGTGACAGGTTCCCAAGTAATAGCGGTCTCAACAGGTACATTAGTCGCACCGGCCAAAGGATTCACTAGGTCTGGACAATTTTGTGCAAAGGCACCTACTGGCAAAGCTGCCAGTAAAAAGAGTAAGATTTGAGTTTTACATGCGGACCACATGACGTTTTTTTATCGTTTGAGGGCAAAAAATCCTTTGTGCGTTCTTCCTTGTTCGAATTCCGCAACAAACCAATAGCTATCTGCCGGGAGTTGCTGCCCAGCCTCGCTAAGTCCGTTCCATCCAGAAGTCATCGTCATTTGTTTGATGAGTTTTCCGAATCGGTCATATATCGTAATAAAACTGTTTGAAGCAATGTTTTCGCTTACACCTATTATTTTCCAGGAGTCGTTTACGGCATCGCCATTTGGAGTGAAAAAACTAGGATATCCCAAAACGGAAATCTCCTCTTCAGTTACACCACATCCGTTATTATCTTGCACAAAGACCGAAATGAAGCCTGGGTCAACTCCTTCGAAAAAGGCTTCTTCTTGGTAATTTACGCCATCTAAAGAAAATAAGTAGTCTCCATCACCTTCAACGGATATGGAAACAGTGTTATTTTTGGAAAAGTCAGTAATTTCAATGTCAGTAATCGTAGCTCTGTTCGAGGGCAAAATGGTGAAGTCTTCACCACCATAACACTGGTTTACCCCAAATTCCGTTCCCACTTCAAGACGATAATTCCCTGGATCAGAAAAACTGGCTGATGCACCTTCGGCATATAGGGTAGTCGTTTCTTCTTCAATTTTCCACCAGCGGTACAAATCGAAGCCTTCAGGCGCATTGATTCGTAGTTCAGGCCCATCCGTACAGCGAATAAACTGGTCTGGGAATTCAAAGCTTGGGGTAGGATTAACCACCAAATTGATTTGTTTTACGGTCTCACACTGGTTGTTGTTTTCTATTCTAGCAAAAATGGAAGCTTCCGTGCTGGTATATTGCGCATCCAAGGGATTGATTTCAAGACTTGCATCTTCCAGGTTGGCGTAAAAGTTTACTTCGGAATTCTCATACCCTTCCAGCACAAAAGTAGAAAGGTCGAAGATGCCTTCTTCGATATCATCTAAAGGATTGTTATCACATCCATAGAAAAAAAGAGGAGGGTCGTTTTCGACGATGGTCGAAGTGATGGTCAAATGCAATGTGGACAATCCACCACAGCCTACTTGATTGGTAACCTGATATACCAGACTTTCAGAGAAAGGTGTGGTGTTTTCGTAACGCTCTGGATTTGGGATGGGATTTCCATCTACGGCATCTTGCCTTGTCTTGTAGAAAGTGTATTCAAAATTTTCATTCTCCGAAATTTGAAGCAGATTAATGGTCGTCAAGCCATCATTCGGGTCATCGGGTCCTAAATCACATTGCCTGAGTTCTTGCGGTTCAGGAACGGGTACTTCATTTACTGTAATCTCGGCTTCCCCATTGATAACACAAACTTTTGGGTCATCTGGAATTATCTCCAGCGTATAAGTTCCTGCATCTGCATAACCGACACTGGAAATGTCCAGCGTATTGGTATTGTTTGGAAGAAGCGTTCCATCCTTTCTCCAAATAAAGGTTGCATTTGGATTGGGGTCTACCTCCAAGGTTAATTGTTCGGAAAGACAAACATCTGCCAAGGTTTCAGTGGTACCATCCGCATTTCGAAAGAGGCCTACCTAGTAGAAAAAGGATTGAATAAAGGGAGGTAAGCCCTGACGGCCATTTCTATCTTGTAAAAAAATGGCATCATGTTCGTAATCAGCGTCTGCACCTAGGCGTTCAGGTTCATTGATAACCCCTAAATAGGGAGAACCTTCTAGATAATTTCGAGATATGGTTCGATAGATTCGGCCATCGAAACCAAGTTGCAATGCCCCTCTAAAAATGGGTCTATTGTCAATTTCAATCATCGATGCAGCAATATCGTCAGCGCGCAAATCAAATTGCAAAAGTGAAGATTCATGACCCTCAGGTTCCGATACGGATTCATTGTTGGATGCATGAACATAAAGGAATCGCCTGCTTTGGGAAAACTCGACTCCATAAGGAAGGCGATTGGGTCCTTCGATGCGAATTCTTTGGGCATTTGAGACCACACCTGTTGCTACATCAAAATCATATAAATACAAACCAGAAAAAGAGTTGGCGCTGGCTACTTTGGTGCCATCCGTTGAAAACTTGAGATAGCCGCGAGGGTCAAGTATGCTAAATTCTTCAAACCTACTTTTGATTGGGGTTCGGTTTACACCAGCTGGAGTCACTTCATAAGCGAAGAAAGTATCGAATGTTTGTGAATCACCATTTTCCCCGGCGAAGGCTACCACCCAGACGGAGCGATTGGAACAATCTTTTAGTACTGCGGTAATCTTTTCGCTGCAGGCTTCAAGAAGTTGAATGTTTTTTTGTTGAACACGTCCCCGTCCCGCATTTCCATCCAAATCAACAATCGTATAATTCAATCCGAAATTTCCAGGATTCTCGCCAGCGGAGGCATCAACCGTAAAAACGTATTGAATGGATGGGTCTCCAGGTTTAGGTACGATGAGCCCGGATTGCGAACTAGAATGATCTCCATAAAGCTCAGTTCCGTTGGCGATTACTTGATGGTCTTTATTGAATACGGTTATTCCGTCAGTATACAGCAAAAGATTCCCTTCTTCATCGGAAATTGAGGTACAGCCCTCTATGGTGCTCAATTGACCATCTAGCAAAGGGGTAATGGTGCCATCTTCTTCAAATTTTATTCCCGCGTTTTCACCGAAATACCAAAAAGTAGCTTCTCCCTGTGCTCGAACATTGTAGGTGAACGACAGCACCGTCATTAAAATCAATAGTGTCCTCAGCATCTGCTTATAGTGTCATAGCACTACAAGATACTACAAATCACGTTTTTTTAATAATGCATGGGACAAGTAGACAAAAATTAGCGTCCAGAGGATAACAATCAGAAACTCATACCAATACACGTGATAGTCGAAATTCATGCTTTCACCGATTTGTTCGCCTATATTTTGGACCGCCGATAAACGTGAAAAGGGTTCCTTAATGAGATTCGCCGTAGCTTCCAGCGGGAAGAAGTTTTTCACCCTTTGGGCCGCTTCCCAGCTCATAACCTTCCAGCCTAGGAGTCCGAAAAATACTTGTTCTAAAATGGCCCAGAGAATCAAAAAACCAAGTGCGAAAGCAGACCTTTTTATCAAAATACCCAAGAAGAGACAAAAGGAGAAAAAGCCCATCAACTTGAAGAAAAATGCTAGCAAAAACTCCAAATCGGAGAAGATGATGGAAAATTCGTCATAATCGGAATAAATCAATCCCAAAATCAAGGATACCAAGAAGACGAAAAGGGTCGAAACCAATGAAAACGCCGTAACCGTTAAAAATTTGGAGAGAATAAATTCCTTTTTGGAAAGTCCATCAATTAGGTTTTGTTTGATGGTTTTATTGCTGTACTCGTTCGCCATCATGGATACAATCACAATTGCCAAAAACAGCTTAAAAATCGCGGTGATGTAGCTATTGAAATGCCAGATGTATGGGAAGTTGAAAATGCCTTGGTCCGCCAAATGGAATTGTACAGGACCAATATCAAATTTGATAGCCGCTACTAAGGCGATGGAAGTCAGAAGAATAAAATAAGAAGCGATAAGAATACGACTTGCTCTATTATTCCACAATTTGATGAATTCTATTTGAAGTAATCGTACCATTTCGCTTAGTTTTCGTTTTGGGTTAAGGTCAAGAATTGTTCTTCCAAACTTTCCTTACGTTTCATTAAGTGTGATAGTACAATACCTTCTTTGAATAGCATTTGATTCAATTCCTCAGCAGCTAACTCTTCTTTTAGATATGCGGTCAGCAGTCCATTTTCTTGGGTTAGTTTTCCAAAAATGGCCTGTTTTTCCAGGAATGCGTGGAGTTGTTCCATGTCGTTGGATTTTAATTCAAAGAAACCGTGACTGGCTAGCATTTCGTCCACGGGTCCGGAATACAGTTTTTTCCCTTTTCGAAGAATCACCACATGAGAACATACTTTTTCAACTTCATCCAATAAGTGGGATGCCAATAATATCGTGGTGCCCTGACCCGCAATTTTTTTGATGATTTGTCGGATTTGATGAATTCCTTGCGGGTCCAATCCGTTCGTAGGCTCATCCAAAATCAATATTTCGGGGTCGTTCAATAGGGCCGAAGCAATGGCCAAACGTTGCTTCATCCCTAGGGAATAGGTCCGAAACTTACTGTGTTGTCTGTCCAAAAGCCCGACCAATTCTAATTTTTCAGCTATTTTATCTACTGAAACCTCTTTGATTTTACAGACCAACTTTAAGTTTTGGACCGCGGTCATGTAGGGGTAAAAATTTGGGCGTTCAATAATGGCCCCGACTTTTTTCAGAGCCTCGTGCGTTGACGTGGTTCCATTAAAACATTGAAATGAACCTGAAGTACGGTTCACTACATTCAAAATAATACCTAGTGTGGTGGATTTTCCACTTCCGTTTGGCCCAAGAATACCGTACACATTTCCTTTTTCAATAGTGAAGGAAAGCTGGTTGACCGCCACAAGATGACCGAACTTTTTGGTAAGTCCGTCTACGTTAAGGATTGTTCCCAAAGTAAAATCGTTTTTTGATTGGATTTAGTAACTTGACGAGGAAACCTTGTATTTGTTACAATAATCTTCACCAGATGAGCGAAGAAAAGTTGATGTCGAAGAAAAAACCAGCCTATCCCGTCAACAAAAAGTTGGATGGGTACCTGCATCGGTACAGTCGAAAAATTGAAATTCCGATTTTTTATGATGACCTGTTGCGCTTTTCTGGTTCGGGGGTTGTGTACGACAATGATGGTGTTGATACTCTTTTGGTCAGGGTGTATTTTTCGGATTTTGAACGACAAGAAATTGATGCGAGCTTAAAGAAAGTATATTCCATACTCCATTCTGATGGTAGTGACCGAATTGTAGAGTTTTTAAGCATTGACGCAGTGGATTACTGTACGTTCGGTAATTCAAAACCTTTCCGAATCAAGGTGCGGAATATTTTGAATGACAACTACACTTATTTTTACGTCAAACGCACGGATGCTTCTCGGGTGTACGGTTTGGAATTGGAACACATGTTATCCCCCTATAACCTCAATTTTTTGGTTTACGGTGATACCTTGATTGAGGAACATATCGCTGGAATCCCCGGAGATGTTTTTATCAGTGATGTACTTCCGAAGTGCACGGAAGCGGAAAAATCCCAATTGGCAAAAGAGTTTGTAAAGTTCAATGAGCGTTGCATGATTCGATTGTTGGGTGATATGCGTTCTTACAACTATGTGATTGTTCCCACTCATGATTTTGACCATGTGGTTTATAAGATCCGAGCGATAGATTTTGACCAACAATGTTTTGAAGGAAAGTTGAAAGTGTATCGTCCGCAATTCTTTAAAGAGAATTTTTTGATGGTAGAGCTTGTGCGTGAAAAGCTTCAGAAAAGTTCGGTGGACCAATATAAGATTGAGGAACGTTCTATTGTCGCAAAGCGGATTAAAAGTTCCGGGAATCGTATTAAACGCTTGGTCAGTATTGCAAAAACGGATGATATTTCTTTGATGGAAAATATTGAAGCCCTGAGAATGGAGATTTATGACCTTACCAAAGATGTCAATTTCAAAAAATGTGACACCATGGGAGAGGTATTGTCCCTAGGTTTGGATTTCGTGAAAAGAAACTACGAAGGGGTTAATATGAATCAAATTCTAGGTCAGTCCTAGCGTTTTTGTTCTTTGTTGAAATACACAAGATAGTAATACATCTGACGCTCTTCATCCCAACCTTTTTCCACAAACTTTTCAGCAGATTCTGGATTGATAAAATCCATTTTGATTTGGATATTGGTATCCAGTTCGATGACGTTTTTGATCTTCTTTCGAGCGTCTGAAACCGCTTTGTTGGCAATATCGAAGTTGGAAACGTCTTCAATGCTATACTTTGGACCTTTTTCCACCTTGTAGTGCTTGAATTCCGGTATCAATTCAGGATTCTCGATAACCTCATTTAGAAAGGTACTTTCCTCAAAAGCATCATTTTTGGCAAAATGGTTCACCGCCCGGTTCATAAACAACACCTCTTGCTGTTTGTCTTCTGCTGGAAGTACAACATCCTTTGCAAAGTTCTGGCAGAACCTTAAATAGTTCTTGGTGTAGAAATTGTCATCCGTCAACGGAATGATAGACAAAAAGTTCTCGAGCCAATATTTGGCATCATAGCGATTGCTGTCTACAGATAAGACCTTATACCCATTTTCTTTTTCAGAGTTAAAAATCAAGCAGCCTTTGTCCAGCTTGTTGATGTTTATCCCTTGTTTTACGAGAAGTTCCAGACGGTCTGCTTGTTCCTTGAATTGGAAAAAGTCTTGTTTTATTTCAGATTTGAAAATCCCAACAGCATCCATTTTCTCGTTGTCTAGCAGTACATCAGTAAAATGTGCCACGTACACCTCGCCATTTTTGATGTGGGGGTGATTGGATTGGTCATGCAGAACTTGAGCGATTTTTTGGGAAGCCGCATGATTTTGGGAAGGCTGCTCGAAAATGCTTTTGACACTTTCATAAACCGTGTTGAATTCAAGGTCTGCTTCATGGGAAAAACGAAAGTAGTTCTCTTCTTTTTCACGAAAGGATTTGAAGAAATACTCTTTGAGCAAACCATTGAGTTCGTCGTTCAGATCCAGCGGTTGACTCGAAAGCAACATTGGTTCATTTTTACTCTTGTTCCCTACGCGATGGAGGGATAGGCTTTCAATTTGGGCAGAAAAAAGATTGAACATTAGTGTTTTATGTTTTTAGTAGGAAAAGAAGGACTAACGCGAATTAGTTCCAGTTTTCGTCGAAATCAAGGTCGTCGTATTGGTCAGTTACATCATCAAAGTCGATTGAAGGTTTGGATTCAAACCGTTTCTCTGGTGGTGAATCGGGTAATTCACCGAAACTGAACAATAGGTTAGGATAGTTACGACCATCTTCCTTGGGAACAATGTCGGCAAGCTCCACGAAGAATGTCCACATGCTCAAAAAATCATAGACATATATCAGTTTTGGACTTTCTTCTGTCAATACATCAGTCATTCCTGTTTCGCCCATCAATCGCACTTCAGACCCACCCATATCAAAGAGGGCAATCTCTTCGTCTTGGTTCCACTGTTCGTCACAAGTATAGAAAGAAGCCATTTCGTTACCCAAAAAGCCAAACGCCTGGGTTACGGTATTGTGCAAATCTTCGAGGGTAGCGTGTTCCTCGATTTCCAAATCCCTGAAAATATCCTCTTCGCTGTCGAGTATGACCCTAATTTTATAAATCATTACAAATAAAATAGCGGGTAAAGTTACGAAGTTTTAAGCGCTTTTTGCTGTTGAAAAATAGTTAAGAGTAATGCAAATTGAAAACCAAATAGGAGGGAGGCTAAAACCAAATGGGCAGGCTGTGAACCAAAGGGAAAATCAACATAATACATGGCAATACCCGTTAGGATTTCCAAGCCAATGCAGGCCATTACACCATTTGCGAACTTCATGGGATATCCCTTTTTCCGAAAATCCCACCAAATCCAACCATTAACGAGCAGCACAAGAATGGAAAAGGAACGGTGCACATAAAAGTTTATTGCAGGCTGCTGCAACCAAAGGTTTTTAGCGTTTTCACCTACCAGGTCTATTTGATGGTCTACGAACTGTCTCACTTGAGTTCCCATTACAATTTGTGCTAGGGTAAGCGTCATTCCAAACAAAACGAAAACTTTGGTCCATCTAGACACCTGGGGGAAGTTGACATTCCAGTTGTTTCTTAAAATAACCAATAGCAGGCCTACAATGGCTAAAGCCATGAGCATGTGCAAGGTGATTTTAAGGGGTTCAAGTACGGAATAGACCACCGTTGCGCCCAGCCAGGCCTGAAAGCCCATGGCGAAAACGACTATCCATGAAAATAAAATCAATCGTGGTCTGGTTCCCCAAAGGGAGAATGAAAATAAGGCCATAAACAGCGTGGCCAAACCTGCCAACGCTCCTACTAGTCGATTGATATACTCAATCCAAGTGTGCCAGACGTTAAAAATCGCGTAATCATGTTTGGTATACGGTGTCCAGTTTTCTTTGGCATAGCTTTCCGATGAAGTAAAGTCCTTTTGAGCGACAAACAATGCTTCCTCTTTGATAATCACTTGCCCCGATTTAAACTCGCGATTGGGTTGCCATTGCAAGATTTCAGCATCTGTTGGCGGAATGTAATAACCAAAACATTTGGGCCAATCAGGGCATCCCATCCCACTACCCGTCATACGCACCACGGCACCTGCAACGATAACGAGGTATACCAAAATCAGGCTGAGCTTGGCGAAAAAAATGAAATACTGTTTCATGTTTTGCTTGGTGTTAATCCCAATGTTTTTCCTTTCTCCATCATAAAGTCAAACGCCGCATTGTGCTCGTTGGGAATCTGTCCTTCTAGAATAGCCTCTTTGATGGCTTCTTTGATGATTCCAATTTCTTTTGAAGGCTTTAAATCAAATGCCTTCATGATTTCCTCACCCGTTACTGGGGGCTGGAAGTTCCGAACATGGTCTCGCTCTTCAACTTCGACAATCTTTTGCCTTACGACCTTAAAGTTGTTTAGGTAACGTCGTTGTTTTTTAGGGTTTTTGGTAGTGATGTCCGCCTCACAAAGAATCATCAAGTCATCCACATGATCCCCAGCATCAAAAACCAACCTTCTTACAGCAGAATCGGTGACATGGTCTTGCGCTAAAATGATAGGTCTTGAACTCATTCGCACCATTTTTTGAACGAATTTCATCTTTTCATTCAGCGGCATTCGTAATCTTTTGAAAAGGCGATACACCATTTTTGACCCCACAAATTCATGACCATGAAACGTCCAGCCAATCTTTTGGTGAAATTTTTTGGTTGGAGCTTTCCCAATATCATGTAGCAATGCAGCCCACCGTAACCAAAGGTTATCGGTAGTTTTGGAGATATTGTCAACTACCTCCAAGGTATGCCAAAAGTTGTCTTTATGGGTTTGGCCTTCTACTTCCTCAATGCCTAGTAACGCTTCTAGTTCCGGTAATAGAAAAGATAAAAGACCTGTTTCCAATAGCAGTTTTAAACCGATGGATGGTTTGGGAGCTAACATGATTTTATGCAACTCGTCCACAATACGCTCCTTCGAAACAATTTGGATTCGGTCCTTTTGAGCACTTATGGCTTGAAGTGATTCCAACTCAATCTCAAAATTCAGCTGTGTGGCAAAACGAATGGCCCGCATCATGCGTAAAGGGTCATCGGAGTAGGTTTCCGCCGGGGCCAATGGGGTTCTCAAAATTCCTGCTTGGAGGTCTTTTCTGCCCTCAAATGGGTCGAGTAGCGCACCATAGTTTTCTGGATTTAGGGAGATGGCCAAGGCATTAATGGTAAAATCCCGTCTATTTTGGTCATCTTCTAATGTCCCATTCTCCACAACTGGTTTTCTACTGTTTTGTCGATAGCTTTCTTTTCGAGCCCCAACAAACTCCAATTCCATATCCTCAGCATGAATCATGGCCGTTCCAAAATTCTTAAAAACAGATACTTTTGGTTGGTTGGGTAACTTTTGCGCCACTTTTTTTGCCAAAGCAATGCCGTTGCCTACCGTAACAATATCAATATCCTTCGGGGTGTTTCTGCCTAGAAAGTAATCCCTCACGAAACCACCAATGACATAGGTTTCTTGACCTATTTCGGCTGCGGCTTCTGAAATGATTTGAAATATGTTGAGATTGAGAGCTTCCCTAAAGCGTTCCTGCGACATTCTATTCTCGTATGACCTTTACTTTGCCATCATTACTTAACTTAATAATGGATGATGGCGGGGTGTCTTTATTGACCAATGGCAAATTTACCACATAGTCTACTCCTTTTAAAATATTTGGGTGGATGGATTTAAAATCTTGAGGGGTGGGCATACCGGAAATGTTGGCCGAAGTGGATACAATGGGCTTTCCAAACTTGTTGATTAGTTTTTTACAGAATTCGTCCGATGCAACCCGAATGGCAAGTGTATTGTCGGCAGCCACCAAGTTGGAGGCAATACCTTTGGGAGCGTCAAACACAATTGTGGTTGGTTTAGTTGCCAAATCCATGATGTCATAAGCTACTTCAGGTACCTGTTCCACGTAGCGCTCTAGCATGGCCTGATGCGCCACAAGACAGATAAGTGCTTTGCTATCTTCTCTGTTTTTAAGGTCATATACTTTTTTGACCGCCTCGGGGTTTGTTGCATCGCATCCAACGCCCCAAACCGTATCGGTAGGATACAGAATGAGATTGCCTTCGTTTAACTGAGCTATGCTGTTATTGATTTCCTGAATCAGTTCCATGGATTTGCATTAGTTGAAAAAGACCAAAATGTGCATCGAGTGCCCTCCATTGGGATGTGTTTTTGTCTTCGTCGATATTGGTTTTTTTAAGCGACTCCTTTTGAGATCCAAAGATAGGGATGGGTTCCTTGGTAATCCTACTTGATTTCTTGGATTCTGTTCCTTTCAGTAATCCCATTGCTTTAAACCATAAATCATCTGCTTTGGGCGCCAATTGCATAAATAAATCCTGATGGGTAACTTGACCGTCCAATACATTTGGGGGATACAACGTACCGCCTGCACCAATGGGTAAAGCGGTGTTCTTAATTTTTGGATTTTGGTAGTTTGTCGTCCATTGGTGGTAGGGAAGCAGGTTGCCATCACTATCATAAGCGATGTTTCTCGCTTGGTTGGCAATTATCGCCTCAGGATGCTCTAAGTGTTCGTGGTATAGGTTTTCAAGCCAGTTTTCGCGATACATCATATCATCATCACAAGTAACTATCGGAAAATCAGGAAAGCATAACAAAGGTTCAACCAGCTTTCGGTGCGAACTTCCATAATCTGTGAACCGGATTGAAAAAAGGTCTCCGGCGAGTTCTGAAAGTTCTTTCGGTAGTTGGTTCTGCAGTTCTTCACCCAACCATAATACCAAATGCTCAGGTAAAACAGATTGTTTCAAAATGCTTTTTATCGTGATATGTACGATATGCAAACGCGACGCAATAGAAGCCAGCGAAACCACCACTGGTATTTTTGACTTGTTTGAATTCGATTGCTTTGGATTGAATCGTTGCAAGCGCTTTTGGGTCAGGAGGGATAAGGGAAGTTCTTTGACCTTCATTTTTTAGGGAAAATATTTGGAACTAAATTAACATATGTTCTAACAATTAATATTTCTATTTTTACCCGATTATGAGAAAAGGAGAAGAAACTCCAAAAATTTCGGTTATCGTGAGCACCTACAACTCCGAAGAGTGGTTAAAAAAGGTGTTGTGGGGTTTTAATTGCCAGACATTCAAAAGTTTTGAGGTGGTGGTTGCTGATGATGGCTCTGGACCGAAAACCAAGGAGTTGTTGGAGGATATGAAATCCAAGGTTTTCTTTCATATAGAGCATATTTGGCAAGAAGATGATGGATTTCAAAAGTCCAGAATTCTCAACAAGGCCGTTCATGCGTGCAAAGCCAATTATATCATCATGACAGATGGCGATTGTATTCCAAGGGAAGATTTCGTGGAGGTGCACTACATCAATAAAGAAAAGGACCATTTTATTTCTGGGGGATACTACATGCTTCCGATGAATATTTCAAAAATGATTACCCTTGATGATATTGAACGGCAACATTGTTTTGATATTCACTGGTTGAAAGAAAAAGGGATTCCCAAAACCTTTAAGAACAACAAATTAACCGCTAGCGGTATTGTTTCGAAATTCTTGAACACTTTCACACCTACCAACGCCAGTTGGAACGGTCACAATTCTTCCGGTTGGAAAAAGGACATTTTGAATGTAAATGGTTTTGACGAACGTATGCAATATGGAGGTCAAGACCGCGAATTAGGAGAGCGTCTTTTCAATTTTGGAATCAAATCCAAGCAGTTGCGCTATAGCGCGGTTTGTGTGCATTTAGACCACAAAAGAGGGTACAAAACTCCCGAATCGATTGCTAAGAATAAAGAGATACGTAAAACTACCCGACAACAGAAAG
Organism: uncultured Allomuricauda sp.; assembly: GCA_937899065.1. Classification (GTDB taxonomy): domain Bacteria; phylum Bacteroidota; class Bacteroidia; order Flavobacteriales; family Flavobacteriaceae; genus Flagellimonas. Next base: position 15,482 of record CALBPG010000022.1, read on the forward strand.
CTGTCTGGACTTTTTATGGCATTACCAAATAGTAGGTGAGCTCGTTCTTCTTTTCAAGTTTTTTGAGCTCTTTAAAGCGCTCATAAACGCCAAGGGCATTCAGATAACAAATAATGAGTCCCCTCTTTCCATCCAAAAAACCAAAGCGGATTATATAGTGGTTAATGAATTTCCATAACGGCTTTACAACCATTAGCACATAGTTGAACTGCTTCTCTTTGTAAAAAGCTTCCTTGGCCTTGAGGCGACCATATTTCAACATTTTACCCTTATAATCTTCATAATCCTTATAACAAAAATGAATCAGTTTTTCTTTAAGGATTCCAGAAGTGCCATCCACTTCAAGTGTTTCGTGAACAATTTTTCGGTCTGTGAATTTCGCTTTGCTCTTGCGGAACAAGCGATGGTTTTTATCGGTCTGCCATCCACTAAAATTCAAAGGTTTGTTTTGAAACATGAATTTTCGGTAAAACCAATACGCTTCATGTGGATTGGGCTCGTTTATCGTACTTATGATTTCATCTTTCAATACAGGTGAAACTACTTCATCTGCATCAATAAAGAGAATCCAATCGTTTGAAGCTAAGCTCAATGCGTACGATTTCTGGGCCGTAAAATTTTCGAAAGGATGTTGTACAACTTTAACGTTAGGCTGTTCCTTTAGGAACTCATAAGTGCCGTCAGTGCTGTAGGAATCAACCACAATTATCTCGTCAGAGAAAGCCACCGCTTCCACGCAACGTTCAATATATCCTATCTCGTTATAGGTAATTATCAACGTGGTAAGTTTAGTAGACGATGAACTGCGCTGCGACATGATGTTACTGGGGTACTTGTTAAAGTATTACAAAATTATAACAAAAAAACTGTCGAAAAATTGTTTACGACCTTGTTTTTTTATGTAACAACTGAAAACCCAAAAAACCTACTTCGGTTTGTTTATATTCTCAATTTATTGGTTCGATTATTGCTTTTTTCGGAATAGCAAAACTCAAAAAAAGTCCATATCAATCAGAGGATGCTGTCTTTTGAAAAGAGTTGCTTTCGCCATGTCAATATTTATCAGGATTAACATTTTACCATCGCAACCACGATTAATCTTTTAAAGAAGTGATTTCTTGTTCTATATTTAGCCCACATTTGCTAACACTTGCCCAATGAACATTATCCTCATTATTCTTGCTTTAGGTGTGGTGGGTTTTTTTGCTGGAAAACTCTACAAACATAAATCCCTGTATCCATTTATGCCTTTTAAATATGACTTTAGAAAACGGCGGGATACCTTTAGGCAAACGATGGACCTGATGCAGCGCACACAAGCGAAAATCATTGTTGAAACGGGTACTTCCCGCGAAGGGCTCAAAGGGGCAAAAAGCAATGGTGCGGCAACCCTAGTATTCGGAAAATGGGCTAAAGAAAATGGTGCTTTCGTTCATTCCGTTGACATCAGCGAAGCGTCAGTGGCGAGGGCACAAGAAGAAGTGACCCGACAGCATTTGGACGACTTTGTTCAGCTTCATTTATCAGATTCACTTGTATTTCTCGAGAATTTTGATTCCGCAGTGGATTTGTTATATCTAGACAGCTATGATTACAGCAACGACCTAGAAGTACAACGAAAAAGCCAAGAGCACCATTTGGCCGAGTTCAAAAACATAGAAGGCAAACTACACGATAAATCCATTGTATTGATTGACGATTGCGACCTACCCAATGGCGGAAAAGGCAAGTTAGTGATTGACTACATGGAAAAAAATGGATGGAAAATTGTAACCGAAGCGTACCAAGTGCTATTGGTCCGCAAGGATATGGTTCTTTAGAAACGCAATCAACGGTTTTTTGAACAATTCCGGCTCTAGCCGTCGATAGAAGGCCTGCACGTCCTTTTTTCGCTCTTTTTTAGGGATATCATTTATGGCGACGTCAAAATCCGAAAGATGAACCCCTTGATTTTTGGGATTGGTGTTGTACGTCAACCACCCTTTTTTGGAAATCCAAGGGGCAAAAATGGAGAAATTAGGGAGGCCCAAAGCTTTACTCATATTGGTTGCCCCACCTTCATTCCCGTAATATCCAGAACACAAACTCAATACCGAAAGAAATGCCCGCAGCGAAGGACAAAAAACATCTTCTCGAATAATAGTCTTGGCCGTTTCAGAACATTTGGAAAGCAATTTCGTTACCTGGTCTTTTTGACTCGGGATATAATTCAATAAGATAGTGCCCTCATATTGTTCGGCAATAAGGTTTAAAGTTTCTGCCAGATAATCTAGCGGATAACTTTTGGAAGGACCACTACCCAACATACCAATCATCAAAATTGGCTGATTGAGATCAACTTCATTGTCTTTTAAAAAATCTTTGGCAGTCTGGATTTCGCCCTCGGATAAATGAATCTTAGGTTCCAAATTGGGGTGTTCCAATCTAGGTATCAGCGGCTGTAACAGCAACAGTCGGTTTTCTATCGCCCAGCCTAGGGTCGTTTCAGGATTTGAGGAATACCGAAATAGATGGGTATAAACAAACTTGGTGTACCATTTTTCATAAGAAATACGAATCGGTGCTCCAGAGAAAAGGGTGATAAGGTTCGTTTCAAGTTTACCATAAACATCTAGTACAGCCGAATACTTTTCTTTCCGAATTTCCCGTAGAAATCTAAAAAATGCAATTTTATTTTTGCGATGTTCCGGTTCAAATAAGCGTATTCGATCAACAAAGGGATTTCCTTGCACCACGGGAAGTGCGTTGGAATGAATCAAAAAATGAACCTCCGCTTTCAGGAAATGATGCTTTAAATGCTCACACAACAGTGTGCTCGCAAGAACATCTCCAATCATTTTTTGTTGTATGACCAGAAATTTTTTCATATCACACCGCTACACTGTGGTCGCGCAAGGCATCGTTCAAAGAAGTCTTTTTGTTGGTACTCTCTTTTCGCTTTCCAATAATCAATGCGCAAGGTACTTGGAATTCACCTGCTGGAAACTGCTTGGTATAGCTTCCTGGAATCACAACAGAACGCTCGGGAACACTTCCTTTCAGTTCAACAGGGTTTTCTTGGGTAACGTCAATAATCTTGGTAGATGCCGTTAGCACGACATTGGCTCCAAGAACTGCTTCCTTGCCTACTTTTACACCTTCTACTACAATACAACGTGAGCCGATAAAAGCGTCATCCTCTATGATTACTGGTGCAGCTTGGAGAGGTTCTAAAACACCTCCAATTCCTACACCACCGCTCAAATGCACATTCTTGCCAATCTGAGCGCAGCTACCAACAGTCGCCCAAGTATCCACCATAGTACCTTCATCCACATAGGCTCCAATATTGACGTAGCTCGGCATTAAAATAGTACCAGGTGAGATGTAAGCACCATGCCTTGCCACGGCGTGTGGCACAACCCGAATGCCTTTTTCAGCATAGCCTCTTTTCAAAGGAATTTTATCGTGATATTCAAATATGCCAGCTTCTAGCACTTCCATTTTCTGGATGGGAAAATAAAGTACCACTGCCTTTTTTACCCATTCGTTCACTTGCCAACCTGATGCCGTAGGTTCGGCACAACGCAAGGTACCTGCATCGATTTGGTCTATTACGCTTCGTATGGCGGTTTGTGTTTCGCTGGATTTTAAAAGTTCTCGGTTTTCCCAAGCGGCTTCTATCTGTTGCTGTACTGCTGTCATTTTTGGATTTTTGTCAAAAATAGGGGGCTTTTTTGTAAAAGCATATCCCTTTTACGGAGATAACATTTTTAAGGTTATTTTTGCCAAAATTTGGAATTTGGCAAGACTCATGGCACTCGATTATGGAACCGTTCGAACCGGAATAGCGGTAACGGATGAACTCCAGCTTATTGCCTCGGGTCTTACCACGGTTGACACCTCAAAGCTCATGGACTTTTTGGAGGACTACTGCCAAAGGGAAACGGTGGAGAAGTTGATTTTGGGCTTGCCCAAGCAAATGGACAATTCACCATCAGAATCTGAAAAAGCAATTCAGGCTTTCATTGCGATAGTGAATACTAAAATGCCGGATATGAAAATTGAACGACAAGACGAAAGATTCACTTCGAAAATGGCATTTCAATCGATGCTAGATTCCGGTATGAAAAAAAGTAAAAGAAGACAGAAAGGACTCGTAGATGAAATCAGCGCAACACTGATTTTGCAAGCCTATCTTGATAGAATACAGTAAAATGATTTTACCCATTGTAGCGTACGGCGAGCCTGTACTCCGAAAAAAAGCCAAGGAAATCAATAAGGAATTTCCCAATTTGTCCGTGCTCATTACAAATATGTGGGAGACGATGTACAATGCCCATGGGGTTGGATTGGCAGCACCGCAAGTAGGATTGCCCATTCGTTTATTTTTAGTGGACACTACTCCTTTTTCGGATGATGAAGACCTTTCTCCTGAAGAACAAAAGTCCTTGAATGGCTTCAAAAAGGTATTCATTAATGCCAAAATTTTAGAGGAAGACGGTGAAGCTTGGGATTTTAATGAAGGTTGTCTAAGTATTCCCGATGTAAGGGAAGACGTGAAGCGGAAGGCCCAAATCACAATTGAGTATCAAGACGAAAACTTCGAAACCTACACAGAAACCTACGAAGGTCTGCTGGCCAGGGTCATTCAACATGAATACGACCATATCGAAGGTATTTTATTTACGGATAAGCTTTCTTCGTTAAAGAAAAGACTTTTGAAAAGTCGTTTGGATAAAATTTCAAAAGGGAAAATCAAAGTGGACTATAAAATGCGATTTCCCAACGCAAAAAAAACAAGATAGTAGCATTTCCAACCAAGGATAAGCTATTTTTGCATCTTTAAAATTGGAGCATATGGCATTGGAAAAAATACTTTCCATAGGGGGTAAGCCCGGTTTATACAAACTCTTGACCCAAACTAGAACAGGATTCGTGGGTGAATCCCTAATTGATGGAAAACGCATCACCGTGGGTATGCGGAACAATGTCAGCGTTCTATCGGAAATTGCAATTTATACTTTGGAAGAAGAAGTGCCTTTACGTACGGTTTTCCAAAAAATAAAAGAAAAAGAAGCTGGAAAAAAGACGGCTATTAGCCACAAGGCCGAAAAAATCCAACTGGAGGAATATTTCTTTGAGGTGTTGCCCAACTACGATGAGGATAGAGTATACGCCAGCGATATCAAAAAAATAGTGCAGTGGTATAACCTACTGGTCGAGAATGGAATTACCGATTTTGAGGAAGCCAAAGATGAAGAGGCTGCCGCAGAAGAGGAATAAACTTTATTCCCAATCGACCAAAGTGGAACGGTAAAAGTTTACGTTCAAACGCTCTAGATGACGCGTATGTTTTCCCAAACGTTTTCGATATTCAGCCCAATTCAAATGTTCGGGTTTTGACCAAGCCAATTCTGCATGTCCAATGACTCTGGGGTAAGCCAAATACTCCAATTCAGCACTATTGCTAATAGTTTCCGACCAAAGGGGAGCTTCAAGACCTAGAATGTTTTTAGGTTCCAAGCCTTTAACATACTTATCGGGATACCAAGTGTAAGCCGAATCTACAGGAATAAGACCCGCCCAATCCAATCCGAATTTGGAGTCGGCATCATATTTCATGTCCAAGTACATTTTCTTCGCTAATGAAATCACGATTTGATTCTTGTTCTGTGCGGCTTTTAATGCATTTTCAGTGTTATTCCAAAATTGTACTACCGTTTCTGAGGAAAGGTTTGTTGTAGCGATTTCATCCCATCCCATCATTTTTTTGCCATGACTTTTAACGATACCTTCAACTCGTTCCACAAAATAATTATAGTCCACTTTTTTGGTGGCATGGCTTTCATCCCCTCCAATATGTAAATAGGGTCCAGGAGTCAATTCAGCGATTTCGCGAACGACATCGTCGATAAAGGCATACACCGCCTCATCGCGCGTGTTGAACGAACTGAATCCAACCCGCATTCCAGTATAAGGTTTGATGGTTTTTCCTGTTCCGTCCAACAAAGGATAAGCTAAAGAAGCAGCATTGGTATGTCCTGGCATATCAATTTCAGGAACAATCGTGATGAACTTTTTTTGGGCATAGGCCACAATTTCTTTGTAGTCTTCCTGAGTGTAGTATCCACCAGGTGTACCCCCAACTTCAGTTTGTCCACCTACTTCGGCCAACTTGGGCCAAGACTTGATTTCAATCCGCCAGCCTTGGTCATCTGAAAGATGCAAATGCAGCACATTGATTTTATAAAAGGAAAGGATATCCATATGTTTTTTTACCTCTTCCACAGTGAAGAAGTGTCGCGCAACATCCAACATGGTGCCGCGATAAGCATATTGCGGTGCATCTTGAATCATTCCCGAAGGAATGGGCCAAATTTTGAATGGGGCAAGGGTGTCGTTACTTTTTTCCGGAATGAGTTGCAAAAGGGTTTGAATCCCGCGAAAGACACCTTCTGTAGTTTTGGAACGGATGTGCAAACCCTCCTCTTGAATCTCCAATTGATAGGATTCCGCGGAATCTAATTCCGCAATGCTATCCAAAATATATAGGTGAATTTTAAACGGACTTTCTCTCTGAATGGTATCATTTCCCAAAAGAGATTCAAGCGATTTTGACAAATAAGCGGATAATTCTTGTAAAGAATCTGTTTGGAGATTGGTTGATACGGTGATATTTTGATGTAGTCCAAACGCGGAATGCGTTGGGTCAACTGATACTGGTTTTGGTATTATTGCCACATCGGTCAAATCAGTTTTGGGAAAATTGATTTTTAGAGGCTCGGGCTGGCATGCCATCAACACAAAGGCAATGAAGCCCAGCAAAACATGCTTCTTTTTCATTGGGTTGCCACTACTAAAGGTTTTAAAACTCCGTACCAGATATCGTATCCGGTTGAATTCATATGAAGCCCATCTTCAATGAAGAGGGTTCGGTTCAATTTTCTACCGTTGAGCATCACGTCCCAAACATCTACATAAGATACTTTTGGTTTTTCCTCAACAAGCTTGCGTAAACGTTTGTTCAATCTTTTGTAGCGACCACGATAATGCCATCGGGCAATACTGGGTTTGGTAGAAATCAAAACAATATCTAGGTCAGGCCTTTCCTTCTCCAATATCTCCAAAACAGAAGTGAACGTTTCAATGACTTTTTTAGGTTTTTTTTTGGCAAAGATGTCATTGTCGCCTTCATAAATGAAAACCCGGTCTGGTTCATAATCTAGTACCAGTTCTTGTATGAAGTACAGTAAATCGGAACAATGGGAGCCGCCAAAACCGGTATTCAAAACTTAGACCTCTGTAAAACGAGTAACGATATCATCCCATAGTCTTATACTTGAGCTTCCCGTAAAAACAACCCTTGTTTTGGTTCCTTTTTCAACCGTGTCCAAACGTTTTTGGATTTCCAACACTTCTTCTTGAAAACTATTTTGACCATAAGTCAACGCATTCCAGAGGAAAAAAAGAACCCAAATTTTGGACCATTGCATACGCTTATTTTTTAGTGAAACCACCTTTCAAACCATCAGCGGAACTTCCGCCAACCATTATACCAAATTTACCAGGTTCAACCACAAACTCATGTTTATGGTTGAAGAAACCTAGTTCCTTATCGGTAAGGATAAAGGTAAGTGTTTTGGTTTCACCTGCGGGTATTCCCACTTTTTGGAACCCTTTGAGTTCTTGTACGGGCCTTGCGATACTCGCTTTTTTGTCTTGGATATAAAGTTGTACAACTTCTTCACCAAAAACATCTCCCGTGTTGGTCACTTTGGCGTTTACTTTAACTGTGCCGTCATCCCTAACATTGATTTTCAAATCCTCGTAGGCGAAGTTGGTATAGCTCAATCCATGGCCAAACGGATACAAGGGCGTATTCTCTTCATCACTATAATGGGACCAAAATACATTGGGTTCGGGATTGGGTCGACCCGTATTGAAGTGGTTGTAATAAATAGGAATCTGCCCAACGCTTCTTGGGAAAGTCATTGGCAGTTTTCCACTGGGGTTGTACGCCCCAAACAAGACTTTTGCGATAGCGTTGCCGCTTTCTGTACCTAATTGCCATGCTTCTAAGATGGTGGGAATATGCTCCGCTTCCCAGGTGATGGTAAGGGGTCTTCCGTTCATTAGTACCAAAACAATATTGGGATTGACAGCTTGTACTGCTTTTAATAAATCAAGTTGCAAGCCTGGCAGCCCCAGCTCCGTTCTACTTCGGGCTTCTCCACTTTGAAAACCGTGTTCTCCTAACACCATAACAACCACTTCGGAATTTTTGGCCAATGCCACAGCTTCATCCATACCGGAAGTATCTTCGGTATTGACCACTACTTCATTCAAGAAGTTTGCATTTTCACCAAAAACCTTCGGACCTGAAGCGTATGTAACATTATCGGAAAACTGTTTAAGTCCTTCCAATACAGAAACGGCCGTGCCATCATCCGAGCCTAGACGCCAGCTACCGAGTGGACTATTTTTTTCAGCCGCCAACTCGCCTATTACGGCAATTTTCGTTTGGTCTTTGGCCAACGGCAACAACGTGTTTTCGTTTTTAAGCAAAACCATGGATTTCAGAGCCATATTTTGCACACTTGCTTTATGGTCTTCATGGTATAATAAAGCCTCTTCTTGTTTGGCATCGCAATATCGATACGGGTCATCAAAAAGTCCTAGTTCAAATTTCACCTTAAGAATTCTACGAACAGCATCATCAACTAGTGCTTCTGGAACTTTACCTTCCTTGACCAAATCCGCCAAATGGCGAACATAGGCGTACGATTCCATATCCATATCGGAACCCGCTTTTGCACCGAGTTCTGCAGAATGTTTTAAATCATTGGCGATACCATGGGGTACCATTTCAGAAATAGAGGCCCAGTCTGAAATCACAAAACCTTCAAATCCCCATTTGCCTTTTAGAATGTCACGTTGCAAATGAGCATCTCCGGTAACCGGTACGCCATTCAACAAATTGAATCCATTCATTACCGTTTTTACGCCCGCATCCACAGCCGCTTTAAAGGGTGGTAATACCGTATTATACAAGGTAGAAGTACCAATGTCGGTAGTATTGTATTCTTTTCCTGCTTCGGCAAACCCATAGGCAGCAAAATGCTTGGCACAAGCCGCAATGGTATTGGGTTGGGATAAATCCTTTCCTTGAAATCCATTTACTCGAGCTTTAGCGATTTGCATACCCAGATAGGTGTCTTCACCAGCACCTTCCATCACTCGACCCCATCTAGGGTCCCGTGAAATATCGACCATTGGGGCAAAGGTCCAATTGAGCCCCACAGCAGAGGCTTCCACAGCGGCAACGCGAGCAGATTCTTCAATCGCTTCCAAATCCCAACTTGCTGATTCTGCCAAAGGGATGGGGGCAAGGGTTTTATACCCATGAATGACGTCGTAGCCAAAAATCAAAGGAATTCCCAAACGGGATTCTTCCACTACGAGCTTTTGTAATTTTCGCACCTCTTCGGTTCCCGTTACGTTTAACATGGAACCCACCCAGCCCTTCTTCAGGTGTTCGTATTTAATAGCGGCATTTCCACCTTCCGGAGCAGGTCCGGTAACGTCCCAAAAGCCATTGTATTGATTCATTTGGCCGACTTTTTCTTCCAAAGTCATTTGGGCCAAAAGGTCTTCTATTTTAGTATTTGTGTCGGTTGTTTGTGCCATTAGCATCGTGTTCAAAAACATAAAGCTGATAAAGCATCCTAGTTGAAAAGGATTTTTGAAAGTCATTTGAGTTTGTCTTGTGTAACGCTATTGATTAGTCGAAATTAGCCCAAATATAAGCCTTGGGTTTTTTTAACTTTCATCTGACTTGCTTTATCTTTCAAAGATGCAACGGATCTATTAACATATGCAACCAAAAAACAAAGAAATAGCTGCTTTTGCCCGTTTATTGAACATAATGGATGAGCTTCGTGAAAAATGTCCTTGGGACCGGAAGCAGACCATGCAATCCTTGCGGCATTTGACTATCGAAGAGACGTACGAGTTGGCAGATGCCATTTTGGAAGATGATTTGGAAGAAGTCAAAAAAGAGTTGGGGGACCTTCTTTTGCATATTGTTTTCTACGCCAAAATAGGTTCAGATATAAAAGCCATTGATATCGCTGAAGTTGAATACGGTTTTTGTGAAATACTGATTAGTCGCCATCCTCATATTTATGGTGACGTTGAAGTGGAAAATGAGGAAGATGTAAAACGAAATTGGGAGAACCTCAAGTTGAAGGAAGGCAAGAAAAGTGTATTGCAAGGTGTTCCCCAAAGTTTGCCGGCCTTGGTAAAAGCAAACCGCATTCAAGAAAAAGTTGCTGGCGTAGGTTTTGATTGGGAAGAACCCCAACAGGTATTTGCAAAATTGACCGAAGAACTAGAAGAATTCCAAGAAGAGGTCAAAGACGGAGACCAGTCCAAAATGGAAGCCGAATTTGGCGATGTACTTTTTTCCATGGTGAACTATGCCCGTTTCTTGGACATCAATCCTGAAAATGCTTTGGAACGAACGAACAAGAAGTTCATAAAACGCTTTCAATACCTAGAGAAAAAAGCGAAAGAAGCGGGCAAAACCCTAAAGGAAATGTCGCTAGCAGAAATGGACGTTTTTTGGGAAGAAGCCAAGCAAATTTAGACCTCATAATTATTAATAACTCATCTCATAAAGGCGGTCTTATTTGATAGGATTCCCGCTATCTTTGGCGTCCTAATCAAAGGTCGTGTTACAGCAATATACCCGAGAATTCCGATATAATTTACGCTTGGCTTCTCCAGTAATCCTGGGAATGCTAGGGCATACCTTCGTGGCTTTGGCTGATAATATTATGGTAGGGCAATTGGGCGCTGCTGAACTAGCTGCTGTATCCTTGGGAAACAGTTTTGTGTTTATAGCGATGTCTTTGGGGATTGGCTTCTCCACTGCGATTACCCCTTTAGTCGCTGAAGCAGATGGCGCTGGAGATAAAATGGGTGCCAAAAGTGCATTAAAGCATGGTTTGGTGCTCTGTACTTTGCTCGGATTGTCACTGTTTGCGATTATTCTTTTGTGCAAGCCGCTGATGTACCATATGGACCAGCCCGAAGAAGTTGTGGTTCTGGCCATACCGTATTTGGAATTGGTTGCTTTTTCCTTGGTCCCTTTGATTATGTTCCAGGCGTTCAAGCAATTCTCGGAAGGACTCTCCCAAACCAGGTATCCCATGTATGCAACGATTTTGGCGAATGTGGTCAATATCGTAGTGAACTATCTGCTCATTTTTGGTTCGTTTGGTTTTCCGAAAATGGGTATTGGCGGCGCTGCGATTGGTACGCTTTTATCCCGCTTTATCTTGGTAGTGTTTATTTGGTTTTTGCTCAAACGCAAAAAGCGTTTCGAATTTTATGTCACTGGATTCAATCTCAAGATTTTGGAGAATAAAGTGTTTCAAAAAATCATTGGGTTGGGCTTTCCATCTGCGCTACAAATGTTCTTCGAAGTTGCGATTTTTACTGCAGCGATATGGCTTAGTGGTGTTTTAGGAAAGAATGCCCAAGCCGCCAATCAAATTGCCTTGAACTTGAGTAGCATGACCTTTATGGTGGGTATGGGATTGGGGTTTGCCTCTATGGTCCGCTTAGGAAAACAAAAAGGTAAGGGAGATTTCAAAGCCTTAAAACGGATAGGAGAATCTATTTTCCTATTGACGCTGATTTTGGAGATAATCTTTGCGGCCCTCTTTTTATTGGGCAGGTTTTGGCTGCCAACAGTATACCTCGATGTTGATGACCCTTTGAACCAAGCGGATAATGTGGAAGTAATCGCTATTGCAGCAAAATTATTGCTGATTGCGGCCTTCTTTCAAATTTCAGATGGAATTCAGGTGGTGGTTTTGGGCGCCCTTCGGGGCTTGCAAGATGTGAAAATCCCAACCTTCATCACTTTTATAGCCTATTGGGTCATTGGCTTCCCAGTGAGCTATTATTTTGGTCTTTTCACCCCAATGAAGAGTTCCGGTATATGGATGGGATTGTTGATTGGGCTAACCGCTTCGGCGATAATGTTGTACCTTCGATTCAACTATTTAACCAAAAAAAGAATTCGACAGGTGCATCCCGTAGAAGCCTAAAACCTTTCATAATTCTGTGGAAGTTTTGCCTGAAAGCACCACTAAATTTTCCCTTGTACATGCAATTACCTAAGTTTTTACTCGGAGATAACACAGACTATCCAAATGGGATTTACATCATCCATACGGAATACCCACGATTTATAGTCAATTTGGAAGACGATGAAGTCGAGTGGTTGGAAGAGTTTGCCAAAGAGGATGAAACCGAGTTGGCCAATGTGATGGAAGAACTCATTTCTTCTGCCAATGCTTTTTACGATAGAGAAGTATCCCGATACGAAGAATAAGGATGTTGGAGTCTTTGGTGCAATGGGATAAGGAGGTATTTATATACCTAAACAACTTGGGCACGCCATTATGGGATGGGTTTTGGCTTGTGGTGACCAATAAATATTACGCCATCCCTGTTTATTTACTTTTTCTTATTCTGCTCTTTAAAAAATTAGGTGCAAAACGGACGTTAACCTGCTTGGTAGCTATTGCTTTATTGATAACTGCTACGGACCAGTTGGCCAATTTTTTTAAATATGGAGTAGCACGATTACGACCTTGCCATGACCTCGAATTGGAGGAGATGTTCCGTTTGGTAAAAGCCTCTTGCGGAGGAAAGTTCAGCTACTTTTCTGCCCACGCCGCGAATGCCACGGCCCTATCTTGCTTTGTGATTACGGTATTGATTCAAAAGTTGTCAGCAGGCTGGAGAATTTTGATTTTGGTTTGGGCCATGCTGGTTGCCTATAGCAGAATCTACTTGGGCGTTCACTTTCCTTTGGATGTGGTTACGGGTATTTTCATCGGTGCTTTCTTTGGGTGGTTATTTGCCAAGTTATCTATATTTGCATTCGAAAAAATCTGGGTATGATATCATCCTTAAGGTATTGGTTTTTAATGGCTTTGATAGTCATTGTCTACATCTTGGGGATGTTCGTCACACTTTTGGAAAATGACTCTGCCCAATTTGCCGTCATGGCCATGCGGATGGTACAGGAAAATGATTTTCTGAACCTTTTTAAGGGAACAGAAGAATATTTGGACAAACCGCACATGCACTATTGGCTGGCAGCCCTTTCTTTTAAGATTTTTGGGATTTATGACTGGGCGTATCGTATTCCCGGTATTTTGTCGATTCTTCTTGGAGCATATAGCTGTTTCGGGCTTGGAAGGCTACTTTACAATAAAGATGTGGGTAGATTTTCAGCCCTCATTTTCATGACGGCCCAAACCATTGTTTTAGCTACAATTGACGTCCGTACAGATGCAGTACTTACCGGATTCACAATTTTCAGCATTTGGCAATTGGTGGCTTACATCGAAAAAGGAAGGCTGGGTAACATCGCTTTAGGTGCTTTTGCAGCTGGGATTGCATTTTCGACCAAAGGACAAATTGCTTTACTGGTCATTGGTGTCAGTTTGATTTGTCACTTGGCCTATACGCGAAAATGGAATCGGGTACTCAGTTGGAAAATTTTACTGGCGATTTTGGTGTTTGCTTTGACCATTACACCCATGTTATATGCGTATTACCATCAATTTGACTTACATCCAGAAAAGGTAATTAGAGGTAAGGCAGAGCGTAGCGGAATTTATTTCATTTTTTGGGAACAAAGTTTTGAGCGTTTGAGTGGAGAAGGCGTTGGGAAGAACAGCAGTGACTTTTTCTTTTTCTTT